>CADEEC010000146.1 GCA_902826255.1 uncultured Hyphomicrobiales bacterium | reverse complement strand
CAGCCTGCCAGAAAGAGGAACTAGGAGTGTCTCGAAGCGTGAATGCCAGAAATACCGCTTCCTAAACAACGCCCCTATGGCCCGTTCGTTGAGTATGCCGACTTCACTGTTGCTGTTCCTGACATCACTCAGCTGCGCGTAACGTTTCTCGACATGGGTCGGGTGGCGTGTGACGTCCTGCGGACCGTTGCGGGTCAGGAGCAGGACGTCCTTCGCCCCGAGCTTGCGCACCGCGCCGACCCAGTCCCCCGCCCCCGGCAGCGCCACCATCACCAGCTTGTCGCGCAGCAGCGCGTCAGGTTCGATTCGTTTCAGCATGACTTGGCGTTGGCATCGATTGAGTTGCCCTGCAACACTCACGTGCGTATGACAATACTGTGACGCAGCCTGGTGCTGCACCACCCAGGCGATTGAAATGCGGGGAGGCAGGATTGCCGGCAGCGATACTTCTCGTCGCAGGCCCTTCGGGCGCCGGGAAGAGCACCTTCATTCAATGTCTTAAAGCCGGCACCCTGCCGGGCGACCTGCAGCGTCTTCTGCCCGCCTCCGCGCCACGATGGCGGATCATCGAGGGTAATGACCTGTTGAAGCGGGACATGACAGCCGACGCCATCAAGCAAGCGGCGGAGCTGGAGGAAGGCCTTATGCTGCATTTCGATATTGCGTTCGGGCGCCGTCTCGGCGTGAACGCGTATGCTTGCGATCCACTCATGGAGGCGCTGGGTGTGCCGGACCGGCTGACCGTCGTCAGCATCCACCCCTCGCCCGCAGCCCTGCAGACCCAATTCGAAGGCCGTCACCATCGACAGCGTGAGCAGCGCGGCATTGCCCGCGATTTGTGGCGTCGCGCCGTGCATCGGCCCGTGCGCAATCTGGTTCGCCGAATCCGAGGCCATACGCGATTGGATACATCGCGTATCTATGCGCACCCGCGCGATTTGCAGCGGACCTACCAGGAGTGGATCGCGTTCGCGCAGAACCTTGTTTCCCATGCGCGCGAAGGGAAGCTCATTTGCGTAGAGCCCATCACCGGACGTGACGGTAGGCCGAGCTTCGCGCAGGTGAGCGACCCGCCAGCATCGTCCCTTTCAGGTCGCGGCGGCTGCGCGCGAAACTGAAAGCGCCGACAGCACCGTCCACAGGTAGCTTGACACGAAGATCAGGCGGTTGGCCCAACCGACGCAGGCGGTGACGCCGGGCGGGAGTTCTTTCAGGGGACCGGTGTGGGCACTGAGATCGACGCCGGCTGTTCGGCCCGCCGTTCAAGGCCGCGCGGGAGCTGCTCGACGTCGCATGTCGCGCGCGCGATCTACGCCAGAGAGAGCGCGGACCTCGGCCTGCTGCGCAGCGCATCCGGTTTCTCGCCCGCGTTGCGCAAGCTGGAGCAGGAGTTCGAGCGCATCCGCTACGACATGCAGGAGGAGCGGCTGAGCGCGCTGTTCAAGGCCGGCAAGGCGCGGCGCGGCCTCACGCTGGAGGAAGCGCGCAGGGTGCTGTGGACGTGCACGAGCCGGGACGTCTACCGCATGCTTGTGCGCGAGGGCGGCTGGTCGCCGGAGCGTTATCAGGACTGGCTGTCGCGCACGCTGCTGGAGGCGCTGGTGGCGAAGGCGCCGCCGCGGGAGTAGCGCCCTTTGCACCTCGGACTGACCACTGGCCACCCTCTCAGGATGTCATCCTCGCACATATTGCGATCCAGCGTTCGGCGAACTCCTGAGCGCGATGATGGCTGGATCCTCGGGACAAGCCCGAGGATGACCGTTGCGGTTGAGGCGGAAACCGAAGCGTCTTACCCCGCGCCCCTCGCCGCCGCCCGCCCGGCGATGCGGCCGGAAAACAGGCAGCCGCCGAGGAAGGTGCCTTCCAGCGCGCGGTAGCCGTGCATGCCGCCGCCGCCGAAGCCCGCGACCTCGCCGGCCGCGAACACGTTGCCGACCGGTTGGCCGCCAGCCTTCAACACGCGCGCGGAGAGATCGGTCTCCAGCCCGCCGAGCGTTTTGCGCGTGAGCACCCATAGCCGCACGGCGATCAACGGACCGGCCTTGGGATCGAGCAGGCGGTGCGGCGTCGCCACGCGGATCAGCTTATCGCCGAGATAGTTGCGGGCGCCGCGAATGGCGGTGATTTGCGCATCCTTGGTATAGGCGTTGTTGATCTCACGGTCGCGCGCTTCCACGATGCGCTGCAGGTCGCCCGCATCGATCAGAGCCGAGCCCGCCTTCTCGTTCATGGCTGTGACCAGCTCGGCGAGCGTGCTGCGCACGATGAAATCGGCGCCCTGCTTCTTGAAAGCATCGACCGGCGTCGGCGCACCGAAGCGGCGGCCGAGCACCTTGCGGATGCTCTTGCCGGTGAGATCGGGATTCTGTTCGGAGCCGGAGAGGGCGAACTCACGCTCGATGATCTTCTGCGTGAGAATGAACCAAGAGTAGTCGTGGCCCGTCGTGCGCAGGTGCGCGAGCGTGCCGAGCGTGTCGAAGCCCGGGAACAGCGGCACCGGCAGGCGCTTGCCGGTCGCATCGATCCACAGCGACGACGGTCCGGGCAGGATGCGGATACCATGTGCGGTCCAGATCGGCGCGAAATTGGTGATGCCTTCCGTGTAGTGCCACATGCGGTCCGGGTTGATGATACGGCCGCCGGCACGCTCGGTGATCTCCAGCATGCGCCCGTCGACGTGATCGGGCACGCCCGAGAGCATGTGTTTCGGCGGCTCGCCCAGGCGCTTCGGCCAGCTCCTGCGCACAAGCTCGTGGTTGGCGCCGATGCCACCCGAGGTGACGATCACCGCCTGCGCCTTGAGCGCGAAGTCGCCGGCCACCGTGCGCGCGGAGCGTGCGCCGCGTTCGACGCGGCTCGGCTCCAGGATGTCGCCGGCGACGCCGTCGACGATCCCGCGGCTGCTGGTCAACTCGTTCACGCGATGGCGGAAGCGCAGCGAGGCGCGCCCGCCCTTTGCCGCCTCGCGCAGCCGCTTCACGAACGGCTCGATCAGCGCCGGCCCTGTGCCCCACGTGACATGGAAGCGCGGCACCGAGTTGCCGTGCTCAGTGGCGAGATAGCCGCCGCGCTCCGCCCAGCCGACGATCGGGAACCAGCGCACGCCAAGGCCGTGCAGCCACGGCCGCTTCTCGCCGGCGGTAAAATCGACGTAGGCCTCCGCCCACTTCTTCGGCCAGTGATCTTCCGCGCGGTCGAAGCCCGCGGTGCCCATCCAGTCCTGCAGCGCGAGGTCGTGGCTGTCCTTGATGCGCATGCGCCGCTGCTCGGGCGAATTGACGAACATCAGCCCGCCGAACGACCAGAATGCCTGGCCGCCGAGAGACTGCTCCGGTTCCTGGTCGAGCAGGATCACGCGCTTGCCGGCATCGACGACTTCGCAGGCCGCCACCAATCCCGCCAACCCGCCGCCGACGACGATCACATCCGCATCCATCGTTCCCTCCCGGCGCTGTTTCCGCACGCCATGCCTATTTTATCGCGCGCTCCAATGCATCGGCACCGAGCCTCGGCGAGCCGGCCCTGGCAGCCTCGGCCTGCTTGACGAGCCGGACGATACCCTCGGTGACTGGCGCGCGCACGGCGTGCTTGCGCGCCAGCGCCAGTACGGCCCCCTGCAGGTAGTCGATCTCGGTGGCGCGACCGCGCGCCAGGTCCTCCCACATCGAGGAGCGCGCCTGCGGATCGACCGCGAGCATGCGTGCGGCCACGCGCCGGAACAACCAGTCGGGCAGCCTTAGGACGCGCGGGATCGTTTTCGGCGCGAGGCCTTCCATGCGCGCGGGCTCGACGCCGGCGGCTTTGAGCACGCGCAGCGCCTCGGCAATCTGGCGCGCCAGGATGCGGCGCCAGCGCTTGTCGGAGAGCTGGGTCGCCAGCGGCAGATCGGAGAGCGCCACCAGCGCGTTGTTCAGGTTGCGCAGCAGCTTGCTCCACAGCACGCCCGGCATGTCGGCATGCTCCGCGACCTTGGCAGCGGGCACGCCGAGCATGTCCTTCAACCCCGCCTGCCCGCTGCCGATCAGGATGGTGCCGCTGGTGGCGCGATGGAAGCGCGCCGCACCGCCGTCGCCATGCGTCTGCACGACGTTGAACGGCACCATGCCCGCCACGATGCGGCCGGTGCCGCCCGCATGCGCAAGCAGGATATCGACGTTGCCGACGCCGTTCTGCAGGCTGACGACGGTGACGCCGTCCGGCGCATGCTCGCCGATCAGCCGCGCCATCGCGGCGGTGTCGCCGCACTTCACGGTGACCAGCACGATGTCGGCTTCGGCAAAGGCGGCGGCCGGATCGGTCGCCAGCCGAATGGCAGAGGACGGCAACGTGCGGTCCGCGCCCGTCAGGTCGGACAAGCGCAGGCCGTGGCTGGCGATGATGCCGGCCAGCGAAGGCCTGAGCAGCAGGGTGACGTTGCGGCCGGCTTCCGCAAGGCAACCGCCGATGTAGCAGCCGACGCTGCCGGCACCGGCAACGACGATGTTCGGCTTCACGGCCCCGGTCACGTTCCCTCGCCCCACTCCCTCGGCCGCCACAGCGTATTCGCCCGGCGCGCCTGCCGGAAGGGCATTCGGGCTCGCGGAACGGATTTGCAGCTCGGCTAAATGAACGGGCGCGGCATGCGCGGCTCGACCACCGGACCGACGAGGGCTTCGAGCTTGCCTTCATCCACGATCTCGAGCGCGGTGCCCGTCCACTTGAAGGCACCCATCTTCCTCAGCTGCTTCAGCGTCTTGTTGGTGTGCACCAGAGAGAAGCCGATGGTGTCGGCGAGATGCTCCTGCGTCATGGGCAGCGAGAAGGAATTGCCGCGCGCCAGGCCGAGCTGCTGCGCCCGCCGATAGAGATGCAGCAGCACGAAGGCAATGCGCTCCCCCGCGCGCCGCTGCCCCACCGTCATCAGGTACTCGCCGAGGATCGACTCCTCGTGCGCGCCCAGCCAGGTGACATCGAACGCCAGCCCGGTGTGCTTTTTGTAGAGCGTCCACAGCTTCTCGCGCGGGAACACGCACAGAACGACATCGGTCAGGGCTTCTACGGAATGCGTGATGACATCGAAGATCGACGCCTGTAGGCCGATGAAGTCGCCGGGCATCGCGAAGTTCAGCACCTGCCGCCGGCCGTCCTCGAGCGTCTTGTACTTGAACGCCCAGCCGGTCAGCACCGTGTACAGATGCGGACTGTTCGTTCCCTCGCTGAAGATCGTCGTCCCCGCACCCAGCACAAGCTCGCCGCTCTTGAAGTTGCTGACGAAGTCCAGCTCCTCGTCGGTGAACTTGCGGAACGCCTCCAGCTTGCGCAGGGGGCATTTGCTGCACGGTGTCGCGACCGGAGCCTTGGTCTCAGATTTTTTCTTCGATTTCGGCATTTGGTGTGACGATTCCGATAGTTACCTCAACTTACCGTCCTGCCGTATGGCATGTCATTGTTAAAAGACACGGCGCACTGCTGCGGGTGAGTTTCCACCCGCTGCAGCCTACGCCGGGCCTTGCGCAGCGAACCCGCTCGACCAAGCAAGGGACGGTTTGGGAATGAACAACGCTATGACACCGCGCGTGCTGCTCGTCGAAGACGAGCCGCTGATTGCTCTCGATGCCCAGGACACGCTCCGCGACAGCGGGGCAGTCGAGATCGTCTGGGCACGCAACCTGGCCGAAGCCGAGGCCGCCATCCACGCCGGCGGACTGCAGGCTGTCATCCTGGACCTCCGCCTCGGTGCCGACTCCAGCCTGCCGCTGGCGCAGAAGCTTGTCGGCCTCGGCGTGCCGTTCGGCTTCTTGACCGGCTTTCAGGACTCCGGACTGCCGCCGGACATGAAGGATCGTCCGTTCGTGACCAAGCCCTACTCCCAGGACCAGCTTCGCAAGCTGCTGAGTCAGCTCATCAAGCCCGTTTGAGCGGCGATCCCGGCCTGCAATGCAGCCCGGCCATGACGGGCACGGCGCTGACAAGGCGCCGCCGAGCCTGTATGAGGGGCCGGCACCGTCAGCAACATGGGACGCGAGGGCGTGCAGGACGACATCTCCGCCGGAGGCGCAGCCGGCCACAAGATCCATCACGAGGACATCGAGGTCGGCAAGCCGATCACCTTCGGCAACAAGCTCCTCTCCAAGGAGGAGATCATCTCCTTCGGGCAGGCCTTCGACCCGCAGCCCATGCACACCGACGAGGAGGCGGCCAAGCTGGCGCCGGTCGGCGGCCTGTGCGCCTCGGGCTGGCACACCTGCGCGCTCATGATGCGCATGATCTGCGACGGCCCGCTGAAGCACACCGCCGGCCTCGGCTCGCCCGGCGTCGACGAGGTGCGCTGGACCAAGCCGGTGCGGCCCGGCACCGTGCTCTCCTGCCGCCACGTCGTAACGGAAAAGCGCGACCTTGCCTCCAAGCCCGACGTCGGCCTCGCCAAGATCACTATCGAGCTGTTGGACGAGAGCGGCGAAGTGCTGTGCTGGTGGCACACCAACCAGCTCACCCGCAAGCGCAACCCCGGCCCGCCGCCGCCTGCGCCCGCTGGCGCGAAGCCCGCGCGCGCAAAGCTGACGAGCCTGTGGGACATCGGCGGCCCCGAGATGGACCCATCCAAGGGACTCTACTTCGAGGACCGCCCCATCGGCGAGATCACCGACTTCGGCAGCCACACCTTCGGCCGCGACGAGATCATCGCCTTCGCCCGCGACTTCGACCCGCAGCCGTTCCATCTCGACGAGGCCGCCGCCAAGGCCTCACTGTTCGGCGGGCTGTGCGCGTCCGGCTGGCACACCTCTGCGATTTTCATCCGCAATCTCATCACCTATCGCAAGTTCTCGCGCACGGGGGCGCCGGTGCCCGGCGAGCGCCAGCCGGTGTACGGCCCGTCGCCCGGCTTCCGCGACCTGCGCTGGCCGAAGCCGGTGTTCGTCGGCGACACGATCCAATTCCGCGCGCGTATCTCGCAGAAGATCGACATGAAATCGCGCCCCAACCGCGGCATTCTCGTCAGCGACGTGCAGGGCCGCAACCAGCACGGCGACGTCGTGTTCGCGGTGATCTCGCAAATCCTTATCGACCGGCGGGCGCCCTATCGGGCCTAGTCCTGTCATCCCGGGGCTTGTCCCCGGGATCCATCCATCAGCTTGCTCCGACGCTCGAAGCAACCCTGGATCCCGGCAACACGTGCCGGGATGACAACTTCTAGCGCAACGCCGCAGCGATGTTGCCGCCATCGACGGTCTCGATGTGCCCGGTCGTGGCACGCGCCTTGGCCAGCGCCACGAACGCACCCGCCACGTCACCGGCCGTCACCTCGCGCTTCAGCAGGTTGCCGCCCATGTAGTCGGCCTCGCTCACGCCGCGCGCCTTGGAGCGCTTCGCCACCATCTCGTCCGTCAGCAGCCCCGTGCGGATGCGGTCCGCATTGACGCCGTTGGAGCGAATACCGGCCGCGCCGTAGTCGATGGCGTACTGGCGCATCAGGGCCAGCGTCGCCGCCTTCGGCAGGCCGTACGGCCCGAAGTCCGGACCAGGGTTCACCGCCTGCTTCGACACGTTGAACAGCAGCGATCCGCCCGTACCTTGTTTCATCATCACGGCGACGGCCTCCTGCGCGATCCCCTGGTGCGCGAAGAAGTTGAGCTCGAAGCTCTTGCGCAGCACGTCGTCCGCCACCTCGCCGATCCTGCCCTGCCAGGCCGCGCCGGCGTTAGAGACGCAGATGTCGACGCCGCCGAAGCGCTCGACGATTCTTGCGAAGGCCGCGCGCACGCTGGCGCGATTGGTCACGTCGCAAGCAACCGCAAAGCCGCCGACCGTCTTCGCGGCACGGCCGGCGGTATCCGCGTTGAGATCGAGCACCGCCACCGCCGCGCCTTCAGCCGCGAACGCCTTCGCCGTCGCCAGGCCGATGCCGCTCGCCGCGCCGGTCACCACGGCCACCTGGCCGGTGAACGCCTTCGCCACCGCGCCCTTCAGCTTGGCCTGCTCGAGGCTCCAGTATTCCACGTCGAACAGGTCGGCCTCGCCCAGCGGCGTGTAGCGGCCGATCGCCTCCGCGTCGGTGATGATGCGGATGCTGTTCTCGGCGAGGTCGCCGGCAATGGCCGCATCCTTGGCGGTGTTGCCGATGCCGAACACGCCGACGCCCGGCACCATGGCAACGCGCGGCATCGGATCGAGCTTGGTCTTGGAGTTGCCGACGCGCGCGTTCTGACGCGCGAACATGGCATCGTAGCGCTGCGCATAGGCCTCCACGGCAGCGCGCACCGCAGCGGCGAAATCCTCGAGCTTGCCCGCCTCCGGCGCCGGCACAACCAGCGGAAAGTTCTTGGTGCGAATGATATGGTCCGGCGTCACCACGCCGCGCTGCGCGTAGTCGGCGAGATCGGCGCCGTTGACGAAATTCAGGATCTCCGGCCCGGTGCGGAAGTCGAGCACGAAGCGCTTGGGCTCGCCGCCGGCCTCGGCCGGCTTCACCGCCGCCGCGCCGCGGATGATCGGCGCCACTTCCGCCGCCGTCGCCACCGCCTTCGGCAGCGCGGCCGACGCGAACACGTTGCGGCGCCCCTTCGCCAGCCGCGCCTCCGCGCGCGACACGTGCGCGATCATTCGCTCGTAGGCTTCCTGCGCAGTGTCCGCGAACGTGAAGATGCCGTGCTTGTGCAGGATCAGGCCTTCGACGTCAGGCTTCTTCTCGAACACTTCTGCGGCGAGTTTCGCGAGGCCAAAGCCCGGAATGACGTAGGGCACCAGCCCCATGCTGCCGTCGTAGACTTCCGCGATCAGCTCCTCGCCGTTGGGCTGGTCCACCAGGCCCAGCACGGCGGCGGCGTGCGTGTGATCGATGAACTTGTGCGGCAGGAACGCGTGCAGCAGCGTCTCCACCGACGGATTCGGAGAGGACGAATCCAACAGGTTCACGCGCTGGAAGTTCACCATGTCCTCGTCGCCGAGCTTGGCCAGCGCGCGCAGCTTCTTCAGCGGATTGAGCTTCACTGCCGGCAGGCCGGGCGGCTCGATGGTGCCCATGTCCCAGCCGGAGCCCTTCACGCACAGCACCTCGTGTGTCTCGCCGAGCAGATCTTTTGCCGTCGTCTTCACCGACGTGTTGCCGCCGCCGTGCAGCACCAGCAGCGGGTCGGAGCCGAGCAAGCGCGTGGTGTAGGTGCGGAGCGCCAGGTCTTCCGAGATGCCGGTCTTGCCGTAGCTCTCCACGGCCTTCCTGGCATCGGCATCGTTCCAGCGGCTCTTCATCTCAAGTCCACCTCGTCGCAGGGCAGTTGCGGGCGCATGTACATAGTGCACGGGCTGAGGATGTCCACATGCGTCGCGGATCTGCGAACCTGTCATCCCGAAACGCGCTAAGCGCGTCTCCGCGACCAGAGCCGTTATCTGTACGCTGCATGTCCTCAGCCCCTGGATCCCGGCTCTCGCTTGCGCTCGGCCGGGATGACAGAACGTGGACTCCAACCAACGTTGTCATCCCGGAACGCGCGGCACGCGCGTATCCGGGACCCAGGGGCCAGCACATGCCGGAGCACAATTGCCCGGCTGCCCTCTTCGCCCACGCGCCGTCCCTCCCCGGCCCATAGGGCCGGGGGTGCGACGGGTACGCGG
>CADEEC010000145.1 GCA_902826255.1 uncultured Hyphomicrobiales bacterium | reverse complement strand
GCTCACCTTCACGCCAGGCGACCTGTGGGCGACGGCCGGCACGCTGATGTTCGTCCTCTACACCATCCTGCTGCGACGCACGCCGTCCCATCTCACCGCGCTGCCGCAGTTCGCCGTCATGAGTGCCGCGGCCACTCTGGCGCTGGTCCCCTTTGCGTTGCTGGAGCTCGACGGCGCCCTGCCGCAGATCTCTGCATGGATGCTGCCGTGGCTTGCCGCGGCCGTATTGGCGACCGGCATCGGCGCCTTCCTCGGCTACAACGTCGCCCTCAAGCGCAACGGTCCAGTGCTGACCTCCGCCGCCCTCACCCTTACGCCGGTGTATGCGGCCGGTCTCGCCATGCTGCTCGTCGGCGAGCAGCTCGCCTGGTACCACGGCGCAGCGCTGGTGCTGGTGGTGGCGGGACTGGCGCTCGTCAACCGCGCGTGAACGCAACGCCCAAGTCCTGCCGGGTCGCGCGACCCGGCAGGACCCTGTGATCACAAATGCGCCTCAACCCCGCAATCATCCAGCTGGCCCGCACGATGGCCTCGCGTCAGTCGGCCGCCGTGGGCGTGGGATCCTGTACGCGACCCCACGAGAGGACACTGGCGCAGGCCGCACTGCGGGACAACGTTCAAGAATAGACGCCGCGCCGTTGGCATGGGCGTGATTGCAGAAGTGCCACGCGACGGTTTCGTGACACGCTTTCGCCCCATTCCTTCGCGCGCCGGGTCTCGCGCTCACGTATCGCCGATGCCGAGCAACCCCACGTTGCCGCCGGTCGCCGTGATGTCCGTCGTGCGCACGCGCTCGGTGCTGAAACGCGCCAGATAATTGGGCCCGCCCGCCTTCGGTCCGGTGCCGGAGAGCCCTTCGCCGCCGAACGGCTGCACGCCCACTACGGCGCCGATCTGGTTGCGGTTGACGTAGAGATTGCCCACCCGCGCGTGCTCCGCCACGTAGTCGGCGACGCCGGGAATGCGGCTGTGGATACCGAGCGTCAGCCCGTAGCCCGAGGCGTTGATGGCCGCCACCACCTTGTCGAGGTGGCCCGACTGGAAGCGCACCACGTGCAGAATGGGACCGAACACCTCCTCCTCGAGCACGTCCGCGTTGGCGATCTCGAACACGGCGGGCGTCACGTAGGTACCGGCATCGCATTCGTAAGGCATCGGCGTATCGATCAGCTCCGCGCCGAGCTTTTGCATGCGCAGCTTGTGCGCATCGAGCCGGTCCATCGCGTCCTCGTCGATGACGGGGCCGATGTCGGTCGCGAAATTCAAAGGATCGCCGATGTCGAGCACCTCGACCGCGCCGACGACCATGTCGATCATCGGCTTGGCGACGTCCTCCTGCACGAAGAACAGCCGCGCCGCCGAGCAGCGCTGGCCGGCCGAGTCGAAGGCGGAGCGCACCACGTCGCGCACCACCTGCTCGGGCAGCGCGCTGGAATCGGCGATCATGGCATTGAGGCCGCCTGTCTCGGCGATCAGTGGCACCATCGCGCCGCGCCGGTTGGCGAGCGCCGTCTGGATGGCCCAGCCGGTGGCATTGGAGCCGGTGAACACGACGCCGGCCACGCGCGGGTCGTTGACGAGGGCGGCGCCCACGTTGCCGCCGCCCGGCAGCAGATGCAGCACGTCGCCCGGAATGCCCGCCTCGTGCAGCAGGCGCACGGCAAGATAAGCCGTGATCGGCGTCTGCTCGGCGGGCTTGGCGAGCACCGGATTGCCGGCCGCGAGTGCCGCCGCCACCTGGCCCGTGAAGATTGCCAGCGGGAAGTTCCACGGCGAGATCGCCGCGAACGGCCCGCGCCCGCGCAGTTCCAGGATGTTGGTCTCGCCGGTCACGCCGCGCAGCGACGTCACGCCGGAGAACAGCCGCCGCGCTTCGTTGGCATAGTAGCGCAGGAAGTCGATCGCCTCGCGCACATCGCCGAGTGCGTTGTCGATGGTCTTGCCGGCCTCGCGCACCATCGCCGCCATCAGCCGCACGCGGTCGCGCTCGTAGAGATCGGCGGCGCGCTCCAGAATCTCGGCGCGCCGCGGGCCGCCGAGCCGGTCCCAGCCGTGCGTCGCCTTGGTTGCGCTCTGGATGGCGGCGTCGATGGTGGCGGGATCGGCGAGGCGCACGCTGCCGACGCGGTGGCGCCGGTCGTGCGGCGACACCACCGCCTCCGTCGGCGCGTCCTTCGCCGGCGGCAGCTTGCCGTCGACGATGGGGGCGGCGGTGAAGCCGCCGCGCAGCTCGGCCGAGATTTCGGCGAGCAGTGCCTGTTGCACGTGCGGCTGGTCGAGCGCCATGCCTCGGCTGTTGATCCGCTCGGGCGCGAAGATTTCCTGCGGACGCGGCAGCCCCAGCAGGTTGGCGCCGCGCTCCTTCTCCGCCTCCACCGAGGCGACCGGGTCCTTGATGATGTCCTCGAGCGGCGCATCCTGGTCCGCGAGGCGGTTGACGAAGGAGGTGTTGGCGCCGTTCTCCAGCAAGCGCCGCACGAGATAGGCGACGAGGTCCTCGTGCGGGCCGACCGGCGCATAGATGCGGCACGCCGCGCCGAGCCTGTTGGCACCCACGACCTCGGCATAGACCGCCTCGCCCATGCCGTGCAGGCGCTGAAACTCGAAGGCTTCCGTGCTCGGCGCCGCCACCGCGGCGGAGGCGATCGACTGCGCGTTGTGAGTGGCGAACTGCGGATAGAACGCAACCGGATCGGACAGCAGCAGCCGCATGCAGGCGAGGTAGGAGACGTCGGTGTGCACCTTGCGGGTCAGCACCGGATAGTCGGCGAGGCCGCGCTCCTGCGCCCACTTGATCTCGCTGTCCCAGTAGGCGCCCTTGACGAGGCGCACGGGGATCTGCTTGCCGCCGAACTGGGACAGCCGCCGCAGCCAGCGCAGCGTCGGGATCGCGCGGCGTCCGTAGGCCTGCACGGCGATGCCGAGCCCCGACCAGGCGTTCAGCGCAGGATCGGTGTAGGCGGTCGCGAACAGGCCGAGCGCCAGGTCGAGGCGGTCCTGCTCCTCGGCGTCGACCGTGAGTCCGAGCCCCAGCCAGCGCGCGGCCGATGCCAGCTCGATCAGGCGCGGGGCGAGCTCGCGCGCCAGGCGCGCGTCCTTGCCGGGATCGAAGCGGGGATGCAGGGCAGACAGCTTGACCGAGATGCTGGGCCGCATCAGCAGCTCGCGGTGGGTGATCTCGCCACGCGTCGGCTTCGCCTTGCCGATGGTCTCGATGGCGTCTTTGTAGCGGTCGAAATAGCGGGTGGCGTCGGTGTCCGTGCGGGCGCGCTCGCCGAGCATGTCGTAGGAGAAGCGATAGCCCATCTCCTCGTAGGGCCGGGCGCGCGCCAGCGCTTCCTCGATGGTGCGGCCGAGCACGAAGTTGTCGCCGAGGATCTTCATCGCGGCGCGCAGGGCTCTGCGTATGAAGGGCTCGCCCGACTTTGCCACCAGACGTTTCAGCACGGCAGGCGGGCTGGTGCCCTTCGCCTCGCCGAGCCGCACCACCTGGCCGGTGATCATCAGCCCGAACGTGGAGGCGTTCACGAACCAGCTGTCGGAATGTCCCAGGTGCGCTTCCCAGCGCCCGCCGCCGATCTTCTGGGCGATGAGCGCGTCGGCCGTGTCCTTGTCGGGGATGCGCAGCAGCGCCTCCGCGACGCACATCAGGATGATGCCCTCCTCCGAGGTCAGCCCGTACTCGTGCATGAAGGCGTCGACGCCGCCGAACTCGTGCCGGTTGGTGCGCGCCGCAGTCACCAGGCGGCCCGCGAGCGCGCCGATGCGGTTGTTCTCGGCCGCCGTGAAAATGGCGCGCTCCACCAACCCGCCGACAAGGCGTGCCTCCTCCATCAGGTGGTAGGCGGCAATCTCGTCGCGCTCGGGCAGGGTGCGCGGTATGGCGTCCTCGGCCGGTCGGGCCTCCCAGGCAGGGCGCATCGCAGGCCTCCAGTGAGATCGCCGAGATAAATCAGAGTCTGAAGGCGCATTCTAGGCGGAAGCCGCGCTTGCCCCCACTCTTGCGCAACTCGTCTGTCATCCCGGTATCGCGCGAAGCGCGATATCCAGGACCAAGGGGCCACGGATGGCGTCGGAGCCTGCAGCTCTGGGTCCCGGCTCTCGCTGCGCTCGGCCGGGATGACAGGTGAAGTTGAAGCGTAACAACAACTGTCATCCCGCAACGCGCAAAGCGCGTATCCGGGACCAGGAGGCACGGATGGAGTCGGAGCTTGCCGCACTCAGTCCCGGCTTTCGTTACACTCGGCCGGGATGACAAGGGTGGGTGAGTTCACTGCCACCAAATACGGGTGTCATCCCGGGCCTTGTGCCCGGGATCCATCTTTAAGCTGGCTCCGGCATTTGCTGAGGGCTGGATCCCGGCAACAAGTGCCGGGATGACAAGGTGGTTGGGCTGGCAGCGTGGGCCTAAGAGGCCGCTGCTTGCAGGCAGGGCCAGCAAGCCGCTAGGGTTCTCCGCCTCGAAGCGTGCCAGAATCGGGACCAGACATGAGCGTCGCCGTCATCCGCGATCTCGATGCCTTGCGGCGCCAGACGGCGGCCTGGCGCAAGGCGGGCGAGACCTTCGGCCTCGTGCCGACCATGGGGGCGCTGCATGAGGGACATCTCGATCTTGTGCGGCTGGCGAAGTCGCAGTGTACGCATGCCGTGGTCTCGATCTTCGTCAATCCGGCCCAGTTTGCCCCGCACGAGGACTTCGACCGCTACCCGCGCGACGAAGCCGGCGATCTCGCCAAGCTGAAGCGTGTCGGCTGCGACCTTGTGTGGTCACCGGATCGCAGCGTCATGTATCCCGAAGGCTTCGCCACCCGCATCGTGCCCGCCGGTGCCGCCGAGGGCCTGGAGAGCGATTTCCGTCCGCACTTCTTCGGCGGTGTCGCCACCGTGTGCTGCAAGCTCTTCACCCAGGTCGGGCCTGACATCGCCGTGTTCGGCGAGAAGGATTACCAGCAGCTCACGGTCGTACGGCAGATGGTGCGCGACCTCGACCTGCCGATGCGCATCGTGGGTCTGCCCACCGTGCGTGAGGCCGACGGCCTCGCCATGAGCTCGCGCAACGCCTACCTCACGCCCGACGAGCGCGCGGTCGCGCCCACCATCTACCGCGTCGTCTCGCAAGTGGCCGAGGCTGCCGCCAGCGGCGATGTCATCGCCGCAGCCGTCGCGGGCGGCAAGGCCGATCTGGAGGCTGCAGGCTTCAAGGTGGATTACCTGGAGGTGCGCGATGCGAAAACGCTCGCCCCTCTCACCACCGATCCGGATGGCCCGCTGCGCGTCCTCGTCGCCGCCTGGCTCGGCAAGACACGCCTGATCGACAACATCGGCGTCGCCCATCCCCTGCACAGGGGACTGTAGAGCACGGTCGCGGGTTTCCGCGCCGGCGATGCACCGCAGCCCCTGGGTCCCGGATATTGCACTTCGCGCAATTCCGGGATGACAATCTTCGTTGCGCCTCAACCTCACCTGTCATCCCGGCCGAGCGTAGCGAGAGCCGGGACCCAGGGGCTGCGAGCTCCGGTCCATCGTCCACGACACAACATTTGCGCGTGAAGTGTTTCCGAAGTCAGCTCTTGAAGAACGCGGCGGCGGCGGTCTCGTGGGCTTTCTTGGCGGCGATCTCCTTTTGCACACGCTCGATCTCGGCCGTGAGCGCGGCGATGCGGCCTTCGAGCTCGGCAATCGACAGCGTCGCGAGCGGCTCGCCGACCGTGATGTCCTTGCTGGCCGGGCGTTTCGGTTCGTCCCACTCCATGCGCACCTCCAGCTCTCTACATGCACAAACACTGGCATGCCTTTGCGCTTGTCTCAACCGCCGCCCTCGGGCACATGAAGGCGCGAAATCAGTGAGGAGTGATGCTCATGGCTGCGCCCGAGACGATGACCGCGATCGCCATCACCACGCCGGGCGGCCCTGAGGTTCTGCAGCCCTCCAGCATGCCGACGCCCAAGGCCGGCGACGGCCAGATCCTGGTCAAAGTCGCGGCCGCGGGCGTCAACCGGCCGGACGTGCAGCAGCGCATCGGCGCCTATCCGCCGCCGCCCGGGCACTCCAAGCTGCCGGGCCTGGAAATTTCCGGCGAGGTGGCGGAAGTCGGCGGCGGCGTGACGCGCTGGAAGGCCGGCGACAAGGTGTGCGCGCTCGTCAACGGTGGCGGCTATGCCCAGTACTGCATCGCCGAAGAGACCTCTGCACTGCCGATCCCGGCCGGCCTCGACATGGTGCAGGCGGGCGCCGTGCCGGAGACCTTCTTCACCGTCTGGAACAACGTGTTCGAGCGTGGCGGGCTCAAGTCCGGCGAATGGTTCCTCGTGCACGGCGGCAGCAGCGGCATCGGCACCACCGCCATCCAGCTCGCCAAGGCGTTCGGCGCCAAGGTGCTGGCGACCGCAGGCTCAGCGGACAAGTGCCAGGCCTGCGTCGACCTCGGCGCCGACCGCGCCATCAACTACAAGACCGAGGATTTCGTCGCCGTCGCCAAGGAGGCGACCGGCGGCAAGGGCATCAACGTCATCCTCGACATGGTCGGCGGCGACTACACCGACAAGAACATCATCGCCGCGGCGGAGGACGGCCGCATCGTGCAGATCGCCTCGCTCGGCGGCGCTGATGTGAAGATCAATGTCTCGCGCCTGATGGTGAAGCGCGTGACGCTCACCGGCTCCACGCTCAGGCCGCGCACGCGCGAGGTGAAGGCCGGCTTCGCCCGCGCGCTGGAATCCAAAGTCTGGCCGCTGTTCGCGCAAGGCAAGCTCAAGGTGGTGATGGATTCCACCTTCCCCATGGCGCAAGCCGCAGAAGCGCACCGCCGCCTGGAGTCGAGCCAGCACATCGGCAAGATCGTGCTGACGATGTGAGCTTCCACCGCACGCCGTTGTCATGCGCATGCAACGCGCGTGTGCGTGAATCAGCTACTGTAAGTTGATTTTAGATGCATCGCGGCCCACGCCGCTTTTCGCGATCAGATCCAACACCGAGAGCCCATGTCGCGCGCGACACAGACCTTTCCCGACTTCGACGAATGGCAGCAGCTGAGCGAGCGCGAGCAGGATGCCCTGCTCGACCGCCTGGAAGGGACAGGGCGGCGCTTTCGCGTCGCCCGCCGCGTCCTCTCCATTCTCGGCTGCATCGCCGTGTTTGCCGTCGGCGGCGCGCTGCTGGTGTTCTGACACCCTAGAAGTTGACGGACACGCCGGTCATCAGCCGCCACGCCGGCTCGGCCTGCACACCGTTGACCTCGTTGATCACCGGCACGCCGACCGATACGAAGCCCGACCAGGCCTCCATCGACAGCCGCAAGCCCGGCGACAGGTACACCACGTTGCCGCCCGAGTTGGGCTCGCGCACGCCGGCCGTCTCCTCGCGCGCGTGCCATTCGCCGTTGAGCTCGAGCACGAGGTCGAGCGCGGGGCCGCGCGATGCTGCCGGCGCCTCGCGGTGGGAATGGCTGTGTCCCGCCTTCTGCCCGGGCCCGCCGTGATACATGGGCCCCGGTACTGCGCCCGTCACGCGGTAGGACAGCGCGACGTTGTAGGAGAACCGGTCGCCCAGGTCCGTGTTCTGCGTGCCTTCCGTTGCAAGCTGGTAGAGCACGCTGGCGTCCAACGACCAGGCGCCGAAGCGCTTGGTGAAGGCGAGCCCGGCCAGTCCGTCCCACGATCCGCTGCCGGGCTGGAATTCGGCGCTGAACAGCTCGCGGTTGGAGTCGCGCACGCCGGTACGCCCCGTTGGTGCCTTGAGGCCGACGATGAGTGCGGCCTCGGTGCGCGAGCGCGCATCGTTGAAGAACCTGTACTGTGCCATCAGCGTGAGGTCGCCGATGCCGGCGGCGTCGCCGCGGAAGTCAACCGTGTTGCCCGCCGGTCCGTGTGAGTGCGAGCCCTCGCGGATGTCGCGCCGCTCGATGTAGGGCAGGCGCAGCGATATCGTCAGATCCTTGGTGACACCGTAGGCATACACCAGCGACGGTGCCAGGATGGCGTCGAGTCCGTGCGCGTGGATGTGCTTGCCGGCGAAGTCGATCAGCTGCGCATTGCTGAAGGTGTCGAGCTTGACCATCTCGAACACCACGCCGGCGACGCTTTGCCCCTTGTCGAGCGTGGTTGCCGACAGCGTGGCGATGGGTCCGGAGTTGCCGGTGGAGCCGGTGCCGCTCGGGTGGTGTGCGAAGGCTGAAGACGCAAGAAGAGCAACGGCGCAGGCGCCGAACGCGACGTGACGAAACATGTGACAAAGTCTTTCGCTTGAAGTGCGGAATAGGCTGCGGCGCTTGCCGCAAGCCATGAAGGAAGGGTCCGGCAGTTCAGGCGATGAGCGGCGGCGCGCGGCTGCGGATGCCGCCCAGGCTCAGGTGATCGGCCAGCGTGCGCAGACCGTCCGGCAGGCGCAGGTGGACCACGCGCACCGGGAAGACGACGGCGGCGAAGACGAGGGCGATGGCCAGCGCCAGCCCGCCGAGCAGCGTGCAGGCCTTGCAGTGGTCGTGACCGGCGTCAGGTTGAGGGCCGTCGCCGGATGCCGGCGCCGCATCCGCGCCGGGATGGCAGATGCTGATGAGGCCGAGCACCGGATCGAAGATGCTGTCGCCGTTCGCACCAGCCTGCACGGCCGGCACATGGCAGAAGGCGCCTGCCAGCACCTTGCCGACGAGGGCAAGCACGCTCAGCAGAGCGACCGAAAAACGAACATGGCGGCCGGCTCGCATGGAGCTGAGCCTGTCCTGCCGCCCGCGGCCGGTCAATCCGCGTTGCGTGCGATATCAGGCGCGCGTTGCGCCCGTGACACGCGGCATGACAACCCGGGGGGCCGCCTAGGCCGTTGCCGAGGCGGCGGCGCTCTTCGAGGCGCGTGCGCCTCACGTCATTCTCGAGGTGCGGGCGCCTCAGGCCGTCATCGAGGCGTGCTGGTGGGGGATGCCCTTCTCCTCCAGCAGCTGGTGCAGCTCGCCGGCCTGGAACATCTCGCGGATGATGTCGCAGCCGCCGACGAACTCGCCCTTGATGTAGAGCTGCGGGATCGTGGGCCAGTTGGTGAACGACTTGATGCCGTCGCGCACTTCCATGTTGTCGAGCACGTTGACGTCCTGATAGTCGACGCCGACGTGCGCCAGGATCTGGGCCACCTGCGAGGAGAAGCCGCACTGCGGGAAGTTCTTGGTGCCCTTCATGAACAGCACCACGTCGTTGCCGGCGACAGTCTTTCGGATCCAATCGTGAACGGCTTGCTGGCTCATGGGATCATCATCCTTGCGGGAGGCCGAAGCGGCCTCGATACCTTCAACTAGATGTGGTCAACGCCGGCTCAAAGTCAACTTTTGGGGGCTGCCGTCGTCAGCGCCAGGGCGTGCAAAACGTCGCCCATGCGGCCGCCGAGCGCGTCGTACACCATTTTGTGCTGCTGGACCCTGCTCTTGCCGGCAAACTCGCCGCTGACGACGTGGGCGGCATAATGGTCGCCGTCGCCGGCCAGGTCGCGGATGGTCACCTCAGCGTCTGGAAACCGGTCCTTGATCAGGCTCTCGATCTCCTTGGCATTCATCGGCATGGATGTCTCCGCACAGCTTTCGGTTGCAGCATACCCCGCCCGCCGCTGCAAACCATAGCGATGTTATGGATTGCTTGA
>CADEEC010000144.1 GCA_902826255.1 uncultured Hyphomicrobiales bacterium | reverse complement strand
CGTGATCTGCTCACCGAGCCACATCAGGAACATGGTGCCGCCGACCAGCGTCGCCACCGTGGTGAGCCGGAAGAACATGCCCGGGTCGGTGACGACCGCGCCCGCGCCGCTGCGCTGGCCCTCGAGGCTATAGGCGATCCCGAACGCCTGGAATGCCGCCAGGGCCACCGTGAGGTAGCGTGTGTACTGGTTGAGCTGCTTGCGGCCCTGCTCGCCTTCCTTCTTCAGCTGCTCGAGAGTGGGCACCACACTCTGCATCAACTGCATGATGATGGAGGCGGAGATGTAGGGCATGATATTGAGCGCAAAGATCGCCATGCGCTCGATGGCACCGCCCGCAAACATGTTGATCATGCCGAGCAGGCCGGAGGACTGGCTCTGGAACGCCTGCTGGAACGCAACGGGGTTGATGCCGGGAATCGGAATGTAGGTTCCCAGCCGGTAGACGAGCAGCGCCGCCAGCGTGAACCAGATTCTTTTCTTGAGCTCTTCGGCCTTGGCGAAGGCGCCAAAGTTCAGGTTGGCGGCAAGTTGCTCGGCTGCGGAAGCCATTAACGTTCTCCCTGCCCCCCGGCGCGGCAGCGGCGGTCCTCGGGACGGACACGCGCCGGCTTCACCCTAAGTGGGGCGCCGGAGGTCAGCGTACAACTGCACAGCTTGCGCTGTGCACGCCGGCCGCACGCAACGGCGCCTGCCTTCGAGGAGGCTGACCGGATCATTCCTCGCTCGCCGCCGCCTTGGGTTTGCCCTTGGCGGCCTTCTTGGCGGCGCTCTTCTTGCTCTTGGCCTCGTCAGCCGCGAGCACCTTCTTCTCGATCAGCGACACGGAGCCGCCGGCCTTTTCGATCGCGGCCTTTGCCGAAGCGGTGGCATGATTGACCGTCAGGGCCAGTTTCGCCTTCAGCTCGCCTTCGCCCAGCAGGCGAACGCCGTCCAGCGGACGGCGAACCAAGCCGGCGGCGATCAGCGCAGCAACGTCCACCGGCTTCTTGGCATCCAGACGGCCGGCATCGACCGCCTCCTGCAGACGGCCCAGGTTGACCTCGTTCCAGACCTTGCGGTTCCGCTTGTTGAAACCGCGCTTGGGCAAGCGGCGATGCAGCGGCATCTGGCCGCCCTCGAAGCCGCCGATGCGCACGCCCGAGCGTGCCGTTTGGCCCTTGCCGCCGCGGCCGCCGGTCTTGCCGATGCCCGAGCCGATGCCGCGCCCGATGCGCACGCGCACCTTGCGGGCACCCGGGTTGTCTCTGATTTCGTTGAGCCGCATGGCTTAGGTCTCTCCGCTCAACCCTTGTCGTCGACGACGCGAACGAGATGGCCGACTTTGTGAATCATGCCGCGCACCGCCGGCGTGTCCTGCAAGGTGCGCTTGCGATGCAGTTTGTTCAGGCCGAGCCCGACCAGCGTCTGCTGCTGGACGGCGGGGCGGCGGCTGGGGCTGCCGATCTGCTCCACCGTGATGGTCTTGCCCGATGCGCCCTTCGGCGCCTTTCCGGTCTTGCCGCTTGCCATGACGAGTTCCCTTATGCGCCTTCTGCAGCAAGCTCGGGATCGGACGCAGCACCATCACGGCGACGCGCAACGATCTCGCTTACCTTCTTGCCGCGCCGGGCCGCAACCGCACGCGGGTTCTCCTGCGCCTTGAGAGCCGCGAACGTGGCGCGCACCATGTTGTAGGGGTTGGTGCTGCCGAGCGACTTGGCGACGACGTCCTGGATGCCCAGCATTTCGCAAACGGCGCGCGTCGGGCCGCCGGCGATGACGCCGGTGCCCGGAGGGGCCGAACGCAGCACCACCTTGCCGGCACCGTGCTTGCCTTCCGAGTCATGATGCAGCGTGCGGCCTTCGCGCAGCGGTACGCGCACCAGCGAGCGGCGCGCCTCCTCGGTCGCCTTGCGGATGGCCTCCGGCACCTCGCGCGCCTTGCCGTGGCCGAAGCCGACCCGGCCCTTCTGGTCGCCGACGATGACGAGCGCGGCGAAGCCGAAGCGCTTGCCGCCCTTCACCACCTTCGCCACGCGATTGATGTGCACGAGCTTGTCTTGGAACTCGCTCTCGCGCTCCTCGCGATCGCGACCCCGGTCTCTTTGAGGACGAGCCACTGCCTTACCTTTCCTAGAAGCTCAGGCCGCCTTCGCGCGCGCCATCTGCCAATGCCTTGATGCGGCCGTGATACCTGAAGCCGCCACGATCGAACACGACCTTGCTAACGCCGGCCTTGACCGCGCGCTCTGCCAGCAGCTTGCCGACCGCCGCGGCCGCCGCCTTGTCGGCGCCGGTCTTGAGTTTGCCCTTGAGGTCCTTCTCAAGGGTCGACGCAGCGGCCACCGTGTGGCCCTTCGCATCATCGATGACCTGCGCATAGATGTGCTGCGAGGAGCGATGCACCGACAGGCGCACGCGCCCTTCCCCGCTTGCCTTCAGCTGACGGCGCACGCGCTGCTTGCGGCGCTCGAATGGTTTTGCTTTGCCCAACATGGCACCCGCCTCACTTCGTCTTGCCGACTTTGCGGTGAATGTACTCGCCCTGATAGCGAATGCCCTTGCCCTGGTAGGGCTCGGGCGGACGCGAGGCGCGAATCTCCGCCGACAGCTGGCCGACTTTCTGCTTGTCGATGCCGGAGACCGTGATGATCTCCTGCTTGGCACCGCCGACCTTGACGTCGACGCCAGCCGGAATCTTGTGCTCGATGTCGTGGCTGAAGCCGATCTGCAGCTGCAGGCCGTCCTTGCCCTTGATGGCGGCGCGGAAGCCGACGCCGTGAATCTCCAGCACCTGCGAATAGCCGTTGGTGACGCCTTCCACCAGGTTTACGATCTGAGTGCGCGCCATGCCCCACATCGCACGCGCCTGCTTGGTGTCCTCCACCGGCCCGACCTCGACGCCGTCGGCCGTCTTCGCCACCTTGATCTGGTCGGGGCAGGTGAACGACAATTCGCCCTTCGGGCCCTTCACCGTCACCTTCTGGCCGGACACCGAAGCCGTCACATTGGACGGCATCTTGACCGGCTTCTTTCCAATTCGAGACATCGTTCAGACCCTTGCCGGCAAACGGCTCAGAATACGTTGCAGAGAATCTCGCCGCCCACATTCTCTTCCCGCGCCCGCGAGTCGGACATGACCCCCTTCGGCGTGGAGAGAATGGCAACGCCCAGTCCGTTGGCGACCGTGGTCAGGTCGCGCACGGCCGAGTACACGCGACGGCCGGGCTTCGACACACGCTTGATCTCGCGGATCGCCGGCTGGCCGTTCGAATACTTGAGCTCGATCTCGAGCTCCGGCGGCGCGCCCTTGTGCTCGATGCGCGCATAGCCGCGGATATAGCCTTCCGAAGCCAGCACGTCCAACACGCGCACGCGCAGGTTGGAAGCGGGCGAAGATACCTTGGGCCGGCGGCGCATCTGCGCGTTGCGGATGCGGGTCAGCAGGTCGCCGAGCGGATCGTTCATGGGCTCCTCCTCACCAGCTCGACTTGGTCATGCCGGGGATCATTCCCTGGCTGGCCAGCTCGCGCAGCATGTTCCGGCACAGTTTGAGCTTGCGGTAGTAGCCGCGCGCGCGGCCCGTCAGCTCGCAACGGTTGCGGATGCGCGTCGCGGACGAGTTGCGCGGCAGCTGAGCGAGCTTCAGGCGCGCCGCGAAGCGCTCCTCGCTCGGCTTCGTCTGATCCTCGGCAATCTCTTTCAGCCGCTTGCGCTTGCCGGCGTACTGCGCCACCAGCTTGCGACGGTGATTGTTCTTGTTAACCGAACTCTTCTTGGCCATTCAGTCCTCCAGCGCCGCGCTCACGCTTGGCGAAAGGGAAAGTTGAACCCGCGCAACAGCGCGCGTGCTTCATCATCTGTCGTCGCGGTCGTGCACACGATCACGTCCATGCCCCAAATCTGATCGACCTGATCGTAGTCGATCTCTGGGAACACGATGTGCTCGCGCAGACCCATCGAGAAATTGCCGCGTCCGTCGAAGCTCTTGGGATTGAGGCCCCGGAAGTCCTTCACACGCGGCAGCGCGATCGTGACAAGCCGGTCGACGAACTCGTACATGCGGTCGCCGCGCAGGGTGACCTTGGCGCCGATCGCCATGCCGTCGCGCAGCTTGTAGACGGCGATCGACTTGCGCGCGCGCGTTACCACAGGACGTTGCCCGGCGATCTTGCCGAGATCGCCGGCGGCGGCATCGACCTTCTTACGGTCATTCACCGCCTCGCCGATCCCCATGTTGAGGACGATCTTCTCGATCCTCGGGATCTGCATGACGTTGTCGTAGCTGAACTCCTTCTTCAGCTCGTCGCGCACGACCTTTTCGTAGTGCGCTTTCATGCGCGGCTTGTAGTCCTTCGGGCGCGGCGCCGGAGCAGCCGATTTCTCACCCTTCGGCGCCTTGTCCTTCGCGCGCGCAGCTTTGGCATTGGGCGCGCCGCCCTTGTCGGGACGCGGCGCGGCGGCCTTCGCGCCGCCCTTGCCGGCCTGATCCGGCTTGCCGCCCTTCGGCTTGTCGTCTGCAGCCATGACTATCTCGTCTCCGGAATCTGCTCGCCGGACCGCTTTGCAATGCGCACCTTCCGGCCGTCGGGCAGGACGTCAAACTTGATCTTGGTGGGCTTGCCGTCCTTTGGATCCTCGTGCGCGAGGTTGGACAGATGGATCGACGCTTCCTTGTTGATGATGCCGCCTTCCTGCTGCGGCGTCTGGCGTTGATGGCGACGGACCATGTTAACGCCGCGGACGAGCGCACGGCTCTCCTTCGGCATCACCTGGAATACTTCGCCCTTCTTGCCCTTGTCGCGGCCGCTGAGAACGACCACGCGATCGCCCTTCCTGATCCTCTGCATGACTACAGGACCTCCGGCGCGAGGCTTACGATCTTCATGTGGTTCCTCGACCTCAGCTCGCGCGTGACCGGTCCGAAGATGCGCGTGCCGACAGGCTCACCCTGCGCGTTGATCAGCACCGCCGCATTACGGTCGAAGCGGATCAACGACCCGTCGGGACGGCGGATGCCCTTGGCAGTGCGCACGACGACCGCCTTCATGACGTCGCCCTTCTTGACGCGGCCGCGCGGGATCGCCTCCTTCACGCTTACGACAATGGTGTCACCCACGGTCGCATAGCGGCGCTTGGAGCCTCCGAGCACTTTAATGCACTGCAGCCGCCGCGCGCCGGAGTTATCCGCGACGTCGAGGTTGGTTTCCATCTGGATCATTGGCCGATCCCTGTCACGCGCATGTTCATCAAACCTGTTGCCGCCGCCCGCTACGGGCAACGGCGCCCTTATGCCTTGCTGTCCTTGAGAACCACCCACCGCTTGTTCTTCGAAATGGGCCGGCTCTCTTGAATGCGTACGATGTCGCCGACCTTGAACGTGTCGTCCTCATCGTGCGCATGGAAATTCTTCGAACGCCGCACCGTCTTCTTCAGCAGCGGATGCGTGTAGCGACGCTCCACCTGCACCACGACGGTCTTTGCGTTCTTGTCGGAAACCACTACGCCCTGCATCACGCGCTTCGGCATCGCCTCAACCCTTCTTCTTGTCTGCGCCCGAGCGCCGCTGCGTGGCTACCGTCTTGATGCGTGCAATGTCGCGACGCACCGTACGAACGCGCGAGGTGTTCTCAAGCTGACCGGTCGCGCGCTGGAAGCGCAGATTGAACTGCTCCTTCTTCAGCTCGCCCAGCTTCTCTTCGAGCTGGTCCGGCGACATCGATCTCAATTCTTCCGCCTTCATCACGCCCTCACGCCTGACGCTTCACGATGCGGGTCTTGATTGGCAGCTTGGCCGCGCCGAGCGTCAAAGCCTCGCGCGCGGTCGCTTCCGGCACGCCGTCGAGCTCGAACATGATCCGGCCCGGCTTCACGCGTGCAACCCACAGCTCAGGCGACCCTTTGCCCGAGCCCATGCGAACTTCTGCCGGCTTCTTGGTGACCGGCACATCGGGGAAGATGCGGATCCATACGCGGCCGGCTCGCTTCATGCCGCGCGTGATGGCGCGGCGTGCCGCCTCGATCTGGCGCGCCGTAAGGCGCTCCGGCTCGACCGCCTTGAGGCCGAAAGAGCCGAAGTTGAGATCCGTGCCACCCTTGGCCTTGCCATGGATGCGGCCCTTGTGGGCCTTCCTGAATTTGGTGCGTGCCGGTTGCAGCATGACCTACCGCCTCAAGCCTTGGCTTCCGCGGGGCGCTCGCCGCCCCAATTGTCACCACCGCCCCGGCGACGGCCGCCGCCACCGCCCTCCTGGGCCTCGATGGCGCGCTTCTCGGCGGCCATCGGATCGTGATCCATGATCTCGCCCTTGAAGATCCAGACCTTGACGCCGATGATGCCGTAGGCAGTGCGCGCCACGCCGTAGCCGAAGTCGATGTCGGCACGCAGCGTATGCAGCGGCACGCGGCCCTCGCGGTACCACTCCATGCGCGCGATCTCCGCGCCGCCGAGCCGGCCCGAGACGTTGATGCGAATGCCGAGCGCGCCGAGCCGCAGCGCCGACTGCACGGCGCGCTTCATGGCGCGGCGGAACGCAACGCGGCGCTCGAGCTGCTGCGCGATGGTCTCGGCCACCAGGGTGGCATCGATCTCGGGCTTGCGCACCTCGAGGATATTGAGGTGCACCTCCGACGATGTGAGCTTGGCAAGCTCACTGCGCATCTTCTCGATGTCGGCGCCCTTCTTGCCGATCAGGACGCCGGGGCGCGCGGTGTGAACCGTCACGCGGCACTTCTTATGCGGCCGCTCGATCACGACCTTGGAGATGCCGCCGGCGCGGCGCTGCTTGAGGATGTGGTCGCGAATGCGCATGTCCTCGTGCAGCAGGCGGCCGTACTCGCCGCGGCTGGCGAACCAGCGGCTGTCCCACGTGCGGTTGACGCCGATGCGCAGCCCTACCGGGTTGACTTTGTGACCCATCAGGCCGTCTCCTTCACTGCTTCGGTCTTCTCGGCGCGCTTGCCCCGCTTCTTGCCGGGCTTGGTCTCTTCCGAGGCCTGCTCAACTTCCTTCACGATCACCGTCAGCTGCGCGAACGGCTTCTCGACGGGGCTCATGCGGCCGCGGCCACGCGCGTGGAAGCGGCGCATGACGAGGTTCTTGCCGACATGCGCTTCCTTCACCACGAGGTCGTTGACGTCGAGGCTGTGGTTGTTCTCGGCATTGGCCACCGCCGACATCAGGCACTTCTTGACGTCCTGCGCGATGCGCTTCCTGGCGAACTCGAGGTCCGCCAGCGCGACGTCCACCTTCTTGCCGCGGATCATCTGCGCGACGAGGTTCAGCTTGCGCGGCGAAACCCTCAGGTTGCGCGCCACAGCCTTCGCCTCGGTCTCGCCGAGCACCCGTTCCCGCTTTGCCTTACCCATCTCTCTATCCTCGACTGCCGCGCCTTATCAGCCGGCCGCCTTGCCCTTCGTCGCCTTCTTGTCACCGCTGTGCGAGTGGAACGTCCGCGTCGGCGAGAACTCGCCGAACTTGTGGCCGATCATGTCCTCGTTGACGCTGACGGGGATGAACTTCTGGCCGTTGTAGACGCCGAAGGTCAGGCCCACGAACTGGGGGAGGATCGTGGAGCGGCGGCTCCAGATCTTGATGACCTCGTTGCGTCCCGACGAGCGCGACTTCTCTGCCTTCTTCAGCAGATAGCCATCGACGAACGGACCCTTTGAAACGGAACGGCTCATGGAGTGACCTATTTCGCCTTGCTGCGTGGGCGGATGATGAACTGCTGCGTCGCCTTGTTCTTGCGGGTCTTGGCACCCTTGGTCGGCTTGCCCCAAGGCGTCGCCCAGTGCTTGCCGCCCTTGGTACGGCCACCGTTCGGGTGATCGATCGGGTTCATGGCGATCGAGCGAACAGTCGGCCGCGTACCGCGCCAGCGCGTGCGGCCGGCCTTGCCGGTCGACTCGTTGAGGTGATCCGGATTGGACACCGCACCGACCGTCGCCATGCACTCGGCGCGCACGCGGCGGGTCTCGCCAGAGTTGAGGCGCAGGATGGCCCAGCCGGCATCACGCCCGACGAGCTGCGCGTAAGCGCCGGCCGAGCGTGCGATCTTGCCGCCGCCGCCGGCCTTCAGCTCGATGTTGTGCACGATCGTCCCGACCGGCAGGGAGGCCAGATGCATCGCGTTGCCGGGCTTCACGTCGGCCTTCACGCCCGACACCACATTGTCGCCGACGGCAAGACGCTGCGGCGCCAGGATGTAGCCCTGCGTGCCGTCCTGATACTTCAGCAGCGCGATGAAAGCCGTACGGTTGGGATCATATTCCAACCGTTCGACCTTGGCCGGCATGTCGAACTTGGAGCGGCGGAAGTCCACACGGCGATAGGCCTGCTTGTGGCCGCCGCCGATGTGACGAGTGGTGATGCGACCGAAATTGTTTCGGCCGCCCGTCTTGGTTTTGCCTTCCGTCAGGGTCTTGATCGGCGCGCCCTTCCACAGGCCGCTGCGATCGACCAGGACGAGCTGGCGCAAACCGGGAGACGTGGGGCGGAAAGTTTTGAGGGCCATGGTGCTGCTCCTACAGGCCCGTGGTCACGTCGATCGTGTGACCTTCCTCGAGGGTCACGATCGCGCGCTTGGTGTCGCTCTGGCGGGCGCGGATATTCTTGAACACCTTCATCTTGCCCTTGCGGACCTGGGTGTTCACCGCCTTCACCTTGACGTTGAACAGGCTCTCGACGGCCGACTTCACGTCGGCCTTGGTCGCGTCCGACGCCACCTTGAACACCACCTGGTTGAACTCCGACACCAGGGTGGACTTCTCGGTGATGGCCGGCGCGCGGATCACGTCGTAAGGGCTCTTCTTTTTGCTCATTTGAAGCGCGCCTCCAGGGCCGCGACGGCCGACTTCGTCAGCACGAGCCGGCGGCGACGCAGAATGTCGTAAACGTTGATGCCCTGCACCGGCAGCACGTCGATATTGGGAATGTTGCGGGCGGCGCGGGCGAAACCTGGCTCCAGCTCTGTGCCGTCGATGATCAGCGCGTTGTCGAGCTCCAGCTTGCCGAAACGCTCCTTCAGGCTCTTGGTCTTGCCGTCGCTCGATTCAGCCTTCTCGAGCACCACGATCTCGCCGGCCTTGGCCTTGGCGGACAGGGCATGGCGCAGAGCCAGCGCGCGCACCTTCTTCGGCAACTCGATGGCGTGACTGCGCGGGCGTGGGCCGAACGCCTTGCCGCCGCCGCGGAACTGGGGAACGCCTTTGTCGCCGTGACGGGCGCCGCCGGTGCCCTTCTGCTTGTACATCTTCTTGCCGGTGGTCGTAATCTCCGACCGATCCTGCGCCATGTGAGTGCCGGCCATCCGCTTCAGGAGCTGATAGCGCACCATGCGATGGATGAGATCGGAACGCGGCTCCAGCCCGAAAATGGCATCGCTGAGCTCGACCTCGCCGGCGTTGCCGGCATCCAGTGTTTTGACGGTGGCTTTCATCACTTCTGCTCCGCCTGCGTGGCAGCCTCTGCGGCCTTGCGGAACGAGCCCGGACGCGGCGCGCTCTCGGGCAGCGCGCGCTTCACGGCATCGCGCACCAGAACCCAGTTGCCCTTGGTGCCCGGCACTGCGCCGCGCACGAGGATCAGGCCCCTGTCCTTGTCGGTCTGAACGACCTCGAGGTTCTGCGTTGTGACCTGCACATTGCCCATGTGCCCGGCCATCTTCTTGCCCTTGAACACCTTGCCGGGGTCCTGGCGCTG
>CADEEC010000143.1:1173-9757 GCA_902826255.1 uncultured Hyphomicrobiales bacterium | reverse complement strand
CCCACGCACACCAGAGGCGCGGCGCCTCGCTCGAAACGCCTTGCCATCGTCATGAGGTCCCCGAAAACCTGCTGCTGGCCTCGCTCTGTCTACATCGGATTGCCGTACGCCGTCTCACGCCAAGACTGGCGACGGTTGACAGCTCGTTAGCGCCATCGAGTTGTCGCGGCAGCCTAAGCAGCCTGGCTGCGAACCGCCTTGGTGTCGTAGTTGAGCACGGGCGCCAGCCAGCGCTCCGTCTCCGCGATGGTCCAGCCCTTGCGCTTGGCGTAGTCCTCGACCTGGTCGCGCTCCACCTTGCCGACGCCGAAGTAGTGGCTGTCTGGATGCGAGAAGTAGAGCCCCGACACCGCCGCGCCCGGCCACATGGCATAGCTCTCCGTCAGCTGGATGCCGGCTTGCTTTTCCGCATCGAGCAGCTCGAAGATCGTGCCCTTCTCCGTGTGATCGGGCTGCGCGGGATAGCCCGGCGCCGGGCGGATGCCGCGATACTTCTCCGCGATCAGGTCCTCGTTGGAGAACGTCTCCGCCGCCGCGTAGCCCCAGAACTCGCGCCGCACGCGTTGATGCATGCGCTCTGCGAACGCTTCCGCGAAGCGGTCCGCCAGCGCCTTCAGCATGATGCGGCCGTAGTCGTCGGTCTTGGCGATGTGCTTGGCCAACGCCTCCTCCTCGCCGATGCCGGCCGTCACCGCGAACATGCCGACGTAGTCGGCAAGGCCGCTCTCCTTCGGCGCCACGAAATCGGCGAGCGCCGTGTTCGCCCGGTCGCGCCGGTTCTCGCGCGCCATCTGCTGGCGCAGCGTGTGCAGCGTGACGCGCTTCTTGTTGCGCGTGTCGTCGGTGTAGAGGTCGACGTCGTCGCCAGAAGCGTTCGCCGGCCAGAAGCCGATCACCGCGCTCGCCGTCACCCACTTCTCCGCCACCATGCGCTTCAGCATGGCCTGCGCATCGGCGAACAGCTTCTTGGCCTCCGGCCCGACCACGTTGTCGTCGAGAATGCGCGGATACTTGCCGGCCAGCTCCCACGTGGAGAAGAACGGCGTCCAGTCGATGTAGGGCGCCAACTCGGCCAGATCGTACTGGGTGAACGCCCGCGTACCGAGGAACTTCGGTTTCGGCGGCGCGTAGCCGTCCCAGTCGATCTTGAAGCGGTTGTCGCGCGCCGCCTGCAGGGGCAGCCGCGTCTTGGTCGACTCGCCCTTGAGATAGTTCTCGCGGATCTTGACGTACTCGTTGCGCACGCCTTCGGTGTAGGCGCCGCGCTCCGTCTGCGACATCAGCGTCGACACCACGCCCACCGCGCGGCTCGCGTCCGTCACGTAGATCGCCTGGCCGCGGGCATAGTTGGGCGACACCTTCACCGCCGTATGCACGCGGCTGGTGGTGGCGCCGCCGATCAGCAGCGGCACCGAGAAGCCTTCCCGCTCCATCTCGGCCGCCACGTGGCACATCTCGTCGAGCGACGGCGTGATCAGGCCGGACAGGCCGATCATGTCGGCCTTCTCTTTCTTCGCCGTCTCCAGGATCTTGGCCGCCGGCACCATCACGCCGAGGTCGATCACCTGGTAGTTGTTGCACTGGAGCACGACGCCGACGATGTTCTTGCCGATGTCGTGCACGTCGCCCTTCACGGTCGCCATCACCACCTTGCCGGCGGCCGGCATCTGATCGAGGCCCGAGGCCCTCTTCTCCGCCTCCAGGTAAGGTTGCAGGTAGGCAACGGCCTGCTTCATCACGCGCGCCGACTTCACCACCTGCGGCAGGAACATCTTGCCGGCGCCGAACAGGTCGCCGACCACGTTCATGCCGGCCATCAGCGGCCCTTCGATCACCTCGATCGGCTTGTTCGCCAGCCTGCGCGCGGCTTCCGTATCGGCCTCGATGTACTCGTTGATGCCGTGCACCAGCGCGTGCGTCAGCCGCTCCTGCACGGGCGCATCACGCCACGCGAGGTCCTTCTCCTTGGACTTCGCCGGCCCGCCCTCGCCCTTGAACCGCGCGGCGGCGTCCAGCAGCCGGTCGGTCGCATCCGCACGCCGGTTGAGGATCACGTCTTCGGTGAGCTCGCGCAGCTCGGGATCGATGTCGTCGTAGATGGTGATCTGGCCGGCGTTGACGATCGCCATGTCGAGGCCGGCCGGGATGGCGTGATACAGGAACACCGAGTGCATGGCCTGCCGCACCGGCTCGTTGCCCCTGAAGGCAAAGGACAGGTTCGACAAGCCGCCCGAGCAATGCACCAGCGGCATCTTCTGCTTGATCTCGCGCACCGCCTCGATGAAGGCGACGCCGTATTCGTTGTGCTCCTCGATGCCGGTCGCCACCGCGAAGATGTTGGGGTCGAAGATGATGTCCTCGGGCGGAAAGCCGATCTTCTCGGTCAGCAGCTTGTAGGCCCGCTCGCAAATCTCGACTTTGCGTAGTTTCGTGTCGGCCTGCCCCTGCTCGTCGAAGGCCATCACCACCACGGCGGCGCCATAGCGCAGCACCTTCTTGGCGTGCTGCAGGAACGCCTCCTCGCCCTCCTTCATGGAGATCGAGTTGACGATCGGCTTGCCCTGCACGCACTTGAGGCCCGCCTCGATCACGCTCCATTTGGAGCTGTCGATCATGATCGGCACGCGCGCGATGTCGGGCTCCGAGGCGATGAGGTTCAGGAACGTCACCATCGCCTTCTCGGAGTCGAGCAGGCCCTCGTCCATGTTGACGTCGAGGATCTGCGCGCCGCTCTCGACCTGCGAGCGCGCAATCGCCAGCGCCGCCGCGTAGTCGTCCGCCTCGATCAGCTTGCGAAACTTCGCCGAGCCCGTGACGTTGGTGCGCTCGCCGATATTGATGAATGCCGTAGCGGCTGTGGTGGTGCTGGTCATTTCATCTAAGCTCCAACCACCACCCCAAGTGTCATCCTCGGGCTTGGCCCGAGGATGCAGCCCTCAACCAACGCCGGAGCAAGCTGATGGATGGATGGTCGGGCCAAGCCCAACCATGACATCGCTTGTTTTTGCCGGAGGAGATTCATCACGCCTCACCCATGTACGAACGGCTCGAGCCCCGACAGGCGCATCTTGCGCTCGATCTTGGGCAGCTTGCGCGGCGGATATTTCTCGACGTGCTCCCTGATCTCGGCGATGTGCTCCGGCGTCGAGCCGCAGCAGCCACCAACGATGTTGAGCAGTCCGTCCTTTGCCCACGGACCGAGCTGGCAGGCCATGTCGTGCGGGCCCTCGTCGTATTCGCCCATGGCGTTGGGCAGGCCGGCGTTGGGATAAGCAATGGTCAGCGTATCGGCCACGGCCGCGATCTCCGCCAGATACGGCCGCATCAATTCCGCGCCCAGCGCGCAGTTCAGCCCCACGGCGAACGGCTTCAGGTGCCGGATGGAGAAGAAGAACGCCTCCGGCGTCTGCCCCGACAACGTGCGCCCCGAGCGGTCCGTGATGGTGCCCGAGACGATCAGCGGTAGCTCCACGCCCGTCTCGTCGAATGTCTCGAGCGCGGCAAACCCCGCCGCCTTGGCATTCAGCGTATCGAACACGGTCTCGATCAGGATGAGGTCGACACCGCCTTCGATCAGCCCGCGCGCCTGCTCGCTGTAGGCGTCCACCAGCTCATCGAAGGTGACGCCGCGGAAGCCCGGATTGTTCACGTCCGGCGAGATCGAGGCCGTGCGGTTGGTGGGGCCCAGTGCGCCGGCTACGAAGCGCGGCTTGTCCGGTGTCTTTGCCGTGAACTTGTCGGCCGCCGCGCGCGCCAGCTTCGCCGCCGCGAGGTTCATCTCGTAGGAGAGATCCTCCATCGCGTAGTCGGCCAGCGAGATGCGCTGCGCGTTGAACGTGTTGGTGCAGATGATATCCGCGCCGGCTGCCAGGTAGTCCTCGTGGATGCTCTGGATGATCTCAGGCTGCGTCAGCACCAGCAGGTCGTTGTTGCCCTTCACGGACTGCCTGAAATCCGCAAAGCGCGTGCCGCGATAGCCGTCCTCGTCCAGCTTCTCGCGCTGGATCATGGTGCCCATCGCCCCATCGATGATGAGGATGCGCTTGTCGGCGGCCGCCTTCAGCGCCGCTGTCTTCTCACCGCGCGTCATGACGCAACTTTCTCGATTGCCGCATCGGTCGCGGGCCGCAGGCCCAGCAGATGGCAGATGGCGTAGACGAGGTCGGCCCGGTTCAGCGTGTAGAAGTGGAACTGGCGGATGCCTTGGTCGACGAGGTCCATCACCTGCTCGGCCGCCACCGCCGCCGCCACCAGATGCGTCGTCTGCACGTCGCTCTCGATGCCGTCGAAGCGCCGCGCCATCCATGACGGGATGGTCGCGCCGCAGCGCCCGGCGAAGCCCGCCACCTGCTTGAAGTTATGGATCGGCACGATGCCGGGCACGATCGGCGCCCAGATGCCCTTGGCGCGCGCCGCCTCCAGGAAGCGCAGGTAGTGCGCGTTGTCGAAGAAGAACTGCGTGATGACGCGCGACGCGCCGGCGTCCACCTTGGCTTTCAGGTTGTCGAGGTCGGCAGCAAGGTTCGCGCTCTCGGGATGCTTCTCCGGATAGCCGGCCACGGAAATCTCGAAGCCGCCGACGTCCTTCAGGCCCGCCACCAGCTCCGCCGCGTTGGCATAGCCGCCCGCATGCGGCGTGTATTTGGTGCCCACGCCTTCCGACGGATCGCCGCGCAAGGCCACGATATGCTTCACGCCGGCCACCTTGTAGGCGCTCGCAACCTCGTTCACTTCGCCCTTGGTTGCCGCCACGCAGGTCAAATGCGCCGCCGGCACGAGTGCCGTCTCCTTCGCGAGCCGCGCCACCGTGTTGTGCGTGCGCTCGCGCGTGGAGCCGCCCGCGCCGTAGGTGACGGACACGAACTTCGGCCGCAGCGGCTCCAGCCGGCGGATCGAGGCCCACAACGCCTCTTCCATCTTCTCCGTCTTGGGCGGGAAGAACTCGAAGGAGACGTTGATGTCGCCGTCGCCGAGCAGGCGGCTGCGGCGTTCCTTCGCGTTGTCCATCACGAGATGCGCTCCAGTCGCGCGCTGCCGTGTCTGCCTGCGCTTGCGGCAGCCTGCGGGCGTTCGGCCACCCAGATCGAAACCGTCAATCCGGCCTCGCGTGCGTTGTCCGCCGGCGGCAGATCGCGCTGCGCGAGCACCGCGAGGCCGAGATCGGCGAGCCACTGCTGCAGCAGCGGCGCCGCGAAGCCCAGGCGCTCGTGCGCGTAGTGCTCACGCAGGAATTCCAGCTCGTGCGGCGCAAAATCGACGATCAGCAGGCGCCCGCCCGGCGCCAGCACGCGCACCGCCTCGCGGATGGCGCGCTGCGGATCGCCCAGGAAGTGCAGCACCTGATGCATGACGAGCGCGTCGGCGCTGGCATCCTCCAGCGGCAGGTCGTAGATGTCGGCCTGGCGCACCTGCGCGTGGCCCACACCGGCCCGTTCCAGGTTGGCGCGCGCAAAGGCCAGCATGGCCGTGTTGAGATCGAGCCCCAGTCCGCGCCGATAGCGGTCGGCGAACAGCTCCAGCATGCGCCCGGTGCCGGTGCCGACATCGACCAGCAGCCCGAACGGGCCCTTCCCAAGCGCGGCGCTCACCGCCGCCTCCACTTCGCCCTCGGCGATGTGCAGCGCGCGGATGCGGTCCCATTCGCCCGCATGCGCCTGGAAGTAGGATTGCGCCGTCTCCTGGCGCTCGTGCTGCACCTCGTCGGCGCGCTTGCGGTCGCGCAGCAGCACGGCGTCGGCCGTATCGACGGCACCGAGGATCAGCCGGGAAATCTCGCCGCCGCGCCCGCGCTCGGTTAGCCGGAAGTACACCCAGCTCCCCTCCGGCGCCCGCTCGACGAGCCCGGCCTCCGCCAACAGCTTCAAATGGCGGCTGATGCGCGGCTGGCTCTGGCCCAGGATGCGGGTCAGGTCCTTCACGTTGAGCTCGCCCCGCGACAGCAATACGAGAATGCGCAGCCGGGTTGGCTCGGCGAGCGCCTTCAGCACCCCGACCGCCGGCGCCAGTTCGAACGCCCACGCGCTCTTGCCACCCGCATCGCTCATGGATGTCAACATATAAAGATATCTTTATGCGTCAAGTGGTATCTGGCCCAACATGGCCGGACTGGTATCGAAATCCATAGTGAACATGGTTAAGCCTCCCGTAAGGCTCTCCGCCTAACGTTCGCGCCGCCCTTGCTTGCGCCCTCGGAGCCAGCCATGCCGCCCGCCGCAACGTCGCAACCGTTCGACCAGTTGCCGCTGAGCTTCGTTCAGCACGCTTCGCGCACGGCCGCCGCGCTGACGTTCCTGCTGGTGCTGCCGCTGCTTGCCGTGCTGGCGACACCGGTCGCCCTGATCCTGTCTTTCGCTGCCGCCGATACCGCGCACGCGGTCGGCGACAAGCCGGTGGCCGTGGGCATTCTGGTTGTTGGCCTGGCGCTCCTGCTCGCCGCTTTCCTGATCCCGACGCTGCGATTGACCCGCAAGCTCTGGCACACGCGGACCGTCTGCGTCGTTCCCGACCGCGTCACGGTCAGCGAGGCCGGCCTGTTCACATCGAAGGTCTGGAGCGCGCCGCTGTCGGATTTCAGCGGCATCGCCCACCACGTCCGCACGACGTTTTCCGGCATGCGCCACGAGCTTGCCCTGGTGCACCGCGACCGCCGCCACACCGTTCCGCTGCATGCTGCCGACAACATCTCGCACGCCACCATCGAGCGCGCTGCCGCCCTGCTCGGCCTCCCGCAACTGCCGGCGCGCGAGTTGTATCGGGTCACCCGGGCGGCGCCGCCGGCAATCGGCAGCTTGGCAAATGCCGAGACCGCCTGACAGAGAGTGCAGCCAAACAGCCACTAAGTGGCCGTTTTTTCGCGCCAGTAGCGCAACCATGCCGCCTGCTGCCCTTTGACGGGTCTTGGCATCATGGTCATAGTCGGCGGCGGATGGCTGCGTGAACGGGGTAGGGTTTATGCGCCGCACAGGCGTTGACGAGGGATCAGGCTAAGCATGTTCACCGCTTTCCGATTTGGCCCGGCCAGGCATCTGACCCACGGCCTTTACGCGTTGCTGTGCCTGGGCAGCGGGCTCATCAGCCTGTCGCTCTCCCCGCCCGCTGCCGCCAATACGGCAGACCCGGCCGTCAAGTTCATGGCCCAGGTCGGTCGCGAGCTCATGGCCGCCGCGCGTACCCAGTCGCCGAGCACCATTTCGGGCGTGTTCCAGCGCTATGCCGACGTGAACTACATCGGCCTCTATTCGCTCGGCTCCTACCGCAACCTGCTGCCCGCCTCCGAGAAGACCAACTACTTCACCGGCATGGTCCGTTTCATCGGCCGCTATGCCGCGACCGAGGCGCCGAAGTATCCGATCGCCAAGGTCGAATGGGCCAACGAAAGCATCCCCGGCGCCAACGGCATCATGGTCGATTCCAAGATCACGCTGACCGACGGCTCGGCCTACGACGTGCGCTGGGTGCTGGTCCGCAACGGCAAGTCCTACAAGGTGCGGGACGCGATGGTGGGCATCTTCTCCTCGACCCAGCTGCTGCAGAAGCTGTTTGAGGACTACATCGCCCAGAACGGCGGACACCCCAAGGCGCTGGTCGCCGTCCTGAACCGGCCCTAGTCCAACAGCTTTCAGGCTCAGTCCATTTTCGCCAGCGCCGTCAGCGCGCCGGGCTTGGCGCGTGGATCGCGCGGCCGCCACGAGCCGCGCTCCACATCCGCCAGGAACGCCTCGACCAGCGCATTGAACTGCGCCGGTTCCTCCAGGTTGACGGCATGCCCCGTACCCGGCAGCACGCCCAGCTTCGCCACCGGCATCAGCCGTTTCAGCCATAGATTGACGTCGAGGCAGGGCTCATCCTCGTCGCCGACCAGCAGTAGCGTCGGCGCCACGACGGCCTTTAATTCGGCCTCCATGTCGTAGAGCGAGGCGCGGCCGGCCTGCACGGTGCGCAGCGTCTTGGCGGCGGCATGGGCGGCGTGCTCCGACAGGTGATCGACGAACGCCTGCCAGCCCCTGGGATCCTTGTTCTGCAGTTGCACGCGCGTTGGGCTGAGCCCCATCGCCTGCGCATCGATCATGCCTGCCCGGTCCATGGCCGCCGCGTTGGCCTTGGCCTCGGCGATGAACTGCGCACGCGAGGATTTGAGTGCGCCGGAGCCCGCACCGGCCGCCACGCAGGAGATTACGCGCGCCGGATATTTCGCCGCCAGCATCAGCGCGGTGTAGCCGCCCATGCTCAGGCCGACCACGTGCGCCTTGTCGATGCCCGCCGCGTCCAGCACGGCGATCGCATCGCGGTTGAAGAACTCCTGCCCGTACAGGCTTTCCTCCTGCGGCGCCTCCGAGCGCGGGTAGCCGCGCGCATCCCAGCGCAGGCAGCGCCAGCTGCGCCCGAAGTGGCGCAGCTGCGCGTCCCAGCTCCTGAGATCGCCGCCGAACTCGTGGATGAACAGGATCGGCGTGCCGCGGCCCGTCTCCTCGTAGTAGATGCGCGCGCCGTCGGACTGGGCAAAGGGCATGGGCGATCCTCCTGGTCTCCGGCATCTTGCCCGCGGCGCGCTTCACCCGCTAGGGAGAGCCGCGCAGACGAGCGC
>CADEEC010000143.1:0-1073 GCA_902826255.1 uncultured Hyphomicrobiales bacterium | reverse complement strand
CGCGCGTGCGCCTCGCCGCCGCCGATCGCGCGACGCTTGAAAGCGCGCTCGCCATGGCCTGGCGCAATACGGCGCCGAAGAACATGCTCGCCGCCAGGACCTCCAAGTCCTGACATCGCATCATCGCATCAGGCCGCGACCGGTGCGCTCTCCGCGGCTGAACCTGTTTGAAGCTGCTTTAGGTCGCGTGCCTTGCAGGCGCAGGGCTGGTCGAGCTTCTGCATCGGGCAATTGTCGCCCCACACCCGCATCTTATGATCCGCCAGCTTCACTTCCAGCTCGAGCGGCTCCGTATACGCGGTGGCGTTGGGCGGCAGGTTTGCCGGCTTGTAGGCGCACGGCTTCACGCCATCGACCAGCGTCGCCGGATAGCCGCAGCGCTCGCGCACGCTCCAGTGCAGCCGTTCGTTCACACGCACGAACCGCCGCCGTCTGAAACCGAGCATGCGCATGACCTTCGACCACAGTCCGTCCGGCTTGGGCGGCGGGGGCAGCACCGGCCGGATCGGGTTGAACAAGTTGAAGCGCGTCGTCTTGTAGAGCGTCGCCGCCGAGCATGGCCACAGCACGCGCTCCGCCTCTTCCTCGTTGAAGCGCAGGCCGGTGCGTTTTTGCACTTCGGCCATCATCCAGACCAGGGCCAGGTCCGACAGCCCCTTGTCCACGTAGCCGCCGCCGATGTTGGAATGCACGCCCGCGAACCACACCTGCTCGACAGGAAACTTGGTCTCCGGCGGCAGATCCGGCCGTCGCGTCCAGAACGTCGGCGCGAACGGACGGCGGCGCTCGTCGATGGCAACCGCATGCAGTCCCACCTTCACCGTCGTGCCGAAGTGCGTGTCGCGGAACCCGCGCGTCCAGTAGGTGAAGGAGCGTGCGAGGCTGCTCAGGCCCCATCCGAGCGGAATGCCGTAGGCGCCGACCGTGTCCCACACGCCCACGCAGGCGATCGGGATCTCGACCAGGCGCGTGTCGTCGTCGTTGGTGTTGCGCGAAAGCGGGATCAGCTCGTCCCTGAGCTTGTTGATGGCCGCGTCCGCTTTAAGTCGCTTCGGGGAGTCCTTCGGCCACCT
>CADEEC010000142.1:3477-9769 GCA_902826255.1 uncultured Hyphomicrobiales bacterium | reverse complement strand
GCCCGTCGTGGCAGCACCGGCACCGGCGCCAGCCATGACCACCACCCCCAAAACCACCACCGCCGCAAACACGCTGCCTAAGCTGCCAGATTCCACGCCGGACACGGCGCTCATCAACATCGTCAAATCCGCCGCCGCCACCGTTGCGAGCAGCACGAGCAGTTCGTCCAACGCACTCGGCGGCACGATGTCGAAGCTCGGCGGGCCGTCCCAGTCAAAGGACAAGGATGCAGACGACGACAGTCGAAACCGCGACATCAAGATCATACGCAAGGCCGACCGTGACGACGATGATTCCAGCCCGGCCGCAAAGCGGGCCGCGTCGGGTGCACGCCTAGGCGTGTTGCGTCCGCTGGATTCATTGCCTGTGCTTGGCTCGTTCAACCCAAGGCAGGTGCTGGCTCTCGACCTTCCCGATACGGCGCTCAGAATGCTGATCGGCCGCCAGTTCAAGAAGATTGGCGAGTTTGCGTATCCCAATGTTCTAGGCGCCTCCAAGCTGACGCAACTCGAGACGCCGCCGGACGAGAACGCGCTGAAAAGCATCGAGGCGCTCAAGACGCTGGTGCCTGACAGCAGCTTTGCGCTCAATCACGTCTATGCGCCCTACCGCCTTGGCGCGGCGGGACGGCCGAGCACCGGCAGCATCGTTGCGCCCAGCGTCGGCTGCACGGGCGACCGCTGCTTCGGTGCCAACCTGATCAATTGGCAGCCGCAGATGGCGACCTGCGCGCAGGACGTTCGGATCGGCATCGTCGACACGGGCTACGACGCGGCCCACCCGGCCTTTGCCAAGACACGCATCACGCCCAAGTCGTTCGCCCCCGCCGGTGCTGCCGAGGCACCGAAGGAGCACGGAACGGGAATCCTCTCCGTCCTGGGTGGGGGACTGGCGACATCCACGCCCGGCCTCGCGCCCAACGCCCACTATTATTTCGCCAAGGCGTTTTATGCCGAGACGCGCGGCGGCCCGCCGGTTTCCGACACCGCCGAGATGATGGCGGCGCTGAACTGGCTGGCCGAGCAGAAGGTGGCGGTCGTCAATCTCAGCTTTGCGGGCCCGAAGGACCCGCTCGTTCATTACGCCATCCAGCAAATGACGAACGACGGTATCGTGGTGGTCGCGGCCGCGGGCAACGAAGGCCCGAACGCGCCGCCAAGCTATCCGGCGGCCTACAAGGAGGTGGTGGCGGTGACGGCGGTGGATCGCAACCTCGCGCCCTACCGCTACGCCGGACGCGGCGCGCACATCGACGTGGCGGCGCCGGGCGTCGGCATCTGGACAGCTCTGCCGGGCCGCCGTGAAGGGCCGCAGACCGGGACGTCGTTCGCGGTGCCCTACGTCACCGCCGTGCTGGCAATGAACCACGCACAGCTCGGCGGCTTGAAGGAAGACCCCTTTGCGCCCAAGCAGCGTGCGCTGGAGATCCTGAACGCCAACATCATGCGCCTCGGCGGACCGAGCACCCAACGCAGCCCGATCTTCGGTGCCGGCTTGGTTCAAGCGCCTGCAAGCTGCCCGCCGGCAACGGGTGTCGCGGTTGCGAGGGTGTCTCAGCCTCCCGCCGCACCGATGCCAAGCTCCGTCATGCCCGCGGCGGCCAAGGTGGGTCCGCCTTCGCGCACGGTGCAGGCCAAGCATGAGACGTTAGCTCCCGCCGGCGGATGGCAGACGGAGACGACGCCTGCCGCCGTGACGACGGTGGAACGCCGGCGGCCCTGATCGTTGCCTCTGCCAAGCCCTGCGGCGGCGGCCAGAGCTGCCAGCCCAGTGCATCACCTGCATAAGAGAAAGCACCGGGGCCCTTCGGACCCGGTGCTGCATCAGTCGCGTGCCTTGCCCTGGAAGGGTAGTTGTCGCTCCTAGGAGCCCTTGCGCAGCGCCTCGGCCTCGCGCTCCAGGCTCAAATCCTCGACGCTGTTGGCACCGACGTAATCATCTACCGGTTTGCGGGAAACGGGGCCCGCCGAAGTCGCCTTGCCGATGCCGGTGAGCGGCGTCGAGATCACCACGTTCCACTGCCCGGCTCCGTTGCGGCACGCGACGGCATGCGAGGCTTGCCGTTGCGAGAACACGAGGTCGTACTGGCGGCACAACTCGGCTGACTTGTTCTTGAAAGACAGGATGGGTGCAACCGCCACCAGCGGTGCCTGCGTGCCACTCACCGCCTTGTCCAGCGCCGGCCCCAGATTGGCATCGACGTAAGCGCCGACCGAGGACGTCGGCATCAGCAGCCAGGCGCAGACTGCCACCACGGTGCCGGCCAGCGCCGGCCGGCCGACGAGGGACCAGCCGGTGACGTCGTAGGTTTGCTTCAAGCGCCCGAACAGCCCCTGGATGGCCGAGAACGGGGAAAAGCGCTCCGCCCTGGGTGCCGCCGTCCCCTTGTAGTTCATGATCGTGTCGATCAGGCTGTCCGGCACCGGCGCCTGCGCAAGCGCCTGGTAGGGCTGCGCAAGGCGGGCGGGCTTCATGGCAAGGTAGGCCTGCAACTCGGCAACCAGAGCGGGCTTGTGATAAAGCTCCTGCACAAGCTCGGGAGCCTCCTCGGGGGGAAGCTGGCCGTCGGCCAAGGCCATCGCCTTCTCGCTCGCATATTTCATGTGAGTTACGTCCCTGTCTTGACGATGGTGGCCCGCGCCTGCCGTGCAGGAGCGGGGTCATCGAGAATTGCGTGCAGTGTCTGCCGAGCCCGGGCCAAACGGCTCATCACGGTCCCGATCGGCACTCCAGTGATGTCGGCAGCCTCCTTGTAAGAAAGCCCTTCGATGCAGACCAAGGCCACGATCGCGCGCTGCTCGGCCGGCAGTTGGCCGAGGGCCGTATCGACGGCCTCAAGCGTCAGCTGCCGATCCATTTCGACCCGGCCGTCCGATCCTGGCAGCGCTCCTACCACGTCGATATCAACCACCTCTCCGCGGACCTTGATTGCGCGAAGCCGATCCAGCCAAATGTTCTGCGCGATCCGGTACATCCAGGAATCCAGGCGGGTTCCCGGCTGCCAGCGATCGACGCGCGAAAGGGCACGCAGGCACGTCTCCTGCACCAAATCGTCACCCTGCTCCGCGCTGCCCGTCAGGGCGTACGCGAAGCGCCGAAAGCGGGGCAAAACCGCCACCATCCGGGAACGGAGTTCATCCGTCACGCGCCTTTGCCCTCCCCCGCGGTCGTGTGAATAACGGGCGAGATGACGCCTTATTCCCCGGGCCATAAGAAGGCTGCCGTGTGGCGATTTGGCAGCAACCGGCGCGTGTGGATTATCAACCTGCCGCTTTTCGGCGCGAACTCTGGGCGAGTTTGCGGCCTTGCGCCAAAGCGATAGGCACGCCCGGCTCGAATTTGGCCCGCCTGATGGCCAATGTCGTTTTCACGCTGGCCACATTGGCGGCGGCCGTCAGCTCGTTGATGATGAAGTCCTGGAACGCGGTGATGTCGGGCGCAACGCACTTGAGGATGTAGTCTGTTTCGCCCGACAGCATGTAGCTCTCGCGGACCAGCGGCCAAGCCAACAGGCGGTTCTCGAAGTTGCGCAGGTCCGGCTCCGACTGGCTGTGCAGGCCGACGCTGGCGAAGCCGATCACCTCGAACCCCAGCGCCTTCTCGTTGAGGGCGGCGAAATAGCCGTCGATCATGCCCGCGTCTTCCAGGGCGCGAACGCGGCGCAGGCACGGCGGCGGCGAGATGCCCACCTTGCGCGCCAGCTCCACATTGGTGACACGGCCGTTGGCCTGCAGTTCCTTCAGGATGCGCCAATCCGTTGCATCAAGGCGTGCGCGCATGGCATCTGGCTCTCGCTGGATGAACGCCACTTTGGCGGACGGCGCACACCGGCGCAAGATTATTTCGTTTGCGGGACACAAAATGACAACGGCAACGCCGGCACGAGATCTGCTCGCCGGCCGTACAGGCTGGATCATCAGCGACGGCCGGGCCGGCAACGAGGTTCAGTCGCGCGGTGTGTTCGAGGCCATGGGTCTCAGCGCGCGCATCATTCCTGTAGCGCCGAAAGGCATCTGGAAGCTGATGGGGGCGCGCGCGCCGGTGAGCCCCGGCGAACACTTCGGCCAGCCGGGAACGCCGTTCGCGCCGCCATGGCCCGACTTTGCCATCGCGACAGGACGGCTGACGACGCCGTATATCCGCGCGCTGAAGCGGCATGCGGGGCTCGCCACCTACACCATCATCCTGCTCGATGCGAAGGTTGGGTCCAGTGCCGCGGACTTCTTCTGGGTGCCGGAGCACGACAAGCTGCGCGGCCCCAACGTGATGACGACGCTGACCTCGCCGCATGCGTTCAGCCCGCAGCGGCTCGCGGACCTGCGCGCGCGCATTCCCGATCGCATCGCCGCCCTGCCGCGACCGCGCGTGGCGGTGCTGCTCGGCGGGCCCAACGGCGACTATCGCTATACGCCGGCTGCCATCGACCGCTTGACGGGTGCCATGAAATCGCTGGCAGACACCGGCGCGGGGCTGATGATCACGCCGTCGCGCCGCACGCCTCCCGACGTGCTGGCGTTCATCACCAGGCATGTGACAGGCCCGGCCTCGTTCCTCTGGACCGGAAACGAAGACAATCCCTACCCGGCGTTCCTGGCGCATGCGGATGCCTTCGTGGTGCCGGCGGATTCCGTGAACATGACGGGCGAAGCGAGTGCGACCGGCAAACCGGTCTATGTGTTCGAGCCCGACGGCGGCTCGGCCAAGTTCGCGCGCTTTCATGCAGCGCTCGCCCGGCACGGCGTCACACGGCCGATGCCGGTGCGCTTCGACAAGCTGGAAAGCTGGCACTATGAGCCGCTGAATTCTGCCATGCAGATTGCCGACGAGATCGCACGCCGCTGGGCACAGCGGCGGCGTATGCTCGGCACGCCGGGCGTCGGCGGATAAGGCGCACACCCCATGGCGAGCCCGGTGATCCCGTTCGTGGTGGCGACCGCGCTCTTCATGGAGAACACCGACTCCACCATCCTCGCCACGGCGCTGCCGACCATCGCCAACGATCTGGGCCTCGACCCGATCGCGCTGAAGCTGGCGGTCACATCCTATCTCGTCAGCCTCGCGGTGTTCATCCCCGTCAGCGGCTGGGTGGCGGACCGCGTTGGCGCCCGTACAACTTTCCGCGCGGCGCTGCTGGTGTTCATGGGCGCCTCGATCGGGTGCGCTTTCTCCGGCTCGCTCAGCGAGTTCGTGACCTGGCGCGCTGTGCAAGGTGTGGGCGGCGCCATGATGGTGCCGGTGGGGCGCATGGTGGTGATCCGCGCCGTGCCGCGCGAAGAGCTGGTGCGCGCGCTTGCCTTCATCGCCATGCCGGCGCTGATCGGCCCGATGCTGGGGCCGCCGCTCGGCGGGCTGATCGTCACGGTGGCGGACTGGCGCTGGATCTTCTTCGTCAACATCCCGATCGGCATTTTGGGCCTCATCCTTGCGACGCTCTACATTCCGGATTTGCGCGACGAGGCCGTGCCGCCGCTCGACGTGAAGGGGTTCATTCTGTCCGCGATGGGCTTCGGCGGGCTCATTCTCGGCCTCGCCATGTCCGGGCGGCGGATCGCGCCGAGCGAGGTGGCAATAGCGTGCATTGCCGTCGGGATCGTGTCGCTGGCCCTCTACGTGCGGCACGCGCTCACCGTTCCGCGCCCGTTGCTCGACATTCGCCTGCTGTCGCTGCGCACGTTTGAGGCGGGTATTGCGGGTGGTTTGTTTTTCCGCTTTGGCATCGGCGCGAGCGCGTTCCTGCTACCCCTGATGTTGCAACTCGCGTTCGGCATGGACGCGCTTCAGTCGGGCCTCATCACCTTTGCCGGTGCGGTCGGCGCGCTGGCCGTCAAGCCGATCGCGCAACCGATATTGCGAAGGTTCGGGTTTCGCAGCGTGCTGATCGTCAACGGCGTGGTCGCAGCGGCGTCACTGATGGCGTACGGGCTGTTCACGGCGGCGACGCCCCACGTCGTGCTGCTCGCTGTGCTGCTCATCGGCGGCCTGCTGCGCTCACTGCAATTCACCAGCCTGAATGCGCTGACCTACGCCGAGGTCGAGAAACCGCAGGTCGGCTCGGCGACCAGTATTGCCAGCGTCGCCCAGCAGGTCTCCGTCAGCTTCGGCGTGGCGCTGGGCGCCATGGTGCTCGAGTTCTCCGAGCACCTGCGCGGGCACACGGCCCCGCAGACGGAGGACTTCGCCGCGGCATTTTTCTTCGTGGGCGCCGTCTCGATGGTGAGCGCGCTGCTGATGCTGCGGCTTCCTGCAGGGGCTGGCGATGAGCTGTCTGGGAGAACCATCCCGGCGCGGCAG
>CADEEC010000142.1:0-3377 GCA_902826255.1 uncultured Hyphomicrobiales bacterium | reverse complement strand
TGCTGCAGCGGGCCGGCGAGGTCGTCGTAGGGGCGATAGCCGTTGGTGAGCAGCGCGTAGCCCGTCTCGTTGTTGCCGGCGATCACGGTTGGGAAGCCACGGATGCCGAGCTCCTGCGCGGTGAGGAAATCGCGGAAGGTCTCGTTATGCGTCTCGGGGTCGTTGAAGGCGGCGCTGAACGCCGCACGATCGAAGCCGGCCTCCTCGGCGACGTCGAAGATCTCCTTCGGCGTCGTCATATCGCGGTTCTCCGCGTAGAAGGCGCGGGAGACGCGGGCCTTGAACGGCAGCGCCATCTTCGGCAGCAGGCGGCGGGCGGTGACGACGGCGCGGCAGGCAGGCTCGGTGTCGTAGGTGAAGGTCTCGCGCTCGAAGAAAGCAGCGTTGAACGGCTCGCCGGTGGCGGCGCCCACCTCCTCCCAGGCCTTGCGGATGTAGGTTCTATCCTTCTCCGTCATCGGCTCGGCGTTGCCGGCGCGCAGCCCGCCCATGACGACATGGAGCGGAAGCTCGGCCTCGAACTTCTCCGCCAGCGCCGCGATGACGGAGGAAAATCCGTAGCACCACGAGCACATGGGGTCGGCGAAGTAGACGAGCTGGTTGTTTGTCATGCGTGGTTTGTGCCTTCTCTATCTGCAACTGCCTAGCACGAATTGCCACAGGTTCGACGGGGGCGACTTGTGCTTGTGCCGCAGGGCTCCCATCCTTGCGGGTCGTCGTAAGAAGCCGCACGCCTCGTGCTTCTGATCAACTTGTTGCCGGTATCCAGCAAGCGATAAGCGTCGGGAGCAAGCTGACGATGGATCCCGGGGACAACGGGATGACACCATGTTGGATTGGGTTATTTGTGTCGACTAAGGCGTGGCGCCCGCTTGCTGCAGCAGAGCGGCGATGGCGGTGAAGCCTTTGTCGACGGCGAGTGCATAGGGGCGCGTGCCTTGTGCGTTGGCGAGATTGACATCGGCGCCGGCGGCGATGAGGGCTGAGACGACGGACTGGTGGCGCGCGCCGCCGTCGCCGAGCACGATGGCCTCGATCAGGGCGGTCATGCCAAGCCGGTTGACGTGGTCGAGCGGCGCACGTCCGGCAATCAACGCGGCCACGGCGTCGACGTTGCCGAGATGCGCGGCGGCGATCAGCGCGGTGCCGGCGTAGGGGCTGGTGATGGCGCGGGTGTTGCCGCCGGACTTGATGAGCAGGTTCAGCATCTCCGCGTCGTTCTGCACGGCGGCGATGGTGAGGGTGTCGTAGCTCTGGTGCTCCAGCGCGTTGACGTTGGCGCCCGCAGCGATCAGCGCCTGCGCGACGGCAAGATCGCGCCGGTAGACGGCCACCATCAGCGGGGTGCGGCCGAAGGGATCGCGCGCGTTGATGTCGGCGCCTTCCTTCAGCGCATCATCGACCTCGCCCGTGCTGCCGCTGGCGGCGGCAGCATGCAAGCCAGTATAGGCGGTAACCTCCTGCGCCGTGGGCGGGGTTTGAGCCTGCAAAGGCGATGCGCCGGCCATGAGACCCGCAACGAGGGCGCGCAGCAGCAGCTTCACCGGCGCCGCTCCTGCATGATCTCGAGCTGCAGCTGCTGGATCTCGGCCAGGCGCTGCCACTGCTTGTTGATCAAGTGGTCGACCTTCTCGTGCAAGTGGCGAATCTCGAGCTCGGCCTTGAGGTTGACCTGGTAGTCGTTGAGCCCGCGCAACCGGTCCTTCGCCTCCTGCCGCTTCTGGCTCATCATGATGATGGGTGCCTGGATCGCAGCCAGGCACGACAGGATGAGATTGAGCAGGATGAAGGGATAGGGATCGAACGGCCGTCTGTCACCCCACGCCAAATTGAAGACGATCCAGACGGCGAGCGCGACGCCGAACCCGACGATGAACATCCAGCTCCCGCCCAGGCTCGCGAGCTGATCGGAGAGGCGCTCCCCGAGCGTGCGCTTGTCCTCGAAATCCTGTTCCACGTTTTCCGCCAGCGTTTCGTGAGTAGCGAGGCTTTGCGCGACCTGCCGCTCGAGCTCGGTGAGATCGCCGCTCTCGGCCCTGAGCATGTCCTCCACATAGCGACTGCGATAGCGAGCCAGTTCGGCATGCGAAATGAGCGCGTCCAACGCCAAACCCGGATGCTCGATGCGAATGCGCTCGGCAAGACTGGGCCGAACGGTTTCCAGGTTGACGAGTTCGCGGCGTGGACGTTCGCGGCCCGAGATGGCGCAGATGAGGCGCTCTTTCCTGGGCGAAGGGATCTTGGACACGGCCGTATCCTCCGTGCAAAGCAACCATCATAGTTAGCGAATGACAACCGGCGGTGCGTGACCGAGCCCAATCCGACATGCGGAGGGAACGTCAGGTGTCGCGCGGCTCTTGGCTATGATGTAGGGCATATACCGGCGGCAACCAGATCTCCAGTGGGCGGATTTGCGCTCACGAAGATGTTTCCGGCCCGCCCGGCGGGTCAATTGGCACGCATGAGGTCAGGGACGGTCGCGGCCAAGGAGCGCTCAACCAGATCGCGCGTTGCATTTTTCAGTTTTTCGTTGTTGGCGGCCTGCGGGGTGGGCGGCCACCAGGAATTATCAAGCTTCTTGTTGGGTCCGCTGACGGGCGTCAAGAACGTCGATTGCCCGGTCGAAGCGCGCGCCTGCCGGATGAGCATGGAGCTACGTCCGTCATATAAGCCGATAACCGAAAGCGCATGGAGGTAAACATTGTTGGTATAGATCGGCGCCCCCGCTTCCAGTAGACCAAGCCCGGTCAGGAACTGATTGCTGTTGCCGTACTGAATAGTGGCTCGGGTCACGACGATATAGAGGTCGCTCTTGTGCGTTCCTCCGAGGCTGCGCACGATCTGCTGCAGTTCTGCATCGCGGTCACGGAACAGAGCACCGGGTTTCTCGAAGGCGGCGAAGGTGCCTTTCGGGACAGGAACGCGTTTGACGCTGTAGGTCTTACCAAGAAGAGCGCCGATCTTGCTGGCTACGAGATCATCGATCCTCCAGGACTGAATGGAGGCTTCCTTCAGGTCGTTGCCGAACACCATGATGCCAATCTTCTGCAGGGCAAACGTGTCGCCGATGACCGATATGACGCCAATGGTTTTGCGGCCGTCCGGCTTCCTAGGTGGGGCCGACTGCGCATCAACGGTCGGGGCCATAAACAGGCACAGAAGGATGATTGCAGCCCGGTACAGCATTGGATCTCCGATCGCTGCTGGTCTTGGGCCTATGCTTGTCACGGGGTGCCGAGCCTGACAACGAAGGGTGTGCGCCTCCCATATCTTTGGTCAAGGGTGCGGCAAGCTGAGCACGGATAGCTTGAAGTGCCGCATATAGGCCGGGCTTGAGGCAGACCGCCCTTGTGCGCTAAAAGGCGCGCCAATCCCCT
>CADEEC010000141.1 GCA_902826255.1 uncultured Hyphomicrobiales bacterium | reverse complement strand
CGACGGCGGCCGGGCTCGGCCGCGCCGAGCTCGTGCGCCGCCTGCTGCCGCGCGCCGACGGGGCCGAGCGCCACCTCGCGCTGGCGCCGGCGTAGCGCTGCAGGGCGGCGATGCGCTCGGTGATCGGCGGGTGGGTGGCAAGCAGGCCCGTCAGCCGGTTCGACACCGGGTTCTCGATGAAGAAGGCCTCCATGCGCGAAGGCACGTCCATGCGCGCGTGGTTCTCGATCTTGCGCAAAGCCCGTACGAGCCCGTCGGGGTTCTTGGTCAGCTCCGCAGACCCGGCATCGGCCAGGAACTCGCGCGAGCGCGACAGCGCAAAGCGGATCAGCACCGAGATGCCCCACGAGATGAGCACGATGGCAATGGCGATGACGATGGCAATGATGACGGCGCCGCCTCCGCCGTTGCGGCTGCCGCCCCCTCCACCGCCTCCGCCGCTGCGGTTGCCGTCCTCGGCATCGGTGCGCCAGCCGCCGGAGGACGAGGAGCTGTCATTGGTCTCCCACGGCGACCTCTGCCGCTTGGGGGTCGGCGACCAGCCGTAGGGAAAGTCCCAGCCGCGCACGATCATGTCGCCGAAGAAGGCGAAGATGCCGGCGAAGATGATGGCGACAACCATCAGCTGCGTGTCGCGGTTGCGGATGTGGGTCAACTCGTGCGCGAGCACGGCTTCCAATTCGTCATCGGACAGCGTGTCGACAAGTCCGCGGGTGACGGCGATGACGTATTGACCTTCGCGCAGTCCCGCGGCGTAGGCATTGAGCGCGGGAGTCTCGATGATCTGCAGGCTTGGAACGGCCAGGCCGCGCGAGATGCACAGGTTCTCGAGCAGATTGTAGACGCGCGGTGCCTCCGTCCGGCTGACGCCCTTTGCACCGGTCGCGAGCCGGATCAGCGACTGGTGGGTGAAGAAGGCGATGGCGAACCAGACGCCGGCGCCGATCATGGCGTAGGGCCAGGTCCGGCCGAAGTGCCACAGCGCATAGGAGAAGATCTGGTCCAGCTCGCCGCCGTAGGCGAGTGCGCTCCAGATCAGGTTGAACGAGAACATCAGGGCCTGCAGCAGCACGACGAACCCGATCAACAGGATCACCGAGCGGATGCGGTTGGCCTGAATGTGCCCGTAAAGTCCGAAGGCCTGGAACATTGCCTATCCTCTCCCTCTCCCCGCTGGCGGGGAGAGGGCCGGGATGAGGGGCAGAGATAATTGCAACGGTGCGATTTTGGCCGCCCCTCACCCTGACCCTCTCCCCATGAAGTATGGGGAGAGGGGAAATTGTTAGAACTTCACCTGTGGCGCGGTGCGCACGGCAGTGCGCTCGCCTTCCTCGAGGTTGAAGAACTCCTGCGGCCCGAAGCCCAAGGACTGGGCGAACAGCACGGCGGGGAAGGCCTCGCGCGTGGCGTTGTATTCGGCCGCCGCGCTGTTGAAGAAGCGGCGGGCGGCGGCGATCTTGTTCTCCAGGTCTGCGAGCTCGGTCTGCAGCTGCTGGAAGTTGGTGTTGGCCTTCAGGTCAGGATAGGCCTCGGCCAGCGCGAACAGCTGGCGCAGCGCGCCCTGCAGCATGCCTTCGGCCTGCGCCTGCGCGGCGGGACCCTGTGCGGCAATGGCCGCGTTGCGCGCCTGGACGACGGCTTCCAGGGTGCCGCGCTCGTGCGAGGCATAGCCCTTCACCGTCTCGACCAAGTTGGGCACCAGGTCATGGCGCTGCTTCAGTTGGACGTCGATGTCGGAGAAGGCTTGCCGGCAACGTTGCCGCAGCGTGACGAGCCCGTTGTAGGTCATGATCAGCCACAGGCCGATCAGAACGATGACGCCCAAGACGATCCAACCGGTGGTGCCCATTGCGCGGTCTCCGTTGTGCGCCCCCTGCGGGGCAGGAGGGTCACAGCGGTTATTCTCCAGGAATGCGGTGAAGTCGAGGGACTTGTGCCGCTCACTGCGGCGGGCCACAAGATGGCCCGTTAAGGATGGCGGGCAGGGTGATACGACATGGCGGCCGGGAATGCCTTCATCTGGTACCTGCACGGCCCCAACCTGCTGATCCAGACAATGATCTGCATCCTGTTCGCGCAACTCCTGCTGTCGTTGGCGGCCGGCGGCAGCACGGCGACGCGGGTGGTCTCAACGGTCACGAAGCCGGTGACGGCGGTTGTTGGCGCCATAACGCCCCGCATCGTTCCCCTGCCTGGCGTCATCGTTTTGTCGATCGCGTGGCTGATGGTGGCGCGGGTGGCGCTGTCGATGGCGGCCCTGGCGAAGGGAGTGTCCCTGTAGATGGATCGGCCGATGACGTCCGCCACCGGTGCCGCCTGGTCGCCCGATCGCGTGATCCTGGTTGCGGCGCTCGTGGCCGTGGCCCTGTTCAACGGCACCAAGTGGTCGCCGTTCTACGATCCCACCGCCTACGTCATGCACCTGAACCTGCGCGCCTATCGCCTGCTCTCGGCGCGGACGCTGTATGAGTCGGCCATGCTGCCGATCGCGCTGCTGACGCTGATGCTCGCCGGCATTCCGGCAGCGCTGTATGAGCGCCTGCGCGGCCTGCACACCAGCAGCACGGCGTCATTGGCGATATGGCTTGTCGCCACGGTGCTTCTCACGCTGCCGACGATCAGGCGTGCGTTGGGGTTCGGCGTCGCCGATTTCTAGTGTGCAGCGGGCGGTAATTACGGTCGCTTGGGCTGTGCGGCGACCACCGTCGACCAGCTTGCCGGAGGTGCCTCTGCGGCGGTCGTGGTGCCCTTAAGGCGGGGCGGCGGTGTCGTCTTGGGGGTGGTGGCAACGCGTTCGACCGGGGGCGCCTCGGTGAATGAGGCCGGCTGCGCATCCAGCTTCACGATGCTGCGCAGATAGTCCACGTTTGCAGCCGCGTCCTCCGATGACAGGTCGCGCCGCGCGGTGGTCTGTGCGTCGGCGTACTTGCCCTGCAGGCTCTGCACGAGGGCGAGGTTCTGGTTGACGCGCGCATCGGTGCCGGAGGCGGCAGCGCGCTTCAGCAGCGTCTCGGCGCGCTGGGCGTCGCCGTTCATGGCGTGCGCGAGGGCGAGGTTGCTTTGGATGGAGGGCTGGTCGGGCGCCAGCGTCATGGCGCGCTCGTAGAAGGGAATGGCGGCGGCGTAGCTGCCCTGCTTGGCGAGCACTGTGCCGCGCGCGGAGATCACGCGCCAGTCGGGCTTGGCCGGGTCGTCGGCGTGCTCGAGCAGTTTCTGCGCGACGCTGAGCTGGTCGAACTCCAGCGCCAGGCGCCCGTACTCGCCGTTGATCTCGCGGTTGGAGGCGTGGAAGATCGAGGCCTGCTGCAACACCATCATGGCCTGGCGCTTCTCGCCCATGGCCTTGAGGTTGCGGGCATAGCTCAGCGCGTTCTTGGCATCGCGCGGGTTCTTGGAGAATTCCTTGCCCCAGTACTCGGTCGCCTTGGCAAGGTCCGTCTTGGGGTCACCCGGGATGGTCCCCACCGTCGTCTCGTTCTTCGGGGGCGCGGATTGAGCGAGATCGAGCGGAGAGCTGCCGGATTGCGCACAGGCACCGAGCCCGGCACACAGCACGGCCACCGCGAGAACACGCAAGTTCCCGGCGAGCAGCTTGCCCGCAAAGGTGGTCCCGGTGTTGGCCATGATTGCCCCTTCCCGCACACGAGGCATGCGAATCGCACGCTTCGCCGTATCATTCGGGATCGGGCGTCAATAAAGTCCTAAGACAGATTAATGAGGCGTCGCGTTCCGGCTGCCGATAGCGACGCTAGCTCAGGCCTTTCCCGTCTGCTGGCGCGCACCCGCCTCCCACGCCAGGAACGCCGGCAGGGCAAGAATTGCGTCCACATAGTCCTGCGCCGAGCCGTCGTCACCGTAGGGCTCGAGGTCGGGCAGGTAGGTGCGGAAGCGGGTGGCAACGGGAGCGTACATGGCGTCCGCATTGCTGAAGCCGCCGAACAGGAACGGCCCCGCCGCGCCGTAGCGCGCGCGGCATCCGCGCCAGACCTGCACGATGCGGCGAACGTCGGCATCGACTTGCTCCGGCAACACAGCCTGCGGCTCGCGCCTGAGAATGGCCATCGGGCAATGATCGCGCAGGGGGCGAAAACCCGAGTGCATTTCCGCTGCCACCGACCGCGCCTCCGCACGCGCCACGGCGTCGGCGGGCCACAGTTGCGCGTCAGGGTGGGTCTCGGCCAGGAACTCGAGGATGGCGAGGCTGTCCCAAATCAGCCGGCCATCAACGAACAGGGCCGGCACCTTGCCTGCGGGCGAGTGGCGCAGGATCTGCGCCTTCGCGTCTGCGTCGCGCAGGTTGATATTGATCTCACTGAAAGGTATGGCGCAGTGCTTGAGCGCGATCCATGGCCGCAGGCTCCAGCTCGACGTATTCTTGTTGCCGATCACCAGTTGATAAGCCACGGACGTCTCCTTCGCGCCGGAAAGCCGGGAATTGTCACGGCCGCCCACGTGCGGATAATAGCGCTTCCTGCAAGGGCGCCTCTGTTTCACGGACCTGCCGATGCCAGCAAGCGAAAAGTTGATTGCGCCGGAGGCGGCGGCCCTCCTTGCGGCGCCGGAGGATGGGGCGAAATCGCTTCCCGTCTGGCTGGTGCGCGATGCCGAGGGGCTCGCGGCAGTGCCGCTCGACGGCGCTCAGAAGGCCTGGGTGGAGGCGCAGGGCTTCAAGGGTACCGCACGCAAGCATGTTCTGCTTCCGGGTGAGAACGGCAGCCTGGCGGGTGCCCTCGTCGGCCTCGGCCCCGCGTCGGCGCGCGACCCGATGGACAGGCCTGAAATAGCAAGCGGTACGCTGCCGGCGCTTCTCCCACCAGGCGTCTATCACCTGGCCGGCGCCCTCGACGATGTGGAGCTTGCCGCTGTCGCCTGGGGCCTCGGGGCCTATCGCTTCCGCCGCTACAAGACGTCGGCGGGCGGCAGCGAAGGCCTGGCACGCCTGCGCATGTCCGCCGGCGGCAGCGGTGCCGCCGCGATCATCGAGGGTGTCTGGCTCGGTCGTGATCTCATCAACACGCCGGCCAGCGATATGGGGCCGCAGGAGCTGGAGGATGCAGCCCGCGCGCTCGCGGCCGTGCACGGCGCGCAAGTTTCCTGCATCGCCGGCGACGACCTGCTGACGAACTTCCCGATGATCCACGCCGTGGGCCGCGCCAGCGATCGCGCTCCGCGCCTGATCGACTTGAGCTGGGGTCGCGCAGGGGCCGCCAGCGTCACGCTGGTCGGCAAGGGCATCTGCTTCGACACCGGCGGCCTCGATCTCAAGCCGGCGAGCGCCATGCTCATCATGAAGAAGGACATGGGCGGTGCGGCGGCGGCGCTCGCGTTGGCGCACATGATCATGGCGAGCAAGCTCAACGTGCGTCTGCGCGTGCTGATCCCGGCGGCAGAGAACAGTGTCGCCGGCAACGCCTTCCGGCCGGGCGACGTGCTCAAGAGCCGCGCCGGCAAGACGGTCGAGATCGGCAACACCGATGCGGAGGGCCGGCTGGTGCTGGCCGATGCGCTGGCGCTCGCCGACGAGGAGAAGCCGGACACGCTGGTGAGCTTCGCAACGCTGACGGGCGCCGCCCGCGTCGCGCTCGGCCCGGAGCTGCCGCCCTTCTACACCGACGACGAGGCGTTCGCGGCCGAGATCTCGGCCGCCGGCAACCGTGTCGGCGATCCGGTGTGGCGCATGCCGTTCTGGAGCAGCTACGAGACCAACCTCGATAGCCAGGTCGCCGACATGAACAACGTGTCGGAAGGCCCGTTCGCCGGGTCGGTCACTGCGGCGCTGTTCCTGCGCCGCTTCGTGAAGCAGGCGCGGCGCTTCGCGCATTTCGACATCTACGGCTGGCGGCCGGCGCCCAAGCCGCTGGGGCCGAAGGGCGGCGAGGTGCAGGCTGCGCGCGCCCTGTTCGACCTTTTGCGCAAGTCTCGCGGCTAGGAGAAATCTTTGGTGTCTGCACCGCTCGATATCCGGCGCCACGCCTACCGACCCGACCTCGCGGCAGCTTCGCTTCAGGATGCTGTCGAGGCGCAGCGCTATGTGGAGGGTGAGCGGCGCCAGGTGGTTCATTCTTCGACACCGCTGCGTGCCGAGCCCAACGCCCGCAGCAGCTGGACGACGGAGGTCCTGTTCGGCGAGCACGCGACGATGTTCGAGGACAAGGACGGCTGGGCCTGGGTGCAGCTCGCGCGCGACGGTTACGTCGGCTACGTGCGCCCCGGTGCGTTGACCGCGCAGGTGAAGCCGACGACGCACACGGTGCGCGCACTCGGCAGCTTCCTCTACCCCGCGGCCGACGTGAAGGCGCCGCCGTGGCTGCACCTCGGCATGACCTGCGAAGTCAGCGTGGCGGAAATGGGCCCCGTGTTCGCGCGTCTCGTCGACGGCAGCTTCGTCCCCGCGCGGCATATCGCGGAAGCCGGGCGCCATGCGCGCGACTTCGTCGCCGTCGCCGAGCGTTTCATGGGCGCACCCTACCTGTGGGGCGGCAAGACCCGCCTGGGTCTCGATTGCTCGGGGCTGGTGCAGGTGGCCCTGCACGCGGCCGGGATCGCTTGTCCGCGCGACAGCGACATGCAGCAGGCGGAGCTCGGCACGCCGGTCGAGGTGCGCGAGAACCTGGATGGGCTGGAGCGCGGCGACCTGGTGTTCTGGAAGGGGCACGTGGGCATCATGACGGATGCCTTCCTGCTGCTGCATGCCAACGCGCACCACATGGGCGTCGCCATCGAGCCGCTGCGCGCGGCCGTGGATCGCAACCTGCGCGCCGGGCAGCTCGTGACCGCCGTCAAGCGCCTGCCGGCGAAATCGGCGTGAGAGGGCCATGCAGTTTCCCCCCGAGCCGCTGACCCAGGACGAGCAGGAGCGCCTCTGGCGCTGGGAGAAGCGCTCGGTGCGCTTCTACGCGGTGGCGATCCCCGCGCTGTTCGCGGCCTGCCTCCTGACCTTCTTTTTCAGCGAGATTGCCTGGTTGCGCCGCACGTTGCTGGTGGTGGCCGCCGTGCTGGTCGGCGCCGCGACCGTGCTGCAGTTGAGCGAAAAGTGTCCGCGGTGCCGCGCAAAGCTGCGCATGAAGTCCCTGATGCGCCTGCCTGCCCGGTGCAGCTACTGCGGCGTGGCCTTCGAGCGGCCGCCGGAACCGGAATGAGCACGTCAGAGTTTGAGCGGGGTCACGTTGCCGTCACGCTGCAACAGGTTGCCCACCGTGTCGACGATTTGCGCGTGCGTGAAAGGCTTGCCCACCAGGGGCATCTTTGCGAAGGGGGCGGGCAGTCCGTCGCGATTGTGACCTGACACGAACACGAACGGGATGTTGCGCCCGGTCAGCGCCGCCGCGATCCGATCGACAGGCTTGCCGTGCAGGTTGGCATCCAGCAACGCGGCGTCGACCGTCTCCGTTTCGATCAATTGCAGCGCATGCTTCTCGCTGCCTGCAGGGCCGACCACGACGCCATCCGCATCCTCGATGCAGGCAATGAGGTCGAGTGCCACCAGCGGTTCGTCCTCAATAACGAGCAGGCGCCGGCCGGACAGCTTGCGAGGTGTGGCTGGCGAACGAGCGCCGGCCTTTGCCTGAACGGTCGTATCCAACCAGTCGGAACCCCGTGAGGCTGCAATCTTTGCTTCGGGTCCTGGCAGGGGCAGCGTGATCTGCCAGGTGACGCCCTCCGATTCCCACACCACTAGCGCCTTGCCGCCGACGGTTTTGGCGCTCTGCTCGACGAGCGTGCTGCCGAAGCCGCGCTTGGCAGGTGCCTTCGCTGGTGGACCGCCGCGTTCCACCCATTGCAGGTTAAGAACCGCATCGACCACGGTCCAGCTTACCGTGATCCAGCCGGCCGGGGCAGACAACGCGCCGTACTTAAGCGAGTTGGTGCCGAGCTCGTGCAGCATCAGCGCGATGTGCAGCGCCATCTGCGGCTCCAGATGCACGGTCGGTCCCCATGCCGTCAGCCGGCTTTCGTCGACAGGGCCGCGCATGATCTGATCGCGGATCAGCTCCCGCAGGTCGGCGCCGTACCATGTCGACATGCTGAGCAGCGAGTGCACGCGCGCCAGCGACTGAATGCGGCCGCTGAAGCTGTCGACGAACTGGGCCGGGTCGCTCGTGTTCCGCAGCGTGCCTTGCACAATGCCTTGCACGCTCGCGAGCATGTTCTTCACGCGATGGTTGAGCTCGTTGAGCAGGAGTTGGCGGGTCTTCTCCGCCTTCTTCTGCTCGGTGATATCGCGGGCGATCTTGGAGGCGCCGATAAGGTCGCCGGTTTCACCGTGCACCGGCGAGATGGTGAGCGAGATGTCGACCAGGCGTCCGTCCTTGGTCAGTCGCACTGTTTCGAAATGCTCGACCCGCTCGCCACGCTTGAGCTTCGACAGTATCTCCACCTCTTCATCGCGCAGCTCCAGAGGGATGAGGCGAAGGATGGGCTGGCCGATGATTTCTTCTGGCAGGTAGCCGAAAATGCGCGTCGCGCCCCTGTTCCAGGAGGTGACGATCCCGTCCAGGGTCTTGCTGATGATGGCATCGTCAGAGGAGCCGACGATGGCTGCCAGCCAAGCCCGGTCCGTACTCGTGTTCTGCATGAAATACGCATACCCCGGAGCGCCTAGCTCCGCTCATGACAACGAGAGAGGGGTGCCTGTGGTTCCAGGCGTCAAGGCTACTGCAGCGGACCATGCAAGGCCCCCACTGCAGCATTGCGCAGATTGGTGAGGGAGAACGGGGTGAAGCGGAACACCACCCTGTGCATCCCCTCGGAGATTTCTACCCCGCGGAACAGGATGTTGGCCCGCAGCAGTCGCGCCGGTTGTCCATCCACCTCTACCACCCAGCCCGGGTAGTAGGGCTCGTGCAGGATGAGGACGCCGGGGCGCAGGCCTTCCACGTCGATCTCGACGCGGTCGGGTGCCCAGGAGATGATTTGCGCGCGGCCGCTTTCCCCTGGAAGGGACGCATAGGAGCGCACCGGGGCAGTGTCGTCCTCGATCACGGCCGTCTCGGACGCCGGGTGCACTCCGAACTGCCCGGCGATCACCTGCGGATCGGTGTCGGCCACCTGAACCCGGCCAAGGAACAGCACGCGCGGCTCGGGGTCGCTCAGGCGATAGATCCAGATCTTGGGGCCGGCGAGCAGGACGTCGGCCACCGGGCGATTCGCCAGATGAGGCACCTCCTCGATGGGCCGCCCCAGGACGACGAACTCGAGGCCGAGCTCGCGCGCCAGCGCACAGTCATAACCGCTGAACGAGGGCGGAAACAGGCGCTGGTCGACAACGTGCGTCGTCTCCCCCGGCGCGACGAGGCGATCGTAGCGGCCGATGCGCAGCGGGTTGTAGCCGTTGGTGGCCTCCCATTGCCGTACCATGGCCAGGTTCTGCCAAGGTCCGCTGACACCGACGATCTCCACGCGCGGCCGCTCGCCTTCCTTTGTCCGCGCGGCAAGCTCGCGTTCGAGTATCTGGATGGCCTCGGCTTCCTGTCCCCACGGCTGCTCGAGGACGGCGTAATAGGCGGGAGGCTCGGCGTTGAGGCTCGAGGCGGCGTTCCACCACACCAGCTCACCCGAGGCGATGAGGGCCACGGCGGAAGCCGCCATGACGCGGCCGCCGACCGAGCGCGCCAGCGCCAGCATCGCAATGACGACGGCCGCAATCACCAGACCGGGCAGCACGCGCTCAAACGCGTCCCAGCCGTGCCCGGTGCGCGCCGAGAATGCAATGGCCCAAGCCAGCACCGACAGCCCGCCCGCGCCGACCAGCACAAGACGCCAGCGCGCGGTGGAGGGCACTCCTTCCCGCACGTA
>CADEEC010000140.1 GCA_902826255.1 uncultured Hyphomicrobiales bacterium | reverse complement strand
TTCCACCAGCCGAACCAGCATCGGCATGTCGGTGTACTGGCGCACGTAGTCGCTGAAGTAGTCGACTGTGCGGTCAACGTGGAACTCACGGAGGATCACGTGGCCGAAGGCCATCGCCAATGCCGCATCTGTGCCCTGCTTCACCGAAACCCACAGGTCGGCGAACTTGGAGGCTTCCGAATAGTCCGGGCAGATGACGACGCTCTTTGCGCCCTTGTAGCGAACCTCTGTGTAGAAATGGGCGTCGGGCGTCCGTGTCTGCGGCACATTCGAGCCCCATAGGATGAGGAATCCCGAGTTGTACCAATCGGCGGACTCCGGCACGTCAGTCTGCTCGCCCCAGGTCTGCGGAGAGGACGGCGGCAAGTCGCAATACCAGTCGTAGAACGACATGCACACCCCGCCGAGCAGCGAGAGATAGCGCGAGCCCGCCGCATAGCTCACCATCGACATGGCGGGAATGGGCGAGAAGCCGATCACGCGGTCGGGGCCATGCGCTTTGGCCGTATAGGCGTTGGCCGCAGCGATAATCTCCGTGACCTCATCCCAGGTGGCACGTACGAAGCCACCGAGACCACGTTTCTTGGTGTAGGCGGCGCGCTTGGCGGGATCTTCGACGATGGAAGCCCACGCCGCCACCGGCGTCCGTACGGCGCGCGCATCACGCCACAGCTTCAGGAGCCGCGATCGTACCAGCGGATATTTCACGCGATTGCCGGAATAAAGATACCAGCTATAGCTCGCGCCACGGGAGCAGCCGCGGGGCTCGTGGTTCGGCAGATCGGGTCGCGTGCGGGGATAATCGGTCTGCTGCGTCTCCCAAGTGACGATCCCGCCCTTGACGTAGATCTTCCAGGAGCACGAACCCGTGCAGTTGGCACCATGGGTTGAGCGCACGATCTTGTCGTGCTGCCAGCGCTTGCGGTAGCCGTCCTCCCAACGGCGGTCTTCGTTGGTGACGATGCCATGGCCGTCGGCGAACGCGCCGTCGATGCGCTTGAAGAACGTCAGTCGGTCCAGAAAGTGGCTCATATCGTTCCTTCTATTCCTCAGGCGGGCTGGGCAGCGGGCGAGGGTGGCGGCGCGCCACCCCGCTCGATGTCGTAGAGGAGCCCGCCGGGCCTCGTGTAGAACCACCAAGTGGCCGCGATGCAGGTGAGGTAGAATACGAGAAACCCCCACAAAGCTGCCTGCGGTCCGCCGCTCCATGTGATCGACTGGCCGTAGCTCATCGGAATGAAGAAGGCGCCGTACGCGGCAATTGCGGAAGTGAAGCCAATGATTGCTGCGCTCTCCTTATCGGATTGGCGCATGCGTGCTTCGGCGTCGGTGGCCGGCATCAAGCGATCCACCTCCTTGCGCATGATGGCCGGGATCATCTGGAAGGTCGACGCGTTGCCGACGCCGGATACGAAGAATAGAAACAGGAACATGACGAAGAAGCCGGGCCAACTTCCGATGCTGAGGAAGTAGAGAACCCCGAGCACGCCCGCCGCCATCCCGATGAACACCCAGAACGTCACGCGGCCGCCCCCGTATTTGTCCGAGACCCAGCCTGTGAGCGAGCGAGAGAGGGCGCCGACGAGCGGCCCGAGGAAAGCGTAGGCCAGTGCGTTCACCTCGGGGAACTGCGTTCGGGCGAGCAACGGAAAGCCCGCCGAGTAGCCGATGAACGAGCCGAAGGTGCCCGTGTAGAGCCAGCACATGACCCAGTTGTGCTTGCGCTCGAAGATGACCGCCTGTTCGGCGAAGGAGGCCCTGGCGGAGGCGATGTCGTTCATGCCGAACCAGGCGGCAAAAGCACTGGCTGCGATGAAGGGCACGAATACGAAACCGGCGTTCTGCAGCCACAGGCTGGTCTCGCGGCCGGCCTCCATTGCCTTCTGCGGCTCACCGCCAAGCCAGCCGAATACGCTAACTGTGATGGCGAGCGGGACCACGAATTGCACGACGCTAACGCCGAGGTTGCCGAGCCCGGCATTGAGGGCGAGGGCGTTTCCCTTCTCGGCTTTGGGGAAGAAGAAGGAGATGTTCGACATCGATGAGGCGAAGTTGCCGCCGCCGAAGCCGCACAGCAGCGCGAGCGCCAGGAACAGCCAGTATGGTGTTGCCGGGTTTTGCACGGCCAAGCCGATGCCGAGCGCCGGGATCAGCAGCGACCACGTGGTGACCGTGGTCCAAAGCCGTCCGCCGAACACTGGCACCATGAAGGAATAGAAGATCCTGAGCGTCGCGCCCGATAGTCCGGGCAGCGCGGCGAGCCAAAACAGTTGACTAGTGGAATAGCCGAAGCCGATCGAAGGCAGCTTGGCGACCACCACTGACCACACCATCCACACCGCAAACGACAGAAGCAGCGCAGGGATCGAAAGCAACAGGTTGCGGCGTGCGATCCGGCGCCCGGTCGTGGTCCAGAACTCCTTGCTCTCGGGACGCCAATCCTCGATGAGATGCGCGCCCAGGACACCGACATGCTTCGGCTCATGGATCTCCTGCATCTCGGGGAACTCAGGCAGCTTCTTGAGTTCCTCGCCATAAACTCCCTTCTCCATGGTCCGGACTGCGAGATGCATCCAGATCAACGCGGCCCCCGAGACGACAAACAGCGCCATGAAGCAGCTTTGCCAAACGCCAGTGAGATCGTTGAGCATGCCGAACACGATGGGGAGGATGAACCCGCCGAGGCCGCCGACCAGCCCGACCACACCGCCAACCGCGCCGATGTGGTTGGGGTAGTAGACGGGGATGTGTTTGTAGACCGCGGCCTTGCCCAGGCTCATGAAGAAGCCGAGTACGAACACAATGACCGTGAAGGCGAAAAGACCGGTCGCCAGCCTGAAACTCATCGGCCCGTGGATGCCTTGCACGATGTACTCGGTCGGTGGGTAGGACAGAAGGAAACACGCGGCCACCGAGACACCGAACGTCCAGTACATCACGCGGCGAGCGCCATACTTGTCGGAGAGCACGCCGCCATAGATCCGGAAAAGGCTCGCAGGCACAGAGTAGGCCGCACCGATCATGCCGGCCGTGGTGATATCGAGCCCGTACACGCCGATCAGATAACGCGGCAGCCACAGCGCCAACGCTACGAACGCTCCGAACACGAAGAAGTAATAGAGCGAGAAGCGCCACACCTGCACATTGGCCAGCGGCGCGAGCATCACGCGCAACGACTCGGGCTTCGCCCCGCTGCGGCGCCGCGCTTGAAGCTGCGGATCGTCCTTAGTGGTCAGCCAGAGGACCACGGCCATCACGGCAATGGCAATCGCCCAGATGTTGGCAACGGCTTTCCAGCCGTAGGCGACCATGATGAAGGGCGCGACGAACTTGGTAACCGCCGCACCGACGTTACCCGCGCCGAAGATGCCCAGCGCCGTACCCTGCTGTTCGGCCGGATACCATTTGGAGACATAGGCGATGCCGACCGCAAAGGAACCACCCGCTATGCCGACTCCGAGGGCGGCGAGAAGAAAGGTCGGATAGTCGTAGGCGTAGGTAAGCAGCCATGTTGCCAGCGCCGCCGACAGCATCACACCCACGTACACAACGCGGCCACCGTACTGGTCAGCCCAGATACCGAGGATCAGGCGGATCAGGGAGCCGGTAAGGATCGGCGTGCCGACCAATAACCCAAACTGGGTATCGGTGAGGCCGAGCTCCTGCTTGATCTGTACGCCAACGATGGAAAAGATCGTCCACACCGCGAAGCAGACGGTGAAGGCCATGGTGGAGAGCCACAGCGCCTGAGCCTGGTCACGCTTGGAAACTCCCGGTGGGCCTTTCATCGACTACTTCCCGTCTTTCAGCGGCGATGAATCGTGCTCCCTTGAAGTAGTCCCACTGTTGGTTTGACCTGTTTGACATATGTCAACTTGGCGCATCGTTGTTCGATATTTTTTGACGAAGGTCTTCGGATTCCCCCGACCGCATTTTTGCTCGGGCTGGAGGGAAACTTGCGTCACATCATCTTCATGCTTGATCTGCACCACGTACGAATATGAAAGTGTGATGTAGGCGTACTTCCATGAAAGACGCCGAACCTGAAATGCACGCGCGCTGCCGCCCTTCAGCGGTACTCAACGGAACGCTGATCCACGAGGGCCAAACACCGGATTTTCTGCACGTACTTGTCGAGGGATCGGTCGAGTTCTTAGATCACATGGCCATCACTGGGCACGAGCACGGCTCGCGCATTGGTATCGGCGTCCACAGCTGTGCGCCCTAGGTCGGAAAGCGGCCGCGGCAACTACCGACAGAGGTGATGGCGATGCTATTCGGGCAGTACTCCCGCCACCTGGCGTCGTCGGGCCGCTGGATAAGATCTTCTGCGCAGGTGCGCTTGTGACTGCAGCAGGCACACGTACGTTCCAGATCACGGGCTAATCCGGGGGCTACCCGCTCCACATCCGCTCGCGTGATGCCCAGAACGTTGAGCCGCTTGTGAAGCAGGTCTGCCGCGTCGGGAACGCAATCGACCAAGCGGTTGAGGTCGGAAGAAGTCAGCCCAAGGCCGCTCGCGAGTTTTTGGAGCTCGGACTCGTTGAGCGCCGCCAACTCGCCACGCTGACGCCAGCGTTCCCGCAGGCCATGCACGAAACGTTGCAGATTCGCCAAATGCAGATCCACGCTAGGCATTGTCCATCTCCTCTTGAAGATGTGGAACAGATGCCGCGTCAAGTGAGCTGCAGACGTTGACCTCAATCAATTGCGAGACTGCCCCAGTGTCGCAGGAGACATGCCTTTAGGCGGCATGTCTGCGCCATGATCAGCCGCGACCTGCTGCATGAAACGCCAATCTCCGCTTGGGGGTCAAGCTGCCGTCTAGCCGGATCGGGCCTGCCGCGCTCACCTGTTGACGATGGGGGCAGCGACAGACGCGCGCACCACGGGAATATCGGCTTCGGCAAGCGTGGCCATGCGCGTCTTGCGCGCGAGCGCCCGCTCGATGTACGGGGCCAGCTCCTCAGCCTTGCGCAGGTCTCGCTCGGCTGTCTCGCGGGCGAACTCCGGCAGCACCTCGCGGGCGAGCAGGTCGAGCGACTGGCAGATGTGCTCGTGCGTGTTGCGGCCCGCCTGCTGCAACAGGATGATCTGGTCCACGCCTGCATCCTGGAACGAGCGCACATGCGTTCGAAAGTCGGCAGGCGTGCCGATGCCGCGCGACTGCTGAAAAGCGCCGGCGAGCCCTTCCGTGCCCTGCGCCATGGGGCCCGCGGCGCCGGCTGCCCGCTCCTGCCTGAATTGCTCGAACAGGCGCGAGCGGCCGGGCACGGCATCCTTGATGACGAGCGCCGAGATGGCGAAGCGGAAGAACTCGAAGCCTTCCTGGCCGCGCCGCGCCGCTTCCTCGCGGTCGGCATGCAGGGAGAAGGCCGAAACCATGGCGATGTTGGCGTTGACGCTGTGGCCGAGGGGCACGCACGCGTCGCTCTTGATGATATCGTAGTAGATCCGGCTCCAGGTGCGCGCCTCCGCCTCGTCGATGAAGGAGAAGGCGAGCGCGCCGAGCCCAAGGCTGGCTGCGACCTTGATGGTGTCGCGGTTGGTGCAGGCCATCCACATCGGCGGATGCGGCTTCTGCACGGGCTTCGGCAGCACGTTGCGGCAGGGCATGCTGAACGAGCGGCCCTCGAAGCCGGGATAGGGTGACATCACCATCATGTTGGCGATCTGCTCGGCTGCCTCCAGCGACAGCGCGCGCTTGTCCTTCGCCGGGATGTTGAAGCCGCCGAGTTCGAGCCTGGTCGCGCCCTCGCCGATGCCGAGGTCAGCGCGGCCGTTGGAGACGAGGTCCAGCATGGCCACGGCCTCGGCTGTACGGGCGGGGTGATTGTAGTTGGCTATCACTTGGCGGATGCCGTGGCCGAGTCGGATGCGCTTCGTGCGCGCGGCGGCGGCGGCCAGAAACACCTCCGAGGCCGAGCAGTGGGAGTATTCCTCGAGGAAATGATGCTCGACCGCCCAGGCATAGTCGATGCCAAGGCGGTCGGCCAGCTCGACCTGAGCGAGCGCGTCCTGCACCAGCCGGCGCTCGTCGTCCTCCCCCCAGGGCCGCGGCAGCTGCAGCTCGTAGAAAACGCCGAACTTCATGAGGATCCCCCATGGGCTGTCACGAAGTACGAATACGGCCTGTCACCGGGGAAAGCCAAGCCCCTCCTCGTTCGCTCGAACTGGGCCACAACCAAACTGTTAGGTGACAACGGCCGCGGTCAAACCTTTCTTCAGGCTGCTTGTGGTCGATTCAGCAACTTGGACGCAATTTGCGGGAACCTTTTGCTGCCAAGCACATCCAATGACAGACGCCTGCTGAAAACCCGGCAAATGCTGGCACTTGAAAACGCGAGGATCGGTATGAATGCGCTTGTAAGCCTGGACCCGCGAAGCCCCAGACTAGGCTCCGACGAGCCGGGGAAGCCGGTTGATCGCCCCTCCCGTTCCGAGGCCGAGGCTGCCGTCAGGACCCTCATCCGCTGGGCCGGTGACGATCCGGGCCGCGAAGGCTTGCTCGATACGCCGGCCCGCGTCGTGCGCGCCTACGAGCAATGGTTCGCCGGTTACGGTGAAGACGCCAGTGCGCATCTGGCGCGCACGTTCGAGGAGGTCGCCGGTTACGATGAAATGGTCATTCTGCGGGATATTCGGTTCGTATCGCATTGCGAGCACCACATGGCCCCGATCGTCGGCCACGCCCACATCGGTTACGTGCCGCGCAACAAGGTGGTCGGCATTTCGAAGCTTGCGCGCCTCGTTCAGATCTACGCAAGCCGGCTGCAGATCCAGGAAAAGATGACGGCGGAGATCGCCAACACCCTGCACCGCGTGCTGGCGCCGCAGGGCGTTGCCGTCGTCATCGAAGGCGAGCATGCCTGCATGACCAGCCGTGGGGTCAAGCAGGCGGCGGCGACGCTGGTGACAAGCCGGATGCTTGGCGTATTTCGCGACCGTCCCGGAACGCGCCAGGAGTTCCTGGCAGCACTCACGCTTCGCAGCTCGTCGCGGTAGGCAGCCTCATGGCATAGTTATGGCGTGGGCCGTTGGCGAAGGTATCAACCGATGCAGGCTAACAATGCAGCAAACCCCGATCTGGCTACGTGTGATGATGTGGCGCTTGTTCGTCTCGCGCGGGGGCGCAACGCCGACGCCTTCCGCATCATTATGCAGCGAAATAATCAGCGCCTGTTCCGGGTCGCGCGCTCCGTCGTCCAGGACGACGGCGAGGCCGAGGACGTGGTGCAGCAAGCGTATGTCAATGCGTTCGACAACCTCGGCAGTTTCCGTGGCGAGTCCAGTCTCACGACTTGGCTCACGCGCATCGCTCTCAACGAGGCCTTGGGACGCCGGCGACGGCAACGGCCCCTGGTCGGCCTGGAGGTGCTTGATGCAGAGCCCGCACGTGCATCGCAAGTCATCCCATTTCCGCTGATGTCAGAGATCCCCGATCCGGAGCGCGCCGCTGCGCAGCAACAGGTCCGCCACCTCATCGAGCGCGCCATTGACGATCTGCCGGAACCTTTCCGGGTGGTGTTCGTGATGCGCGATGTCGAGGACATGAGCATCGAAGACACCGCCAACTTCCTCGGCTTGCCGCCGGCGACGGTGAAGACGCGCCTGCACCGGGCGCGGCGTCAGTTGCGCCAGGCGCTCGATGCGCGGCTGGCCTCGACGCTGACGGGGACCTTTCCGTTCGACGGCAAGCGCTGCCAGCACATGGCCGACCGGGTGTTGGCACAGTTGCAGTTGTAGAGGCGAACTCGTCGGCAGCCCGCTCCCAATGGCTGGACCATCAACAGAGTGCACAGCATCGGAGAGCGGGCGCCACGAGGCGAACGGGCGCCTACTTCTTCTTCTCGACCTTCATGACCGTGAACTGGCCGTTGACCTTGTCGGCCTCGAACCTGATCTTGTCGCCGGGCTTGACCTGTTTGAGCATCGCCGGATCCTTGGCCCGGAACACCATCGTCATCGCGTCCATGTCAAATTTCTTGAGCGGCCCGTGCTTGATGGTGATCTTGCCGGCCTCCTCGTCGATCTTCGTGACTTCCCCATCGACCATTTGCGCAATCGCGGCGGTGGCGCCGATGACGAGCCCGGCCAAGATTGCGAACATGATTGCCGACTTACGCATTTCCACGTCTCCTTGCTGCTGTTTAGTGCGTTTAGGTCTCGCTACGTCGCGTTCGACTACTTGACGACGACGGTGCCCTTCATGCCGGTCTCGTAGTGGCCTGGAATCAGGCATGCGAATTCGAACGTGCCGGTCTTGCTGAACAGCCACAGGATCTCGGCCGACTTCTTCGGCTCGAGACGCTTGCCGTTGGGATCGTCGTGCTCCATGTCCGGGTTCTTCTGCATCTCGATCTTGTGCTTGGCGTTGGCCTCGAAGGAATCGAGCAGGAACTCGTGCGCCAGGTCTCCAGTGTTCTTGAGCACGAACTTGATCTGCTCGCCCTTGCGCACTTCGATCTTGTCCGGGGTGTAGGTCATCGTGCCCGGCCCGTCGGTCATGATGACCTCGATGGTGCGAAACGGCTTCTTGGGATCGCCGGGCTCGCCGGCGGCGAACGTGTGGCCGGTATGCGCAACCGCGGGCACGGAGACCATGCCGCTTTGCATCGATAGTCCGGCCGCGAGCGATGCGGCGAGAAGGAACCCGGCGATCGTCAGTCTTACAGGCATTGTCTTCACTCCTTTTGCCGATTGAATAGGGATTGTATTGAATCAAAGCGCTGCGCGTTGCCGTGCGCTCAGTGGTGGCGGTGTCCTTTCGGTTTTACGGCTCTGATCTCGGTTTCCGTGGACGGTCCCTTGGTCTGGCCGGCAGCCGGTGCGCGCGGCGCTTCGGTCTGCGGGGGACCGCTACCCGGCCGCTCATAGGAGACGGTGCCTTGCGGATGCTGGTACCAGCCGGGGTCCTTGTAGTCGTTACGCGCCAGTCCCTCGCGCACCTTCACGACGGAGAACATTCCCCCCATCTCGATGGGGCCGAACTGGCCGAACCCGGTCATCATCGGCAGCGTGTTGTCGGGCGCCGCCATTTCCATCTCGCCCATTTCGGCCATGCCTCTCCCGCCCATGGGCATATAGCCGCCGCCCACAAGGCGCGAGATGCGCCGCCTGACGGTGCTTTGATCCACGCCGATGTAGGTCTTCACGTCATGACCCATGGCATTCATCGTGTGGTGCGACTTGTGGCAGTGGATCGCCCAGTCGCCCTCGTAGATCGCGTCGAACTCGAAGGCGCGCATCTGCCCGACGGCGCAATCGACGGTCACCTCCGGCCAGCGTGACTCGGGCCGCGTCCATCCGCCGTCCGTGCACGTGACCTCGAAGTCGTAGCCGTGCATGTGAATGGGATGGTTGGTCATGGTCAGGTTGCCGAACCTGATGCGCACGCGATCGTTCTTGGCAACGACGATGTGGTCGATGCCTGGAAACACGCGGCTGTTCCAGCACCACATATTGAATTCGAGCATGGTGTTGATCTTGGGCACGTAGCTGCCGGGCTCGATGTCGAAGGCGTTGAGGAGAAAGACAAAGTCCCGATCGACCCGGTGCTGCTTGGGATCCCTCGGATGTACGACGAAGAACCCCATCATACCCATCGCCATCTGCACCATTTCATCGGCGTGCGGGTGGTACATGAAGGTCCCGCTCTTCTTGAGCTGGAACTCGTAGACAAATGTCTTGCCGGGCACGATGTGGGGCTGCGTCAAGCCACCGACCCCATCCATGCCGCACGGCAAAAGTTGTCCATGCCAGTGGATGGTGGTGTGCTCGGGCAGCTTGTTGGTGACGAAGATGCGCACCTTGTCGCCCTCGACCGCCTCGATGGTCGCCCCTGGGGATTGCCCGTTGTAGCCCCACAGGTGCGCCTTCATGCCGGGCGCCATCTCGCGCACCACCGGCTCGGCGACGAGATGGAACTCCTTCCAGTCGC
>CADEEC010000139.1 GCA_902826255.1 uncultured Hyphomicrobiales bacterium | reverse complement strand
CCGCTAGGGCAGCTTCGCGGAGGGGTTCGGCGTATCCGAGGTGAAGGCCTCGCGCCAGGGGCCGAGCCGCTTGTCGGCATCCTCCCAGTGGGCCGCATCCTCCTCGCCGCGATACATGGCGAACGGCCGCACCTCGCTGACGTAGTGGGTGACCATCGCATCGGGGCGGAATTTGCTCGCGTCATAGCCGTTCCAATGCACCATCTGCTGCAGCGGGCGCCGGTAGCGTGACGCGAGGTCCTTCTCCGGATAGCCGATGGGAATGGTGCCGATGGCGCGCAGGCAATCGGGATATCCGAGCAGCGCCTGCAGGTCGCGGTTGGTGGTGTCCTCGCCGCCGCCCGACAGCCAGGCCGACGTGAGGCCCATGGCCGTCACGGCAAGCTGCACATTCTGCACGGCGGCGCCGATGGAGGCGAGCAGGATGCGCTCGTTGTTCTCTTGGTACTCGCGTTCCCACTCCGTGCTGGTGGCATTGGGGAATGCCGCCTTCCAGCGCGCATCGGCCAGTACGATGACGATGGCGACCGTGTTCGTCATGTAGGTCTTCTTGACGGCGGGGAAGCCCTTGACGTGGTCGATCAGGCGATTGGACTGCGCGAGGAACACGTCGAGCACGCGCTCGCGCATGTCGGGGTCGTCGACGATCACCACATCGAAGCACTGCGTGTTGGCACCGGTCGGCGCCCAGCGTGCGGCTTCCGCGATCTTCAGCAGCACCTCGCGCTCGATCCTGCGGCCGGGTTCGAAGCGGCGTACGCTGCGCCGCCTCCGGATGACCTCGATGAAATGCGTGTAGGCGTCAGCGGCGGTGGAATTGGACACGCGTCGATCTCCCATGCAGGCCACCCATCATGGCCCGCGATCGCGCGTGTCGCGCAAGCTGATTCTGAGATGGGGAGAGCTTTGATTGATCGTCATCCCGGAATTGCGCTCCGGCGCAATATCCGGGACCGAGGGCTGCAGGTGGCGCCGGCGCTCGTGACTCTGGGTCCCGGCTCTCGTTACGCTCGACCGGGATGACAAGGCTGGTCGAGTTTCACGGCCACCAAACACGGATGTCATCCCGGGTCTTGTGCCCGGGATCATCCATCAACAAGCTCCGGCGCGTGCTGAAGCCTGAATCCCGGCGACGCGCGCCAGGATGACAGAGTTCTGGTTCAACCTGCTGGGGAGACTTTAGTGCCGCTTCGGCCGGTACACGCCGGTGGCGGGATCGTACTCCAGGACGCCCATGTCCTTCTCGAGCACGGCTGCGCGACGGCGCAACTCATCCTCCTTGCGCCTCACGTCGGCGGTGATTTCCTGCGCCGTGTGCGACAGCCAGCGATAGCCCGCGTAGAGACCGGCGCCGACCAGGGCAAGGATCACGAACTGAGGCACCATCATTACCTCCTAGAGGCCGAAGCGCGACCACAAGGCGCGCATTTCCACTGCCGATACAAGATCATCGGCGAACGAGGGCGGCAAGGCAAATCCTTCGCTTGCCCCTGTTGGAAACATCTGAAGACGGCGAAACCGCGACAGAAGACCGCCCTGCGACAATGGGACGGTCCTTAACCTCACGTCCTCGCCGTGCAGCGCCTGCATCTTCGAGCGCACGTCGCTGAGGCCGTCGATCAGGCCGAAGTCCATGGCTTTCTGCGCCGACCAGAAGGCCCCGGAGAACAGCTCGGTATCCTCCCCGGTCTTGAGCTTGCCGGCGCGGCGCTCCTTGACGATGCCGGTAAACACCTCGTGAATTTCGCGCTGCAGGTCCCGCAGGCGGGCGACGTCGTCGGGCCGCTCCGGCTGGAAGGGATCGAGCAGGCTCTTGTTGCGGCCGGCGGTGTAGACGCGCCGCTCGATGCCGTAGCGCTCGATGAATTTGTCGAGCCCGAAGCCCGCCGAGATCACCCCGATCGAGCCGACGATGGAGGAGGGGTCGGCATAGATTTCATCGCCCGCGAGCGCGAGGAAATATCCGCCGGACGCGGCCACGTCCTCGCAGAATACGTAGACGCGCTTGTCCTTCTCGCGCGCGAGCTGGCGAATGCGGCGGAAGATCAGATGCGACTGCACCGGCGATCCGCCCGGCGAATTGATCAGGATCGCCACCGTCGGCAGCTTGGACAGTGCGAATGCCTTGTCGATGGCCCCCGCCACGCTGGTTATGGCGAGCCCCGGTCGCAGCGGCGTGGCCATGCCGATCGGCCCGGAGAAGCGCAGGACGGGAACGACGGGCTTGCGGCTGAAGAAACGCATCGCGCGGCCTTTTGCTGTTGGTGGACGAAGTCAGGCTTAGCACTTTCAGCGGCCTTGCGGCCACCGGCGGCGGCATTGCGCCGTGCAAATCTATGTGGTGTTCAGCGGTCGCGAAAGGCGTCGAGGGCGGCGCCATGCCGCAAGACCGCCTCCACGTCGGCGCTGTAGCTGCGGTCCGTGTTGTGCAGAACGAGACCCGGCAACAGGCGCAGCGGCGCGCGGCTTCCCCTTGCAGCGTGCACAAGGATGCGCAGCGCCGGCTTGTCCGCGTAAGGGTGCACGGGCAGCACGGCCACGTTGCCGAAGCGGCCGTCGAGCGCCGCCAGCACGTCGGCCAGCGCGTCGGCGCGATGGATCAGCGCAAGCGTGCCGCCGGGCCGCAGCATGGAGGCTGCAAAGCGCATCCAGCGCTCGAGGCTGCCCGCCGGCATGGCATTGGCAGCCGCCTTGATGGGATCGCCCGCCGCCGTGCCGCGGCCGTGCACCATGAAGGGCGGATTGGCGAGCACGTGGTCGCAGCGTTCGGCCATGGCGTGCAGCTCGGGGCTGGCGCTCAGCGTGCGCGTGATGTCGGCGGTGATGGCCTGCACACGGTCCGCCATGCCATTGCGCGCGATGTTGCTGCGCGCGATCTCGACCAGGAAAGGGTCCTGCTCGACAAGCGTGACCTTGGCCTGCGTCACGCGCCGGGCGATGGTAAGTCCTGCGACGCCGACGCCGGCACCGGCGTCGAGCACATGCGCAGCGCCCGTTAGATGCAGGGAGGCTGCCAGCAGCACCGGATCGATGCCGGCCCGATAGCCGGACTTCGGCTGCAGGATGTGCAGCGCCCCGCCGAGGAAGGCGTCATCGCTCAGCGCGTCGCCGGCATCGGTTTGGGGAGAGGCTTTGCAGGTCATGGCGTCAGCTGTCGCTGCGGATGAGCCATTGGCCGAGGCCGGCCTCGTCGAGGAGATCGCGAGCCCTGGACAGCAGATCGGGATCGACCAGCAGCCGGCGCGGGAATGCGCCGATGGAGCCCTCGACAACGCTCATGTGCTGGTCGGCCACGAAACTGTGGATTCCGGCTTCCCGCAGAACGGCTTGCGCGAAACTGATAGTCACCGCATCGTTACTCAACAACAATTCGCGCATGCCGGAACTCTCAACCCCTTGGGCGACCGGCTGTCGCGCCATGAAGGCTTGACGGCACCGTGCTCGCTTTGAATATACCTCATAAATAAGCGCGGATGTGGAGACAGGGCTTGGGCGTCGTTGTTGCATTCGGGGAAGCGCGGGAGCCTGGCGACCTGCTGCGGCCGCTGTTGGAGATCGTGACCTCCGACATGGAGGCCGTTAACCGCATTATCCTGGACAAGGCCGTCTCCGACGTCGACCTGATCCCCAAGCTCGCCCACCATCTGATCGCCTCCGGCGGCAAGCGGCTGCGGCCGATGCTGACCATCGCCGCGGCCCAACTGTGCGGCTACAAGGGCACCGGCCATGTCCGCCTGGCCGCCACGGTGGAGTTCATGCACACCGCCACCCTGCTGCACGACGATGTGGTGGACGACAGCGACTACCGCCGCGGCAAGAAGTCTGCGCGCCTGGTGTGGGGCAACCAGGCGAGCGTGCTGGTGGGCGACTTCCTGCTCGGCCAGGCCTTCCGCATGATGGTCGACGTCGGCTCGCTGCCGGCGCTCAAGATCCTCTCCAACGCGGCGGCCGTGATCGCCGAAGGCGAGGTGATGCAGCTCGCCGCCGCCAACGACACGGCCACCACCGAGGACGCCTACCTCGCCATCATCGCCGCCAAGACGGCCGCGCTGTTCTCGGCCGCGACCGAGGTCGGCGCCGCCATCGCCGAGCGGCCAGCAGCCGAGCAGGCGGCGCTGCGCTCCTACGGCCGCAATCTCGGCATCGCCTTCCAGCTCATCGACGATGCGCTCGACTATTCGGGCGAGAGCGCGCGTCTCGGCAAGTCGGTCGGCGACGATTTCCGCGAGGGCAAGATCACGCTGCCGGTGATCCTGTGCTTCCGGCGTGGCAGCGCCGCCGAGCGCGAGTTCTGGAACCGCACGCTGTGCGAAGGCAAGATCGAGGACGGCGACCTCGAGGAAGCCATCCGCCTGATGAAGAAGTACAACGCCATCGAGGCCACTGTGGAGCGCGCGCGCCACTACGGCCAGATCGCCCGCGACGCGCTGGCGATTTTCCCGAGCGGCCAGCACACGCACGCGCTGACCGACGTCATCGATTTCTGCGTCAGCCGGGTGAACTAGGGCCCGCGCTCAGCCGGCGCCCGCCAGGCGCGTCGCCGCCACCCACCAGTTCGGGTGGCTCGCCGATAGGGCGCGTGCGGCTTCGGTTGCCGCCGCGGAATCCGAGAACAGCCCGAAGCAGGTCGGCCCGCTGCCGGACATGGCGGCGAGGCGGCAGCCCGTCTGCGCGTCCAGTGCTGATATGATCTCGCCGATCGCGGGCAGAATGCCGGTCGCCGGGCGCTGCAGCGTGTTGCCGTGCGCGCGCATGTAGGCGCACAGCTCGTCCAGATCACCAATGGCTGGTGGCGCCTCGTGCGACGGCACGTCGGCGAGCGGAGGCGCCGCCAATGCCGCAAACACCTTGCGCGTTTCCAGCGGCCGGCGCGGGTTGACGAGCACGGCCGCGACCGACGGCAGCCGCTGCACGGCGATCAGCCGCTCGCCCTTGCCGCTCATCATGGCCGGCACGTTGGCGAGGCAGACCGGGATGTCGGCGCCAAGCCGCGCGGCGATGCCGTGCCAGTCGACAGCCTGCGCCTGCTTTTCATTCGCGCGGCGCACGGCGCGCAACAGGGCGCCGGCGTCGGCCGATCCGCCGCCGATGCCCGCCGCCACTGGGAGATGCTTCTCCAAGTGCACGGCGCCCAGCGTGAGCGCGCGAGCCTCTGCGCGCAGGGTGGCGAGCGTGGTGGTGAGCAGGTTCTCGCCGACGATCTCGCTCGCGAAGGGGCCAGTCACTGCAACGCGCTCCGGCGCTCCAGACTCCAAATCGAGCGTGTCGCCCGCTTCGGCGAAGGTCACCAGGCTCGAAAGCTCGTGATAGCCGTCCGGCCGGCGGCCCCGCACCACCAGTGTCAGGTTGATCTTGGCGCGCGCGATCTCGCGGATGACCATCTCACGAACTCGCGCCTTCCCCGTCCGCTATTGAAACCAGGGAAACAGCGGCGCGGGTCCTGACTGCGTGCTCTTCTTGTTCTTCTGCACCTGCCGCTTGACCGTCTTGCGCTTGGTCTTGGCTTTGCGTGCCTGCGGCAGCGGCGGCAGGCCGTTCTCCAACTTCTCGCGGATCTTCGAGACCTCCTCGGCCTCCGGGTTGAAGCTCAAGGCCTGGTCCCACTGGAAGCGCGCCTCGCGCTGCCGGCCGACGCGCCAGTAGGCATCGCCGAGGTGATCGTTCAGCGTCGGGTCCTCCGGCCGCAGCTCCACCGCCCGCTCCAGGTGCTTGACGGCTTCCTTGAAGTTGCCGAGCCGGTAGTGCGCCCAGCCGAGGCTGTCGACGATGTAGCCGTCGTCCGACTTCAGGCGCACCGCCTTCTCGATCAGCTTCAGGCCCTGCTGCAGATTGCGATTGTGATCGATCCAGGTGTAGCCGAGGTAGTTGAGCGTCAGCGGCTGATCGGGGCTCAGCTTCAGCGCGCGCTCCAGATCGGCTTCCGATTCCGGCAGCATCTTCATGCGCTCCAGGCAGGTGCCGCGCGCGTAGAAATAGGTCCAGTGCTTGGGTTCCGGCTTGCCGATCAGGTCGATGGCCCGGGTGTAGTACTGGGCGGCCTCCGAATAGCGCTTGTGTCCGCGCATGATGTTGCCGAGCGCGTCGAGCGGCCGGATATCCTCCGGGTGTTTCTTGGCGAGGCCCTCGAGCAGCTTCTGCGCCTCGTCGATGCGCTCGAGCTGGTTGAGGTTGAGGGCCTTGCGCACCTCGATGTTGACCTCGAACGGCGTCCCCTGCGGCACGCGGCTGTAGGCGTCGATGGCCGCGTCGTAGCGCTTGTTGGCCTCGTTGATGCTGGCCAGCGTCACCAGCGGGAACGCCGAGTTGGGCGTGAGATAGAGCGCGTATTGCAGGAAGACCGTGCCGATGCCCGAGCTGCCTTCACCGGACAAGGCTTCGCCGAGCCCGTAGAAGGCCTCGGCCAGGCCCTCGGCTGCCGACCTGACGAGAAGGTTCGGCCGCTTGCCCGATTCAAGCTCGAGCTGTAGCTCGCGCGCGTAAGGGTGTCCCTCGCCCTTGGTGCGCTCCAGGTAGGCGTTGATGAGGCTCTGCGCGAGACGCGTGTCGCCCGCGTGCGCCGCATGGCGGGAATAGGCGAGCGTGACGCGCAGCGCGCGCTGGTCGTTCTTGGACATGCGCTCGAAGGAGGCGCGCGCATCGGCCGTGCGGCCGCCGAGATCGGCGATCAGCGCGCGGTGGTAGCGCAGGAAGTAGTTGGCCCAGTCCGGCAGCCTGTGCGAGTCGAGGATGTTGATGGCATCCTGCGTGCGGTTCTGCGCCTGATAGGTCCAGGCGCGTGCGAGCGCGCTCGTCAGCTCGCCGATGGGATTGGCGCTGGCGGCCTTGAAGTGGTCCTCCGCTTCCTGGTAGCGCCCGGCCTTGAAGGCGGCGAGGCCGAGGAACGCGCGCGCGGCGCGGTGATCGGGCCGCAACTTCGTGAGCTGGTTGGCGAGGTTTTCCACCCGCGCCCAATCCGCCCCCTCGGTGGCTTCGGTCAGGAATGCGGCATCCAGCAGGATCTCGCTGTCGGGATCGCTCTCCAGCGCCTTGCCGTAGTAGACGGACGCGGCGGGGGTGTCGCTGCGCGCGCGCGCAACGCGGCCGGCCAGATAGCTGCCAAGCGAGGACTTCGCTTCGGGCGTCTCGCCGCCGCGGGCCTGTGCGGGCACCGCACTCGCAATTAGGCCGAGAATGAGACTTTGAGCGATCCAGGCGACCGCGAAAGGTTTGACGCGCATATCACCTCATCTGAGCAGGATGCTTGGTGCATCGCTTCTTGGCATCGAGGGCCGACGCTAACAGAAAACGCTCCCGCCCGCGACCCCGACGGAAGGGCTGTCAGCAGTGTTCAACTGCGGAACTTGTCGCGCAAGGCGCCCGCGATCAGCGCGATGAGGCGTCCCGAATCCGCCACCATTCGCCCCATGTTGAGAAATCCGTGGATTTGACCGGGAAAGCGCTCGCGTGTGACCGCGACGCCGGCATCGGCGAGAGCCTTGGCGTAAGCTTCGCCTTCGTCGCACAGCGGGTCGAATCCGGCGGTTGCAACGAATGCGGGCGGGAGGCTTGCAAAGCCGGCGGCCCGAAGCGGCGAGGCGCGCCAGTTGCCGGTGTCGGCGGCATCGCGCAGGTAATGGTTCACGAACCAGCGCATGGTTGCGTGCCGCAGGGGCAGTTGCTCGGCGTGCCGCTCGTGCGAGGGGAACGACAGGCTCATGTCGGTGCTGGGATAGATGAGAACCTGCAGCACGACCGGCGGGCCGCCGCGATCGCGCGCATCGAGGGCCACGACGGCTGCGAGGTTGCCGCCCGCGCTGTCGCCGCCGATGGCGATGCGCGTGCCGTCGATGCCGAGGCGTTCGGCGTTCTGCCAGATCCAGCGCGTGGCCGCGATGGCGTCATCGGCGGCGGCCGGAAACTTGTGCTCCGGCGCCAGCCGGTAGTCGACGGCGACCACGATGCAGCCGGCTGCATTGGCGATGGCGCGGCAGGTCTGGTCGTGGCTTTCCAGATCGCCGATCACCCAGCCGCCGCCGTGGTAGTAGACGAGCGCAGGCTGCAGGCGATCGCTGCCGGCATCCTTGCCGCGGTAGAAGCGCAGCGGAATGGGCCCTGCGGGGCCGGCCGCCTCCAACGCGCGCACCTCCGCGACGTCCTCGGGATCGGCCTGCAGGGCTTTGCGCGCGGCGAGATAGGCCACGCGTGCTTCGGGCGGGCTCAGTGTCTCCGTGGGCGGGCGATTGACGGCAACGATCAGGTCGCACACGCGCTGCGCGTCGGGATGGAGGCCGTCGTTTGACATTGAGATTTCCCTGCCGCGCGTCTCAGCGTTTTGTTACATGCCCGAATAGTTCGGCCCGCCGCCGCCCTCGGGCACCACCCAGTTGATGTTCTGGTTGGGGTCCTTGATATCGCAGGTCTTGCAGTGCACGCAGTTCTGCGCGTTGATGACGAAGCGCGGGTTGCCGCCCTCCTCCACCCACTCGTACACGGCGGCCGGGCAATAGCGCGAGGAGGGGCCCGCGAACACGTCGTGCTCCGAACGCTTCTGCAGCTCCATGTCCGCCACCTTCAGGTGCACGGGCTGGTTCTCCTCGTGATTGGTGGCGGAGAAGGAAACGTTCGTCAGCCGGTCGAAGGTGAGCGTGCCGTCGGGCTTGGGGTAGTCGATCTTGCGTGCGGAGCCGGCTGCCTTCAGCGAGGCATAGTCCGCCTTGCGATGCTTGAGCGTGTAGCCGAGCCCGATGCCGGGCAGCAGCGTGTTGGCCCACATGTCCGCGCCGGACAACGCCGTGCCGAGCGCGGTGCCGAACTTGGAGAGCAGCGGCTTGGCATTGCGCACCTTGCGCAGGTCGCGTGCGATCGGTCCGTCCTGCACGGCAAGCGGATAGGCATCGAGCCGGTCGTGCGCGCGTCCGGCCGTCACCGCGGCGAAGGCCGCGTCGGCGGCGTGAATGCCGGACAGGATGGCGTTGTGCGAGCCCTTGATGCGCGGCACGTTGACGAAGCCCGCCGCGCAACCGACCAGCACGCCGCCGGGAAACACCAGCTCGGGGATCGACTGCCAGCCGCCTTCGGTGATGGCGCGCGCGCCATACGAGATGCGGCGCCCGCCCGCGAACGTGTCGCGGATCAGCGGGTGCGTCTTGAAGCGCTGGAACTCGTGGTAGGGCGAGAGATACGGATTGGCGTAGTTCAGGTGCACCACAAAGCCGACCGACACCAGGTTGGCGCCGTAGTGATAGAGGAACGACCCGCCGCCCGTGCTGTTGGAGAGCGGCCAGCCGAGCGTGTGCTGCACGAGGCCGGGCTTGTGCTGCTCGGGCGCGACCTCCCACAGCTCCTTCAGCCCGATGCCGTACTTCTGGGGCTGGCTGTTCTTGTCGAGGCCGAACTTGCCGATCAGGCCCTTGGCCAGCGAGCCGCGCGCACCCTCGGCGATCACCGTGTACTTGGCGCGCAGCTCGATGCCGCGCTGGAAGTTGTCGGTCGGCTTGCCGTCCTTGCCGATGCCCTTGTCGCCGGTGGCGACGCCGACCACCGTACCCTTCTCGTCGTAGAGCACCTCCGAGGCGGCGAACTCCGGGTAGACCTCGACGCCGAGCTCGACCGCCTGCTCGCCGAGCCAGCGCACGACGTTGCCGAGGCTGGCGATATAGTTGCCGTGATTGTTCATCAGCGGCGGCATGACGAAGTTCGGGATGCGCACCGCGCCGGAGGGACCGAGATAATAGAAGCGGTCGTCCGTCACCTTGGTGTCCAGCGGCGCGCCCTTTGCCTTCCAGTCCGGGATCAGCTTGTTGAGCCCGATCGGATCGATCACGGCGCCGGAGAGAATGTGCGCGCCGACCTCGGAGCCCTTTTCCAGCACCACGACCGCGATCTCGCTGCCCGCTTCGGCGGCGCGCTGCTTGAGGCGAATGGCGGTGGCAAGACCGGCGGGGCCGGCGCCGACGACGACGACATCGCACTCCATCGCCTCGCGGGGTTCCATTTCAACGCCGTCAGCCGCCATCGCATGTCCCCACTCAGAAGGATTCTAAG
>CADEEC010000138.1 GCA_902826255.1 uncultured Hyphomicrobiales bacterium | reverse complement strand
CGTTGAACCTGGCCGAGAACGCTGCCCACACGATGCACAACGTCTACGCCTTGCGGGGGGCGGCGGTCCGCGATGCGAACGCCTGGGCGCGGTACCTCAACGAGGCGATCGGCCGCTTCGGAGGGGATACGGATGTGGTCTTCGGGCAGCACCAGTGGCCGGTCTGGGGCAACGATCGGGTGCTCGACTTCCTGGGCAAGCAGCGCGATCTGCGCGTAGAGAGGAATGGCGGCGCCGACGACGCCAGCCGGCTTGCCACCGCCGTCCCAATGCTCGTCCAGGTTCTGGATGCCAAGCGCAACCGCCTCCGGGAACCGCATGAGGCGGGCGATGTCGGCACCGCGATGACAGCGCGTCTCGATCAACTCACGCGCAATCTCTCCACCGTTCTGGAAGATGTTGATGATGGCCCGGAAGCGCTCTGCAAGGCCGGCCTTCAAGCCGGTGTGCGACAGGACGAAGCGCAAGGCCTGAGGCAGGCTGCCGTCGATGCGCTTGAAATCGTGTTTGAAGGTGAGGTCGTCGGTCAGATAGAGCTGACAGATGCGCGCGGCATTGCTGCTGCAGCCGAGATCCTTCAGCAGCAGCGTGTAATAGAGCTCCCAAATGCGGCGTTCGTCGAGGCCGAGTTGCTGGCCGACACGGACCCCGATCCAGCAGCAGCGGATGCAATGGCCTTCGGGCTGCCCCTCCGTCATGTCGAGTGCATGACAGAGCGCGCTCAGCACCTCCGCCAATCGAATATGCTGATTGCCGCCATTCTCGCGCATGGCCCATGCGACCACAGGCGACTTAAGTTTCAGTTAGGACTGCAACCTGCCGTCGGCATCTTCAGTCCAGGTAGTGGACCTTGTCTGAGCGCAGCAGGGCGTCGATCGAAGGCGGATGCGTCAGCCCTGCACGGATCTTCGCCTGCGCCTCTTCCTCCAGCCGGCGGATTTCGTCGAGCTGGCTGACGACGGCCTCGAGTTGTAGCTGCGGGATGACGACGACGCCGTCACGGTCACCGAGAACAACGTCGCCAGGCGCAATCGCCGCGCCGCCGCAGACGACGGGCAGGCCGACGCGGCCGGGCCCGCTCTTGACGCAGGAGTTCGGTGTGATGCCGCGCGAGAACACCGGCAGGCCGGCCGGCACGATGCCGTAGGTGTCGCGCGCCATGCCGTCGATGACGATGGCGACCACACCTTTGTTCTTGGCCATCATGCTGACGTTGTCGCCGACGACGGCGGTGCTGGAGAAGGCGTCCGCGGCGGCAACTATGACGTCGCCGGGCTCGGCCAGCGCCAGCGCCGCGAGGATGGCGAGATTGTCGTCGGCGCCCGGCTGGCAGGTGAGTGCCGGGCCCACAAACTGGGAGCACGCCGGATCGACCGGCTTGATGCGATGATCGAGCGCGGCGCGCCCCATCCGCGCGTCGGCGATGTGGCCGGTCTGCGCGCCCTTGAGCTTTTCGATCAATGCGCGCGGCGGGCGCGGAAAGTTGCGGCGGACCGTCAGAAGCGGCGGTTCCTTGATCATGGGTCGGGGCTCACGGGGCTTGCATGGGAAAAAATGTGCCGGCGCTCCACAGTCCGAGGCCGCGGCCCGGTTCGTCGTGCGCGAGCTCGACGAGGTCGTAGTAGAGCGCGCGGGTGACAAGCGCTTCCAGGCGCCCGCGCACGAGAACATAGGGCTTGAGGCCGCCGCTGCCGGCTTCGACCTCGAAGCGGATGGGATGCGACGGACCGGCCTCGACGATGTCGTCGACGTTGGTGCGAAAGGTCAGCCTCTGGTCGCGGCGCGAGCCGGCGACCTGCATCTCGACCGCAAGGAACGGTGCATCGTCGACGGCGATATCGATCTTCTCGACCGGCGTGACGAGGTAGTGCTTGCCGTCCTCGTCCTTGCGCAACACGGAGGCAAACAGCTTGACCAAAGCTATACGGCCGATAGGGCTGTTCTGGTAGAGCCACACGCCATCGGAGCGCACGCGCATGCCGATGTCACCGCAATAGGGCGGGTTCCACTTCTCGACAGGCGCAGGCCCCTTACCGGATTGCGCCTTGATGAGCGCTTCCAGCCCGCCGATGCGATTGCTTTGGGCGTCGGCCATGCTCAGTTCGGGAACGGCTCCAAGGGTTTCACGTCGTGGGTATCGTTGGGCGTACCGGCAACGTTCATCATCATGGCGAGCATGCTGTAGTAGCCGTTGATACCGGTGAGATCGATGATGCCCTGCTCGCCGAACAACTCCAAGGCGCGAGCGTAGGTGGTGTCGCTCACGCTCTTGTTATGATGCAGCTCGATGGAGAAGTCATAGGCTGCGGTTTCGTCGGCCTGCATGTCCAGGGGGCGGCGGCCCTCTGAGATGGCTTGGGCAATGTGCTCGGCAAGGCCGGCCTGCATGGCGTATTTATAATGGTGGGCCCATTCGAACTGCTGGGTCCAGGCACGCGCCGTGACCAGGATGACGAGCTCGCTCACGCGGCGGGGCAGCACATTACGATACCGTAAGTAGTCACCCATCGCCTGGGCGCGCAGCATGACTTCCGGCGAACGCAGCATGACGAGAAAGGGCCCCAGCATCGGATAACCGCGCGTGGACTGGAAAGCGTCGGCGGCCTTCCTCTGCTCGGCCGTCATCTTGTCGGCCGCAACGGGAGGCAGACGTTCACGTGAGGGCATGTGCGATCCTGATGGCTCAAGTGCGTGTGAATGCGTCATAATGGGGCAGTTCGCCGACAATACCAGGAGTTTGCCGGAGCTGTTCATATTGTGACCAAGTTTGCCGTCTGGAGTTTCGGAATCCGATGAGTGGAGCGTATAGTTCGTAGTCATGAGCACCGTGACACAAACCGAAGATGCCATCGTCAGCCGCCTGGAGGCGGCCGGCGAAAAAATCCAGAAAGTGCACAAGGCGGCAGGCGCCGTCGTGTTCGGCCAGGAGCGCGTGATCGAGCAGACGCTCGTGACCATCCTCTCGGGCGGACACGCGCTGCTGATCGGCGTGCCGGGTCTCGCCAAGACGCTGCTGGTGGAGACGCTCGGCAAGATTCTCGGCCTCGAAGCAAAGCGCATCCAATTCACGCCCGACCTGATGCCGTCCGACATCATCGGTTCGGAGGTGCTGGAGGACAGCGCGGGCGGCAAGCGCAGCTTCCGGTTCGTGCGGGGGCCGATCTTTGCGCAGCTGCTGATGGCGGACGAGATCAACCGCGCCAGCCCCAAGACGCAGTCGGCGCTGCTGCAGGCGATGCAGGAGCATCACGTCACGGTCGCGGGCCAGCGCCACGACGTGCCGGCGCCATTTCATGTGCTCGCCACGCAGAACCCGCTGGAGCAGGAAGGCACCTATCCGCTGCCCGAGGCGCAGCTCGACCGCTTCCTGCTGCAGATCGACGTGAGCTATCCGGATCAGAACGCCGAGCGGCGCATGCTGTTTGCCACCACCGGCACGGAAGATCGCCGCGTCGAGCAGATCATCACCGCGCAGGAGCTGCAGACGGTCCAGCGCCTGGTACGGCAGCTGCCGGTGCCGGACAAGGTGGTCGAGGCCATCCTCAAGCTGGCACGCTCCGCGCGTCCGGGCACGGGTGCCGGCGCCGATACCGACCGGCTGATCGCCTGGGGCCCCGGCCCGCGCGCCAGCCAGGCGCTGATGCTGGCGGTGCGCGCCAAGGCCCTCGTCGACGGCCGGCTTGCGCCCTCGATCGACGACGTCATCGCGCTCGCCGAGCCGGTGCTCAAACACCGCATGGCGCTTACATTTGCCGCGCGGGCGGAAGGTGAATCGGCCAGCGGCGTCATCAATCGCCTGGCTGCAGCTCTGGGGTAACAGGTGGCGCCACGCGCTAGCGCGACGTCGACAACCGGCCAGGCTTCGAGCGTCTTCAAGCTGGAAGGCGAGGCGCAGTCGCTTGCCGCCCGTTTGCCTGAGCTGATGCTGGAGGCGCTGCGCGTCGCCAACACGGTGGCGCACGGCATTCACGGCCGGCGCCGTCCCGGCACGGGCGAGACGTTCTGGCAGTTCCGGCAGTTCCAAGGCGGCGACGCGGCGACCGTGATCGACTGGCGGCGCTCGGCGAGCTCCGACACACTCTATGTGCGCGAGCGCGAGTGGGAAGCCTCGCACACATTCTGGCGGGCGAGATGCGGGTGCGGGCTGGCGAGCGCGTCGCCCTGCTCGGGCTGACGCCGCCGATGGCAAGCCGCAAGGCCACCGCGCGCATGGCGGAGGCGCTGGCGGCGAACGAGCGCACTGGGGCAGTGGCTGAAAGCTTGCCACCCAATACGCGGCTGTCGCGTTTCTCCAGTGCCATCCTGGTCGGCGATTTCCTCGATCCCGCAGAGGACGTGGCAAAGCGCATCAACGCCATGGCCGAGAACGACGTACAGGGCCACATGATTCAGGTGCTCGATCCGGCGGAGGAAGCTCTGGCCTACGAGGGCCGCATGGAATTCCGCTCGCCCGAAGGCGGCGAGCGCTGGATTGCCGATCGCGTCGAAAGCCTGCGCGACGAATACCAGAAGCGGCTTGCCGAGCATCGCGGGCAGATTCAGGAGGCCGCGCGCCGCATCGGCTGGACCTTCCTGGTGCATCACACCGACAGGCCGGCGGCGGAGCCGCTGCTGTCGCTGATCATGCGCCTGCAAGGCGCCGCCGGTGCCGACTATCGCTGGACGGCGGCAGAGGCCGCGGGAGGGACGGCGGCATGAGCCTCGGCCCCATCGCCTTCCTCTCGCCCTGGCTGCTGGCAGGCCTGCTGGCGCTGCCGGTGATCTGGTGGCTGCTGCGCGCGATCCCGCCCCGGCCGCAGCGCATCGATTTCCCGCCGACGCGCATTCTGGTCGGGCTCGAGAACCGCGAGAAGACCCCGGCCAAGACGCCCTGGTGGCTGACGCTGATCCGCATGGCGGCGGCAGCGCTCGTGATACTTGCGCTGGCGGACCCGGTGCTGAACCCCAATCGCGAGACGGCGCTTACGGGCTCGGGACCGGTGGTGCTCGTGGTGGATAACGGATGGTCCGCGGCGGCGCACTGGAGCGGGCGCACGGGTATGGTGGATCGGCTCATCGCCGAGGCCGAGGGCCAGAACCGGCCGGTCATGATCGTGCCCACGGCCACGGCCTCCAAAAGCACGAATGCGCGCGTGGAAGCGCCCACGGCGGCACGGTCCACGGCCGCGGCCCTGCAGCCGCAACCGTACGGTCCGGATCGCGCCGCGGCGGCGATAGCGGCCACGACGGGGCTGGCCGGGGCGCGGGGCGCGACCGTGGTCTGGCTCACGGACGGGATCGATCACGACGAGGCCACGCGCGCGTTCGCGGACAAGCTGTCGGCGCTCGCCGATAGCGGTTTCATCGTGATCGAGATGCGGCCGGGTCAGGAAGCGCTCGGCGCGAGCGCGACAGTGGTCAGCGGCGGGAGACTGGAAGCGCAGGTGTTGCGCGCGGAGGGTGGCCCGCGAGCCGGCACGCTGCACGCCATGTCAGCCCGCGGGCAGCGGCTCGGCGAGGCCCAGTTTTCGTTCGCGGCGGGCGACACGCGCGCCGTTGCCAGCTTCAACCTGCCCCTGGAACTCCGCAACCAGGTGATGCGGATCGAGGTCGCGGGCGAGCGCTCGGCGGGCGCGGTGCACCTGCTCGATGCGCGCTCGCAATGGCATCGCGTCGGACTGTTCTCCAGCGAATCGCGCGAGCAGGCGCAGCCGCTGCTGGCGCCGCTGTACTACATCGAGCGGGCGCTGGCGCCGTTCACCGAAATCGCCAAGGGCGAGGGCGCCAACCTGCCGGAGGCCATTGATCAACTCATCAAGCGCAACGTGTCGGTGATGATGCTGGCCGACGTCGGCACCATCCCCAACGAGATCAAGGAAAAGCTGGACGAGTGGGTGAGCAAGGGCGGTGTGCTTGTGCGCTTCGCCGGGCCGCGTCTGGAAAAGGGCGGCGACGAGCTGCTTCCCGTCAACCTGCGGCTGGGCGGCCGGTCGCTCGGCGGCGCGCTGTCGTGGTCGACGCCGCAGCCGCTGGCACCGTTCGGCGATCAAGGTTTGTTCGCCGGCCTGCCGGTGCCGGCCGAGGTCGTCGTCAGCCGCCAGGTGCTCGCCGACCCCGCATCCCTGCGGCCGGAGGTGCGGGTTTGGGCGCGCCTGAAGGACGGCACGCCGCTGGTGACGGCGGCCAAGCGCGGCGACGGCCAGCTCGTGTTCTTCCACATCACCGCCAACTCGGACTGGTCGAACCTGCCGCTGTCGGGGCTGTTCGTGGAGATGCTCCGGCGCATCACGACGCTGGGCAAGCTCGGCGGCGGCGGGCAGGAGACGCTCGCCAGCGACGGCAGCGACGCTGTCAAGACGGTCGACGTGCTGGCACCGCTGCAGGTGCTCGACGGTTTCGGCCTGCTGCGCAATCCCCTGCCGACCACGCAGGGCATCGCCGCCGCCAAGATCGCCGACGCCAAGCCGACCTTCGAGAACCCGCCGGGCTATTACGGCCCCTCCGGCGCACCCCGCGCATTGAACCTGATCACGCCGAAGAGCCTGCTGAAGCCGCTGCCGTCGCTTCCGTCGGGCACGGAGCGGCGCGTGTACGAGGGCGACGCGGCGCAACCGATCAAGCCGCAGCTGCTGACGGCGGCGATGGCGCTGCTGTTCGCCGACATCCTGGCGGTGCTGATCCTGCAGGCGGGCGGCCTCGGCTTCCTGATGCGCCGCACGGCACGTGCGGCCGGCGCCCTGGCCGCGATCGTCGTGGCCGGCGGGCTGCTGATCGCGGGCTCGGGGAGCGCACACGCGCAGGCCGCCGCCCCCAACATGAAGCCCGGCGATGCCATGGCCATCCAGGCCACCTCCAAGGTGACGTTCGCCTACGTCGTCACCGGCGACGCGGCCACCGACGAAGCCAGCCGGCGCGGCCTGATGGGCCTCAACAAGTTCCTGATCGCGCGCACGGCGGTGGAGCCGGGCGACCCGTTTGCCGTCAACATCGCCAACGACGAGATCTCGTTCTTCCCGGTGCTCTACTGGCCGGTGCTGCCCAATGCCCAGCCGCTGCCCGCTGCGGTGGCGGCGAAGATCGACGCCTACATGAAGCAGGGCGGCATGATCATTTTCGACACCAAGGACTACGGGCAGGGCATGCCCACCGGCTACAACTTCCGCGGCGACGGCTCGACACCGCTGCAGCGGCTGTTGAGCGGGCTCGACGTGCCGCGCCTGGAGCCGGTGCCGGAGCATCACGTCCTCACCAAGTCGTTCTATCTGCTGCGCTCGTTCCCGGGCCGGCACGACGGCGGCTACCTGTGGGTCGAGGCCGAGGTGCCGCGCGACAGCGATCAGGGGCGCCAAGCGCGCCGGGTCGACGGCGTCAGCTCGATCCTGATCACATCGAACGATTTCGCGTCGGCCTGGGCCGTGGACGACCGCGGCCGGCCGCTCTACCCGATGGTGCCCGGCGGCGAGCGCCAGCGCGAGATGGCGTTCCGGGTGGGCGTCAACATCATCATGTATGTGCTGACCGGCAACTACAAAGCCGATCAGGTGCACGTGCCCGCGCTACTTGAGAGGCTCGGGCAGTGAGCAACTGGTCGATCGATTTCGCGTTGATGGTGCCGGCGCCGGTGTATTGGGCGGGCGTGGCGCTGGCGGCCGTGCTCGTGGTGCTGCTGCTGGTGCGGCGCACGCGCGGCGCCCTGTTCCGCGCGCTCGCCCTTGCCGCGCTGCTGCTGGCGCTCGCCAATCCGACGCTGCGGCAGGAGGAACGCGAAAGCCTCGCCAACATCGCCATCGTCGTCACCGACGAGAGCCTGAGCCAGACCCTCGCAGGACGGCCCGAGCAGACCGCGGCAGTGAAGCGCGAGTTGGAGGCACGGCTCGGCGCGATCAACAACCTGCAGGTGCGCTGGGTATCCTCGTCCAAGCCGTCGGGCGAGCAGGCCGCGGGCACCAACCTGTTCGCCGACCTCAACAGCGCGCTCGCCAATACGCCGCCCGATCGTCTCTCCGGCGTCATCATGGTGACGGACGGGCAGGTGCACGACGTGCCGAAGTCGGCGCAGGTGCTGGGCTTCGATGCCCCCGTGCACGCCCTGCTGACGGGCAGCCCCGACGAGTTCGACCGCCGCATCGAGATCCTGAAGGCGCCGCGCTACGGCATCGTCGGCACCACGCATGAAATCGAGCTGCGCGTGGTGGAAGCCGGCCGCAAGGGCCGCGCCGGCGAACGCGTGTCGCTCAAGATCCGCCGCGAGGGGCGGCCGGACGAGAACCGCAGCGCCAGCATCGGCCGCACGGTCAGCATCCCCATGGCCTTCCCGCATGCAGGCCAGAACATCGTCGAGGTCGAGCTGGAGGCCGCCGAGGGCGAGCTGACGGCGGCCAACAATCGCGTCGTGGTCGCGGCAGAAGGCGTGCGCGAGAACCTGCGCGTGCTGCTGGTATCCGGCGAGCCGCACGCGGGCGAGCGCGTGTGGCGCAACCTCTTGAAGTCGGACGCAGCCGTCGACCTCGTGCACTTCACCATTCTGCGCCCGCCGCAGAAGCAGGACGGCACGCCGATCAACCAGCTCTCGCTGATCGCGTTCCCGACGCGCGAGCTGTTCTCGGAGAAGATCAAGGAGTTCGACCTGATCATCTTCGACCGCTACCAGCATCGCGACATCCTGCAATCGGTCTACTACGAGAACATCGCGCGCTACGTGGAGCAGGGCGGCGCCCTGCTGGTGGCATCCGGCGACGACTACGCGGGCAAGATGAGCCTCGCCTACACCAATCTCGGCTCGGTGCTGCCGGCGATGCCGACCGGCGCGCTGATCGAGCGGCCGTTCAAGGCCAAGCTGTCGCCGGACGGACACAAGCATCCCGTCACGCGCGGGCTGCCGGGCTCGGAGGGCGCGGAGCCCACTTGGGGCCGCTGGTTCCGGCAAGTGGAGATCTCCCCGCGGCGCGGCCGCAACCTGATGACCGGCGCCGAGGAGCGCCCGCTGCTTCTGCTCGACCGCAAGGGCAAGGGGCGCGTGGCGCTGATGCTGTCCGACCATGCCTGGCTGTGGGCGCGCGGCTTCGAGGGCGGCGGCCCGCACGCCGATCTGCTGCGGCGGCTGTCGCACTGGCTGATGAAGGAGCCGGACCTGGAGGAGGAGCGCCTGCTCGCCTCGGCGCGCGGGCTGAAGCTCACCATCGAGCGGCGCTCGATGGAAGACAGCGTTGCCGAAGTGGAGATCTCCGCACCGGGAGGCGAATCCTCCAAGACAACGCTGGAGAAGGCGGCAGCCGGCGTGTGGCGCTCCACCGTCGATGTGAAGGTGCCGGGACTCTACAAGCTGCAATCGCAGTCGACGCTCGGTCAGCTCACGGCCGTGGCGCACGCCGGCGTCGAGGACGCGCGCGAGATGAGCGAGGTGACGGCCACTGACGCCAAGATGAAGCCGCTGGTGGAGTCGACCGGCGGCGGCGTGTTCTGGACGCGCGGCGGCGGCCTGCTGTCGGCGGTATCCTCGGGCGTGGACGTGCCGCGCATCTCCATGCTGTCGAATGCGCGCGTGCTGGCGGGCTCCGGCTGGCTCGGCCTCAAGGACCGCGAGGCGTTCGTGACGCGCGGCGTGAAGCTGATCCCGATGTTCACCGGCTTCCTCGCGCTGGCCGCCCTGCTGGCGCTGATGGCCATGGCCTGGTGGCGCGAAGGGCGCTAGCCGGTCGCGCGATTAGAACCTCCAACCTGTTCCCTCTCCCCATTCTTCATAGGGAGAAGAGGCGGCGCGGGACATCGCATCTCGGAAGGCTTCTCACAGCTGTCATCCCGGCCGGAGCGAAGCGGAGAGCCGGGATGACAGCTGCCAAGAGCTCAGTGCACCATGTAGCCCTGGGTCCCGGATATCCGCCTGCGGCGAATTCCGGGATGACAACATTTGTTGGTGTCCACGTTCTCTTGTCATCCCGGCCGAGCGCAAGCGAGAGCCGGGACCCAGAGGCCAAGAACATTCAGCGTGTCACGTGGTGCCCCTGGGTCCCGGATACCTGCCTGCGGCGAATTCCGGGATGACAGGAGGGGTGAGAGCGCAATTCCGGGACATGACACACGCTATCTGGGAAACGGCCGCGGAATGGCGGTTGCGGTGGCGACGGCGAGGGCCGATCCGCTGG
>CADEEC010000137.1 GCA_902826255.1 uncultured Hyphomicrobiales bacterium | reverse complement strand
GCCAGTCAGCCGCAGATCGACCAGACTGTGTTCGGCAACATGGGGTCGTTCTACCGCGTTCGTTTCGGCCCCTATGCAACTCTGCAGGAGACCCAGGCTGTCTGTGCACGCCTGAAGGGCAGCGGCTTCGACTGCATGTCCGTGACGCAGTAGCCTGCAGCTCCGCTCTCGTTAATTTGTCTTGTTGTTTTTTAAGCGTTTTTCGGGTTCGGTTGAGGCGTTAACTTGCGCTCGGAGTGTGCCGGCGCACTATGGGTTCCGGAGCGCCGACGAAGCGGGTGTACGGGCTCTATCTGCGGGATCCGGTAGGACATGCAGGACAATTCAAAGCCGGCGGCTGCCGATGCGGGGCAGCCCTCCGTCAATGCCGCGCCGGACGAGCGGGCGGGTCTGCAGGCAGGCCTCGCCAAGCTGGCGCTGGATCAAGCGCCTGAGGAACCGCACTTCGGTGCGCGCCTGCGCAACTATTTCCTGACCGGCCTTGTCGTCATCGGCCCGGTTGGGATCACGCTCTACATCGCCTGGAATTTCATCGCGCTGGTCGACGCGTGGGTGAAGCCCTACGTGCCCGCGCTTTACAATCCGGACAGCTATTTGCCGTTCGCGGTTCCGGGTGTGGGCCTCGTCTTCTCTATCATTCTGCTCACCATCATCGGTGCGCTTGCCGCAAACCTGCTCGGCCGCTCGCTGATCAGCGCCGGCGAGATGATGCTCTCGCGCACGCCCATCGTGCGCAATGTCTACCGCGGCTTGAAGCAGATTTTTGAATCCGTGGTCACGGCATCGGCACCGGGCCAGAACTTCCAGAAGGTCGCCCTGATGGAGTTTCCCTCAAAGGGCATCTGGTCGATCGTGTTCGTCACGGGCGAAGCTGCGCGCGACATCGCAAAGGAACTGCCCGGCCAGGACCTCATCAGCGTCTTCATGCCCACGGGCATGCTGCCGCCGTCCGGCTTCGTCTGCTTCGTGCCGCGCAAGAACGTACTGCCGATCCAGATGAGCGTCGAGGATGCCGCCAAGATCATCATCTCGGCGGGCATGGTGAACCCCGAGACGCAGGCGCAGCTCAACGACATGGCGATGCGGGCCCGCTCCGGCATGCGCCCGACGAAGCCGGAAAAGCAAGCGGCACCCACCCGGTAAGCGGGTGGACTCACGCCGCCCGGAACAGTCGCACCGCCTCGTCGCACTCGAACAGATACAGCAAAGTCCTCAGCGCTTCTCCGCGCGGCGACTTCAGGTCCGGGTCCTGCGCCAGCACCATCTTCGCGTCGTCGCGTGCTGCCGCCAGCAGGTCGGCGAAGTTCGGCACCTCCGCCACGCGGAACTCCGGCATGCCGCTCTGGCGCGCGCCCAGCACCTCGCCGCCGCCCCTGAGCTCCAGATCCTTCTCGGCGATGAGAAAGCCGTCCTCCGTCCGCTCCATCATCTCCAGCCGTTCCCGCGCCGGGTCGCCGAGCGGCGTCTTGTGCAGCAGCATGCAGAAGCTCTCGCGCGTGCCGCGGCCGACGCGGCCGCGCAACTGATGCAGCTGGGCGAGGCCGAAACGCTCCGCGTGCTCGATCACCATGATGTTGGCATTGGGTACGTTGACGCCGACCTCGATCACGGTCGTCGCCACCAGCACCTTGAGGTGGTTGGCGGAGAAGGCGGCCATAGTCTGGTCCTTGGCCGCCGCCGGCATGGCGCCGTGCAACAGGCCAACTTTGCCGGCGCCGAACAGCTGCGCGAGGTGTGCGTGGCGTTCCTCTGCAGCTGCGAGCTCTGATTTCTCGGAACTCTCGATCAGCGGGCATACCCAGTACACCTGTGCGCCCTCGTGGAGTTGCAAGCGAATGCGCTCGATCAGCCGCTCGATGGACTCGACGGGGATCGCCTTGGTGACGATCGGCTTACGGCCGGCAGGTTTCTCTGTCAGCCGCGACACGTCCAGGTCGCCGTAGTGCGTCATCAGGAGCGTGCGCGGGATGGGGGTTGCAGTCATCACCAGCAGATTGGCGCCGCCGCCGCCCCCCTTGGTCTGCAACGCCAGCCGCTGATGCACACCGAAGCGATGCTGCTCGTCGATCACCGCGAACGCGAGGTCCTTGAATTCCACGTCTGCCTGGAACAGCGCGTGCGTGCCGATCAGAATATCGACCTCGCCCGCTTTCAGCCGGTCGAGCAGCTCGGCACGCGCGCGCCCCTTCTCGCGGCCCGTCAGCAGGCCGATGCGAAGCCCGGCCGCATCCGCAAGCGGCGCGATGGTCTCGGCATGCTGGCGCGCCAGCACCTCCGTTGGCGCCATCAAGGCGGCCTGCGCGCCGGCCTCCACCGCCACCGCCATCGCCATCAGAGCCACGATGGTCTTGCCGGAGCCGACGTCGCCCTGCAGCAGGCGCAGCATGCGGAAGGGCACGCCCATGTCCTCGGCGATTTCCTTCAACGCCTGGCGTTGCGAATTGGTGAGCGCGAACGGCAGGGCGTCGGCAATGCGGGCGCGAATGGCGCCGTCGCCGCTGACAGGCCGGCCCTTCTGCTGCTTGAAGCTCTGCCGCACCAGACCCAGGGCAAGCTGCCCGGCCAGCAGCTCGTCATAGGCCAGCCGCTGCCAGGGCGGGGACCCGTTGGAAACGTCGGTCGCTTCCTGCGGCCGATGCACATGTGCCACGGCCTCGGCCAGCCCCGGCCAGGCGCGCGCCTTCAGCCACGTTGCATCCTGCCATTCGGGGAGCAGAGGTATGCGCTCGACCGCCGCCCGCTCGGCCTTCAGCAGCACCTTGCCCGACAACCCCGCCGTCAGCGGGTACACGGGCTCCAGCATCGGCAGGTCGTCGCGGGCTTCCGGCGCGACGATGTAGTCCGGGTGCGCCATCTGCTTCTTGTCGTTGTAGCTCTCGATGCGGCCGCTCACGAACCGGATGGCGCCCTCGGGCAGCTGGCGCTCGATGAACTTGCGCTCGGCATGAAAGAATACGAGGTCGATTTTGCCGCTATCGTCCTCGCATGCGACCTTGTAGGGCGCCTTGGTGTTGCCGCGCGGCGGCGCGCGGTGCTTCAGCACGCGCAGCTCCAGAGTCGCGATGGTGCCGGGGATGGAGTCCGCCACCGTCGGCGTGGCGCGGCGGTCGATGACGCCCGTCGGCATGTGCCAGACGAGGTCGATGACGCGCGGCTCGGTCACGCCCGGCGGCAAGTGCAGTGCTTTCTTCAGCAGCACCTGCATGCGCGGGCCGATGCCCGGCAGGTTGATGGCCGAAGCGAACAGGGGGTTGAGGGCGGGCGGCCGCATGCCGTCTCATACCAGATTGGCATTTTCTTCGTCATGCTCGCCCAGACGGGCATCCACGCGACACCGAGGCGCGCAGCAGCCATGGCGAGTCGGCGCTTTTCCAATGGCGCCCGTCGGCCTATATGACGCGAGCGAGGCCGCCTGCCGGCCGAGCATGCCGGGGCTGTCAAGCGGCCCGCGGCGCTGCAACTATTTGGGCCACCATGACTGACGACGTCGCAAGCCGCCGCCGGCGGGCCGCATTTCGTGCCGGCCACCGCGGAACCAAGGAAATGGACTGGCTGCTGGGCCGCTTCGCCGATGCCCATGTGTCCGCCATGCCGGTTCAACAGCTCGATGAGTTCGAGCGGCTCCTGGAGCTCCCCGATCCCCTATTGCAGGACATGATCGTCTATCCCGAGATCGCCCCCGCAGGCGAATTCACCGCGCTCGTGGGCAAGCTGCGCACCTTTCATGGGCTGGAATGATGATGGCTGACGCTGCAAAGCTGCTCGGGCCGCCCATGGGCCGTCGCGAGATCCTCTCCGGTATCCCCGACGGGGCCGTACCGCTCGCGCTGCGCATGATCGCCGAGGAGCTTGCGGCCGGCTCCAAGGCGGCGCCGCCGCTCCTACTGCATATCGCCCGCGACGATCGCAGGCTGGAAGCCCTATCCGAGGGGATGGCGTTCTTTGCGCCCAAGGTGCGCGTCGTTCCCTTCCCGGCCTGGGATACGGTTCCCTACGATCGCATCGGCCCCAACAACGAGATACTGGCCCGGCGCATTACCGCTCTTTCCCGTCTCGTCGCCGGTAGCCGCAAGGAGCCGACCCTGGTCCTTGCCACGGTCAATGCCGTTATCCAGCGCGTTCCGCACAGGAGCTTTATCCGTGGGTCGCTGAAAACGATCGCGCCTGGCCAGCGTCTCGACATGGCCGACCTGATCCGCCGGCTCACGCTCGCAGGCTTTACCCGTACCGGCACGGTAATGGAGCCGGGCGAGTATGCCGTCCGCGGCGGCATCGTCGACATGTTCCCGCCGGGCCGGCTCAACCCCGTGCGCCTCGATTTCTTCGGTGACACGCTCGAGCAGATCAAGGCCTTCGATCCGGAGACGCAGCGCACCGGCAAGATCGTGCAGCGCATGAGCCTGATGCCGATCAGCGAGGTTGCCTTCGGCGAGGCCGGCGAGAAGCTGTTCCGGCGCCGCTACGTCGAGCTGTTTGGGCCCGCGACCTCGGAGGATGCGCTGTACGAGGCCGTCAGCGCCGGCCAGCGCTATCCCGGCATGGAGCACTGGCTGCCGCTGTTCCACGAGCATTTGGAAACCCTGTTCGACTACATGCCCGACGCGCCCGTCAGCTTCGACCATCTGGCCGATGAGGCCGTCGGCGAGCGCCTCGCCCTGGTGCGTGATCACTACGACGCGCGCCGCGAAGGCCTGGAGTCCCAGACCTTCGGCGCGGCGCCCTACAAGCCGATCCCACCCGACGCGATGTTCATCGGCGACGACGAATGGAAGGCGCAGCTCGGTCAGCGCACCGTCCGCCTGCTCACGCCCTTCGAGCAGCCGGCGGATGCCAAGGACCCGATACGCACCATGGGCGGCCGCACAGGACGCACCTTTGCTGCCGAGCGCGCCGCCGAAGGCATCAATCTCTATTCGGCTGTCATCGCGCACTTGCGCAGCCTGCAGTCGCAAGGCAAGCGCGTCATTGTGGCATCCTTCACGCCTGGGGCCCGCGAGCGCCTCGCCACGCTGTTCATCGAGCATGGTTTCGCCGACGCGCGAAAGGTTGCCAGCGATGCGGAAGCCGAAGCGCTGCGCAAGACCGAGGCCGCGTTCGCGGTCCTCGGCCTCGAACAGGGCTTCGAGACGCCCAACCTCGCCGTCATCGGCGAGCAGGACATCCTGGGCGATCGCCTCGTGCGCCCGCGCCGCAAGGCCCGCCGTGCCGCCGACCTCATCACGGAGGCGACCAGCCTCGCCATTGGCGACTTTGTCGTGCACGCCGACCACGGCATCGGCCGCTTCGACGGGCTCACCACCATCACCGCGCTTGGCGCACCGCACGACTGCCTGGAAATCGGCTACGCCGGCGGCGACAAGCTCTATCTCCCGGTCGAGAACATCGAGCTGCTGACGCGCTATGGCTCCAGCGACGTTGCTGCCCAGCTCGACCGCCTCGGCGGGGCTGCCTGGCAAAGCCGCAAGTCACGCCTCAAGCAGCGCATCCGCGAGATCGCTTCGGAACTCATCAAGATCGCCGCCCTGCGCCAGCTGCGCGAGGCGCCATCCATGGCCCCGCCGGAAGGCACCTTCGACGAGTTCATCGCCCGCTTCCCGCACGAGGAGACGGAGGACCAGGCCGCCAGCATCCAGTCCGTCATGGACGACCTCTCCGCCGGCAAGCCGATGGATCGTCTCGTCTGCGGTGACGTCGGCTTCGGCAAGACCGAGGTGGCGCTGCGCGCCGCGTTCATTGCCGCCATGTCGGGCTTCCAGGTGGCGGTCGTGGTGCCCACAACGCTGCTTGCGCGGCAGCACTTCAAGACTTTCTCGGAGCGCTTCAAGGGCCTGCCGGTGCGTGTGGCGATGGCCTCGCGCCTCGTCAACGCCAAGGACCTCGCTTCCGTTAAGGCCGGCCTCAAGGATGGCGTGATCGACATTGTCGTCGGCACGCACGCCCTGCTCGGCAAGAGCATCACCATCCCGCGCCTCGGCCTGCTGATCGTCGACGAGGAGCAGCACTTCGGCGTCGGTCACAAGGAACGCCTGAAGCAGTTGCGCGAGGAGGTGCACGTCCTCACGCTGACGGCGACGCCGATCCCGCGCACGCTGCAGCTTGCCCTGTCGGGCGTGCGCGAGCTGTCCCTCATCGCCACGCCGCCCATCGACCGGCTGGCCGTGCGCACCTACATCTCGCCGTTCGATCCCGTCATCATCCGCGAGGCGTTGCGGCGCGAGCGCTATCGGGGCGGCCAGAGCTTTTATGTGGTGCCGCGCATCTCCGACATCGAGGACATCGCTGAGTTTCTGCGCGAGCATGCGCCGGAGCTCAAATTCGCCATCGCCCACGGCCAGCTTGCTCCCAGCGAGCTCGAGGACGTCATGACTGCCTTCTACGACGGCAAGTACGACGTACTGCTCTCCACCGCCATCGTGGAATCCGGGCTCGACATTCCGAACGCCAACACGCTCATCGTGCATCGCGCCGACATCTTCGGTCTCGCCCAGCTCTACCAGCTGCGCGGCCGCGTCGGTCGCTCCAAGGCGCGTGCCTACGCCTACTTCACGACACCCGACTCCAAACGCCTTTCGGAAGGCGCCGAGAAGCGCCTCAAGGTGCTGCAGTCCCTCGATACGCTGGGTGCCGGTTTCTCGCTCGCCAGCCACGACCTCGACATCCGCGGCGCCGGCAACCTGCTCGGCGACGAGCAGTCCGGCCACATCCGTGAGGTCGGCTTCGAGCTTTACCAGTCGATGCTGGAGGAAGCGGTCGCGACTCTGAAGGGCGGCGACATGGGCGGCGAGGTGCAGGATCAGTGGAGCCCGCAGATCGGGCTCGGCACCTCCGTGCTGATCCCCGAAGCCTACGTCAGCGACCTGCAACTCAGGCTTGGCCTCTATCGCCGCCTCTCCATGCTCGAAAGCCGCGAGGACATCGACAAGTTCGCGGCCGAACTGGTCGATCGCTTCGGCGAGTTCCCGGAGGAGGTCCGCCACCTGCTCGACGTGGTGGAGATCAAGGGTCTCGCCAAGCAGGCCGGCTTGCAACAGGTGGATGCTGGCCCCAAGGGCGCCGTCATCACCTTCCGCAAGAACCAGTTCGTCAACCCGGAAGGCCTTGTCGGCTTCATGGCCAAGTCGAAGGGCAGTGTGCGCCTGCAGCCCGACCACAAGCTCGTCTTCAAATCCGACTGGCCGACCCCAGCCGAGCGCCTGCAGGGCGTGCGCCGGCTGGTGCGCGAGCTTGCCGAGATTGCCGGCTCAGCCCGCAAGGCGGCTTAGCGGCGTTGCAGCTCGTTCGCGCGTGCCAGCAGCTCCTGCGTCAGGCTGCGCACTTGGTCGCCCGTTGCCCCAGGATACTTCGCCCAGTACGAGCGCGGGCGAGGCGAGAAATAGGCCGCGGATTGCAACGGCGTGACCCGCAGCATGGCCTGCCGAAAACAACGGTTCTCCGGATCGCCCCGCAGCCAATGGTCGTATTGCTCGTCTTCCGGCGCCTGCGGGTCCTTCATGTTTATGATGGTGCCGAGCAACTCACCAAAGCCCATCTCAGGGTTGCGCTGGCGGAACTTGCGCAGGAACGCCAACCCGCGCGTGGAGATGTAGTCCGGCCGCGTTGGTGTGAGGTGAAAATCAGCCTCGCGCAGCCAGCTTTCCGTTACCACTGATAGTCCCGGTGCGCTGTCGATGAACACGAAATCATAGGCCATGCGCGCTTCCGAGAGCAGCTGATTGATGGCCCGCCTCAGGTTGGCCTCGCGGTCGCTTTTAGATATCTCGCGCTCCAAAAGAGTCAGGTTGGTGTCGCACGGAATGAGATCGATGCTGCGTGCGTCGTCAACGTCGGAAACGCCGGTCACGACGTACTGGCGCCAGAGCGCCGGCTCGTCCTTCAGCACGGAGGCAACGAAAAAGTCGACCAGCGTCTGCCCCTCGTCCTGCAGGACGGTCAGTTGCTGCTGCGGCATCAGCATATGGCTGATGCTGGATTGAGCATCCGCATCGACGACAAGCACGCGCTTGCCGTGAAAGGCCGACAGCGTCTCGGCAAGCGCCAGGACGAGCGTGGATTTGCCGACGCCGCCCTTGGCATTCATGACAGTGATGGTGTTGCGCATTGTCCTGTGGCTTTGCCCCCGCCCCAGTAAATTCGGCAACCCCCGCCCGCGCCGATCATAGCGGCGCTCGCGCGCCGCCTCCAGTTGGAAGTTTGCATTCCGCGGGGTTGACTATCCGCTGGGCGGGAGAAGATCGACGAGCGCCGCGTTGAACGCCTCTGCCGCTTCGTACGCCACCCAGTGCCCGGCCCCTTCGATCAGACGCACATCCAGCTCCGGATGATGCCTGCGCAAGATGTCGAGGCGCGCCTCCAGGGAGGGCCGCGCGATGATGTCGCGCGTGCCCCAGATGGTTTTTACGGGCGCCTTGATATCGGCGAGCGCGACGGCCAAGGCATCGGTCGCCGCAAACGGGCGGCTGTGGAAGCGGCCGCGTCTCACGTTCTCCGCCTGCAGGTACACTGCGAGCGCATCGATGTTGGCCGGGTCGGCGAACATGAGAACTTCCAGGTTTTGCCGGAACACGGCTGCCGCCTCCGCGTCGGTCATGCCCGTGCGCCGCTTCGCGAACGGCTCGCGCGGATCGGCCCGCAGCCCCAAGGCCGCCACGCCGATCAGCAACAGCGCCGAAACGCGGTCCTGGAGTGTAACTGCGGAAAGTCCGGCGACGTGCCCGCCGAAGGAGAAGCCGCCAAGCTGAACTTCCTTGTGCGGGCCGAAAATCTCGTCGATGCCGGCGACCATCGCATCGGCGATGCTTTGCGGCACCCAGGGCTCCCGCGGCATCGCCGAGTCTCCCAGGCCCGGCATGTCGGGCAGCCAAAGCTCGTAGCGGCGGGACAGCTCGGGAATATTGCGCAGCCAGTGGGTCCACGATCCGTAACCGCCGTGCAGGAGGATCAGCGGCGCGCCCGAACCCCAAGTGCGCCACACCATCGTGCCCTCACCGCACGGCGTATGCACCTTGCGCGCTGTGCGTGCCAGTGCATCGACAATTTCGGCGGGCGACGAGGCTAAAGCATCTTGCATTGTTGTCGGCTGGCTCTGCGGGGCATAGAAACGGCGGCGGGTGCCGTTGTCAGTGCCAAGGACCGCCAAGTCAATACGGTGAGGCCGCCGCGCGGGTCAGCACGGAAGGGAACGCATGGATCTCGAGCTCAAAGGCCGCCGCGCTCTTGTGACAGGCTCCACCAGCGGTATCGGATTCGCAATCGCCAAGGGCCTCGCGGCTGAAGGCGCCCACGTAACGTTCACCGGCCGCAAACAAGCGAGCGTGGACGAGGCCATGGCCGTAATCCGTAAGGATGTGACGGATGCAACTCTGGACGGCATCGCCGCCGACTGCGCCACCGTGCAGGGTGCCGCGGCGGTCTTTGCGCACACGCCACAGGTTGATATCCTCGTCAACAACCTCGGCATCTACGAGCGCAAGGCGGCCTTCGAGATCACTGACGCGGAATGGCTGCGCCTGTTTGAGGTGAATGTCATGAGCGGCATCCGCTTCTCGCGCCACTATGCGCCGCTGATGGCAAAGGCCGGCTGGGGCCGCATGCTGTTCGTCTCCAGCGAGTCAGCCCTCAACATCCCGCGCGAGATGATCCACTACGGCATGACCAAGACCGCGCAACTCTCGATCGCGCGCGGTTTGGCTATGGAACTCGAAGGCACGGGCGTTACCACGCTGGGCGCCAACATGGTGTTGCGTGGCCAGGGCAATATCGGCCAGCCGCTGCATGTCGGCGGTAACAACACCCTGGTCAATACCGGGCGCATATCCGCGGATGTCAATGGCGGCACCTTGACCGTGGTTGCACCGGCAGGCGGTGGCAGCGTCACCAATAGCGCGCTGATGGATGCGCGTAACGGCGGCATTTTGCAGTTTCAGACCGTCAATGTGAATAACGCCGGCGGCACCATCAACGCGCAAACCGGCAGCGTGGTGCTGCATAATGGCGGCACCATCAGCGGCGGCACCTTGAGCAGCGCCGGCACTGGCGTGTTCCGGGCGGCGAGCAACGGCGGCAACATTCTCGACAACGTCACCGTCACTGGCACGGTCGACATGACGACCGTCGGCAACTCGCGCGAGCGCACGGCGAACGGCTTGACGTTGTCCGGTGGCGCCATCAACATCGCCAACAGCGGCATCCTGAGCATAGACGGCACGCTCACGG
>CADEEC010000136.1 GCA_902826255.1 uncultured Hyphomicrobiales bacterium | reverse complement strand
CGGTTCAGGGAGGGCAGATTCAATATCTTGTTCGGCGTCGGGCGCGCCGACTGCCGGCTGCGATATGACGGGTTCAGGCTCAGCAAGCGCAGCAGGCGTATCCTCTAGGGCCGCTGGGGCGTCCTCGGGAACATCCTCGCGCAGTTCATTCCCGTCAGAGACCGGCCGGCCGGTGTCCTCGAAAGCCGCAGCAACGACCGGCGGGGGAAGCGGCGACGATTCGAAGGACTCCGATGGTTGCGCGGGCTGAGGCAGGTCTTGCAGCGCTTCCTCGGTCGCAGGCGTGGCGTGCTCGATGTCCGGAGCCTCCGCGACACGCTCTACATCCGGCGGCGCAAGCTCAGATTCCGTCGCGACATCAGGGCTTGCGAAAAGGTGCTCTTCCGTGCGCTGGGCAGTGTCCCCGGCCTCGGCCTCACGCGCCTGCACTGCCTCGGCTGGCGCAACATCCTGCGCGGCCGTGCCATCCGTGCTCGGAGCTGGCGCGGGCTGATCCTCGCGGCCCGAAGCGGCAACAGGCCGTGCTTCGGCATCCGGGCTGCCATCACCCGCGGTTGGCTCCGGACCAGAAATGCGCGTCTCGTCAGCCAAATCCGCGCGTCCTCATCCGATCCTTTCGCCCGCCGCCCTGGAGGGCTAAATAGCTAAATAAAGGCGCCCGCACGACATGCAAAGCGCCGTCACCAACATGTGGTGTTTGCATGGCTTTCAGCCAACGCCTTGCCGCCGCGGCCGGGCTCGTCGAGACGAAGCTGGCCGCGCTGCTGGACGCCGAATCGGCAGGCGGCGCGCCGCCGCGGCTGGTCGAGGCCATGCGCCACGGCACGCTTTCCGGTGGCAAGCGGCTGCGGCCGATGCTCGTGCTCGAAGGCGCGGCGCTGTTCGGTTTGAAGCCGGAGGCGGCCCTCGACGCCGCCGCCGCCGTCGAGCTTGTGCATTGCTACTCGCTGATCCACGACGACCTGCCCGCGATGGACAACGACGACGTGCGACGCGGCCGCCCGACCGTGCACAAGGCCTTCGGCGAGTGGACCGCCATCCTGGCCGGAGACGCCCTGCTGACACTGGCCTTCGACACGCTGGCCGGTGCTTCCGCCGCAGCCGATCCCACGGTTACAGCCGCCCTCGTCCTCGGCCTTGCGCGTGCGTCGGGCGCGCGCGGTATGGCCGGCGGACAGTGCCTTGATCTCGAGGCCGAGAAACTCGGCCAGCCGGCGCGCCCCACAGCGGCACACATTGAGCGGCTGCAGGCGATGAAGACGGGCGCGCTGTTGGTGTTCTCCTGCGAGGCAGGCGCCATCCTGGCCAACGCCCCCGCAGAAGCGCGCCAAGCGCTCGCCACCTATGGCCAGCGCTTGGGCGTGGCGTTCCAGGTGGCCGACGACCTGCTCGATCTCGAGGGCGACGCAAGCACCGTGGGCAAGGCCGTCGGCAAGGACACCGCAAAGGCCACGCTGCATGCCGCCGACGGTGTCGAGGCCGCGAAAGCGCACCTCGCTGCCCTGGAGGCCGATGCTGTGGCCGCACTGGCGCCGTTCGGGGCAGCCGCCGACACGCTGCGCGAGGCCGCAGGGTTCGTTATCCGCAGGGAGAAGTGAGGGGAGCCATGACCGCGAAAGCAGAAAATGCCGCCCTGCCGATCGAAGGCGCACGCATCCTCATCGTCGGCGGCGCCAGCCTCGTCGGCTCGGCCACCGCCGAGCTTCTCCTGCAGCAGGGCGCCGGCGAGGTGACGATCCTCGACAATTTCTATCAGGGCTCACGCGAGGCCATCCACCACATCGAGGGCAACCCGCGGCTCAAGGTCGTGCAGGGCGACGTCATGCGCCTGCCGCAGCTGCTGGCAGCCTCCAAAGGTGTCGACGGCATCCTGCATCTTGCCGCCGTCATGTCGATCACCATGGACCGCGACCCCTGGGTCGGCCTCGATGTCAACATTCGCGGTGCGCAGAACGTCATCGAAGCCGCCTGGATTGGCGGCGTGAAGAAACTGGTGTTTGCGTCCTCGAACGCGGTCTATGGCTATGGACCTGGCATCGTCGGCGAGTTGATGGAAACCACGCCGTTTCACTCCACCGACGCACCGCCAGCGGCGATCCTGTATGGCGCGAGCAAGATCATCGGCGAGCAGCTGTGCCGCGATGCCCACCGCAAGTTCGGCCTGAACTATGTCGTGGTGCGCTATTCCACCGTCTATGGCGAGCGCCAGCACTATCGCGCCGCCAACGCGCTCTACATCATCGAGACGCATGACCGCGTGCGCGCCGGCCAGCGCCCGCAGGTGATCGGCGATGGCTCGGAGACCAAGCACTTCGTGCACGTCAGCGACGTGGCGCGTGCCAACGTCGCCGCGTTCGCGTCGAGCGCCACCGACATCGCCGTCAACATCTCCGGGCCGAAGCCGACGACGACGCTGGAGATCGTCCAACTCGTCACCGAGCTGGCTGGCAAGAGCCTTGCCCCCGAGCATGTCGCGCCCGATCCCGGCAAGGTGCGGCTGACCTCCGGCGGCGCCTGGCGCATCGATCACGCCAAGGCCGCAAAGGCGATCGGCTGGCGACCGCAGGTGGACATGCGCGAAGGCATCCGCAGATTGATAGCCTGGCGCGAGGCGGCCGAGCGAAAGCAGGTGGCCGGCTGAGCTGGACGATATCAGTCCGTTCCGCCGAATTCGGCAAAGCGCGCGCGCAGATCGTCGGGGATCGGCACCAGCGCGCCGTCGACGAGCGAGATCAGCACCAGCACCTGGGTGGCAACCACGCGCACCTCCTCACCCGCGCTCACCTTGACGCCGATCGTCAGCGAGGTGCGGCCGATGCGCTTGACGGAAAGCTGCATCTGCACCGTGTCGCCGATCTTGCTCGGAATCTTGAAGTCGCAATCGATGTGCGCGGTCGGCAGGCCGCGCCGGTCGCTGGAGATCATCTCCGCATAGTTGAGCTTCAGGCCGCGGTTGTACCAATCCTCCAGCAGCTCGTGGAACAGCGTGAAATATTGCGGATAGAAGACGATGCCGGCCGGATCGCAATGATGGAACCGGATCAACTTCTCACTGACGAAAGGCGCCTTGCTCACGGTGCTCATGGGTCCGTCTGCCCGAAGGGTTTGCTGCGCAAAGACGACTTATGAGCCGAACCGGCACCAGGCCGCAAGCTGCGCGGCCGCCGACCTTGAGCCACCCATCGGCTAGGCCGCTACCTTCGGCTTGGTTCCGCAGACGATGGCATGCACGGCGTCCGTTTCGACGCTGCGGGCGAACTCGAGGGCATCGTGGGCGGAACTCGGACGTGCGAAGATATAGCCCTGGACCAGATCGCATCCGAACTCCTTCAGGAGCTGCACCTCCTCCACCGTCTCGGCGCCCTCGCCGTGCACCGTCATGCCGAGTCCGCGGCCCAGGGCAACGATGCCCCTGAGCAACTCCCGCGAGCGCGTGGAGCCGGCAGTGCCGTGGATGAAAACCCGATCCACCTTCAGCTTGTCGAACGGTAGTTGCGTGAGGTAGCCGAGCGAGGAATAGCCGGTGCCGAAATCGTCGAGGGCCAGCGTTACACCCAGGTCTTTCAAACCTTTCAAGACCGTGCGCACGCGGTCTTCCGCGTGATCCGCCAGCAGGCTCTCCGTCAGCTCGAGGCAGAGCAGATGCGGGGGCAGGCCACTCGTGACAAGGACGTGCGCCACCTCGTTGACAAGGTCGGTGTGCCAGATCTGCGCCGCCGAGACATTGACGGCGACTTCCCGCGGCGGCTCGCCGGCATCGAGCCATATCTTTGCCTGCTGGGCTGCTTCACGCAGGATCCAGAAGCCGAGGTCGGCGATGAGGCGCGAGCTCTCGGCAATGGGAATGAACACGCTGGGAGGGATATTGCCCCGCACCGGGTGCTGCCAACGCATCAGCGCTTCGTATCCGGCGACGCGGCCGGTCGCCAGGTCCACCTGAGGCTGGTAGTGCACCGACAGCCCGCCATCCTCGAGCATCGCACCGCGCAGCTCGCGCGCCAGCGCAATCTTATACTGTACGATGGCATTCATCTCGGGTTTGAAGAATGCAAAGCACCCGCGGCCATCTTCCTTGGCGCGATAGAGCGCCAGGTCGGCGCTGCGCAGAAGATCGCTCGACGTGGCGCCGTCGGACGGGATCAGCGCGATGCCGATGCTGGTGCCGATCGCTGCCTCGCCGCGCTCCAGTACGAAGGAGCCGGACACCGCAGCCACGATCTTGCTTGCCAGGGGCGCGACCGTCTCCGGATCGGAATCCGGCGTCAGGATCGCGAACTCGTCGCCGCCAAGGCGCGCCAGGAAGTGACTTTTGTCGAGGACGCGGGCCAGCAGATGCGCAACCTTCACCAGCAGCTCGTCGCCGGCAGGATGGCCGAGCGAATCGTTGACCTCCTTGAACCGGTCCAGGTCCAACAGAAGGAGCGCACCGCCGCCGCTCGCGCGTGCACAACGCGCCAGCGCCTGGTCCATCTCGCGCCGGAACAGCGCACGGTTGGCGAGACCCGTAAGAGGATCGTAGTAGGCAAGCTTCTGTAGCTGCTCCTCGGCCTGCTTGCGTTCGGAGATGTCCTGGATCGTACCCGCGAAGCCGGCAACGCGACCTCTCCCGTCGCGCAGCGGCTGCGTCGTGATCATGAAATCTCCGATCGTGCCGTCGCCGCGCCGCAGCTTGACGTCCACGCTGCAAACCTTGCCGGTGCGGCGCACCTCGGCCTGGGCTCGCACCAGACGCACGGCGCCATCCCCGACGAGGGCCCGCAGCAGCGCCTTGCGGACGGGACGGACATCGCTCGGCTCGTACCGCAACTGAGCATGGAACTCCGGCGCGATCCAAATCTCACGATCGCCGAGCCGGTAGCTCCAGTCGCCCATCTTGCCGAGGCGCTGTGCCTCGATCAGCTGGCGAAGCTGCACCTCCCGTTCCGCCTGCGCATTGACCAGCGCGGCAGTGATCGCAGCGAGCAGGATCAGCATCGTCACTCCGGCCACGGCGGACGCCATGCCGACCGTGTTGATGGAGGACGACTGGAAAGCCGACTCCGGTCCGGGGATGACGGTGGCGGAAGCCATTCCCGTGAAGTGCATCAGGCAGATCGCGAGCGTCAGCAGGACGGGCGCCTGGTACGTGTCGCGCCGCGCTGATACCAGGGCCGCACCTGCGAATCCGATGCCGAGGACCAAAGAGGCGACGACATAGCCGGCGTCCCACTCGATCGTGCCGGGAACGCGCAGCGCGGCCATACCCGTGTAGTGCATGATGCTGATGCCACCGCCGATCACCGCGCCGCCGAGCGCAGACCTGACGTGTCCGTCGGTGACGGCGATGGTGCGGCCGTGCACTTTCAGTTGGTGGACGGTTTGGTTGCTGTGCCCTCCCATGCCGGCGATGGCATAGCCAACCGTCGTGACCGAGATCGCAACCAGCATGGAGAGCAGGGTCAACAAGGGATCGTACGCCGTCGGCAGGCCGGAGTCGTAGGCCAGCATGGCGACGAAGTGGGTCGACCAGATGCCGGCGCCAGTGCTCAGCCCCGTGAGGCCCACCCAGGCCAGCTGGCGATAGCGGCGGGGTTGTATGGGCGGCGCGTCGGTCACCCGGTGATAGATGTGGAACGAGGTGTAAGCGGCCGACGCGCAAATCAGCGCCGCAACCACCACAAGCCGATAATCGTGCTCGCCTGCCAAACAGGCCAGTACGCGATACATCGCTGCCGTCCCCCCAAAGGTCGAAACGGGGACAGCGTGGCCTAGTCTGGTAAAGATAAAGCTACGTATGTCGTCTGATTCTCAGTGTACACTGTTTACCCGCGATCAACACGGATAAACGACCGGCTAAAAGCGGCCTATTCCGCAGCCGAGGGGCGCAGCGCCTGCGCGATGGCAGGCGAGAAGTAGGCCCCTTGCCGGCTCAGCGCGCGTTGTATATCGGCGACCGCGACGGCGCGCGGCGCCTTGCCCTGATTTGCCGCCAGAGCGGCGGCCACGCCGGCCGCGTGCCCCGTCAGCCAGCACTGCGGGATCTCGCGCAGGAAGGTGTGCGAGCTGGCATCGCACGCGACATGACGGCCCGCGCCGAGGATGTTGTCGAGATCGGCCGGGATCAGCGCGCCGTAGGGCACGGAGATGTTGGCAAACTTCGGCGACAGCGAGGTCGAGACGCCGATCTCGTCATCCCACACCTGCCCGGTGTCCCACTGCTGCCGCGTGACCTTGCGCAGCCCGCTGAGGCGCCGGCTGTGACGCACGCCGACCTGCGGCGCGCCGAGCATCAGGAAAGCATTCTTGAAACCCGGCGCCAGCGCGCGATAAGCCTCGACATGCCCCACGGCAAGCTGCCGCGACCGCAACTCGACCGTGGTCAAGTCTTCCACATCGACCGCGCTGTAGCCGGAGAGCCGCGGCCCCATGAACAGCGCAACATCATTGCGCCACGACACGAACGGCTTCTCGAAGAATTTCAGCCGCGCCCGCCCCTCCGTCATGAAGGCCGCAAACCCTTTCGGGTCGTTCTTACGGAAGGCAAGCCACGTCTCCATGTCGACGCCGCCCACAAGGAAGGCGGTATTCATGCAGTGGTGGATGTCGCTCTCGTCGATATCGGATTCCATGACGGCATGCGTGCGCGCGATCAGGTCCGCATCGCCCGTCGTATCGACCACCACCTTGGCAAAAACGGCGTGGCGGCCCTCCTTGCTTTCAAATATCGCACCCTTGACCGTGTTGCCTTCAAGGATCGGCGCAGCCGCCCAGGCGTGCAGCAGCAGGCGCACCTTGGACTCGGTCGCCATCTGCATCGACACCGTCTTGAGCGCTTCGGGATCGACCGTCGGCGACCAGGTGACGATGCCGTGAAAGGCCGACGTGCGCTGCGCCCAGTAAGCCGCAGTGGCGGCATCCTTCGATCCCCAGTCGGTGCGCTTAGGCCCCGCCACTGCCTCCTTCGGCAGCCGGTCCATGATCTCCTCGGCAAAGCCGCGGATGATGTGCTTGCCGGACCAGTCCGACATGCGGTCGATCCAAATCACCAGTCCGCCGGTTGAAAGGCCGCCCAGGTGATTGTAGCGCTCGACCAGCAGCACATCGGCGCCGAGCCGCGCGGCTGCAATGGCGGCCGCCGTACCGGCGGGCCCGCCGCCGACCACCAGCACGTCGGTTTCGGCAAATACCGGGATTTCGCGCGCAGGCTCCAGGTGCGTTCGCGACGGCCTTGACCGCTTGTGGGAGGGCGTGCCGCCGCCGAAGGTCTCGAGCCCCTGCTCGGCGCCGATGCTGGAGCTGTAGTTCCCGGCGGCCTTCGGACCGTCCTTGAAAATCTCGGACTTGAAGAAAATGCGGCCGTCGCCTTCGCCGCCCTTGTCGTCCACCATCCCAGCCCTCGCCTCAGCTCACCGTCTCGCGCAGAGCCTCCTGCGTCCCGTAGCGCCGTGCAACATATTCTTCGACGATTGTCTTGAACTCATTGGCAATGTTGACGCCGCGCAGGGTCATGGCCTTCTTGCCGTCGATGAACACCGGCGCCACCGGCGCCTCGCCTGTGCCGGGCAGCGAGATGCCGATATCGGCGTGCTTGGACTCGCCCGGCCCGTTGACGATGCAGCCCATCACCGCGAGGTTCATGCTTTCCACGCCCGGATACTTGCCGCGCCACTCCGGCATGCGCGCACGCACGTAGCTCTGGATCTCGCTGGCCAGCTCTTGAAACACCGTCGAGGTCGTGCGTCCGCAGCCCGGACATGCGGCGACGATCGGCACGAACGAGCGCAGGCCCATGGTCTGCAGGATTTCCTGCGCCACGCGCACCTCCTGCGTGCGGTCGCCGCCCGGCTCCGGCGTCAGCGAGACGCGGATGGTGTCGCCGATACCCTGCTGCAGCAGGATGCCGATGCCGGCGGTGGAGGCGACAATGCCCTTCGAGCCCATGCCGGCCTCGGTAAGACCGAGATGCAGGGCATATCGGCAGCGGGCTGCCAGCAGCGTGTAGACGCTGATGAGGTCCTGCACGGCACTGACTTTGGCCGATAGGATGATGCGATCCGCTCCCATGCCGAGGTCCTCCGCCCGCGCGGCCGACAGAAGCGCCGATTGCACGATGGCCTCGTGCATGACCCTGCGTGCATCCATGGGACTGGGGGAGGCAGCATTCTCATCCATCAGGCGCGTGAGGAGCTCCTGGTCCAGGCTTCCCCAGTTGACGCCGATGCGCACCGGCTTGTCGTGTTTCAGCGCCAGCTCGATGATGGCGGAGAACTGCTGATCGCGCTTCGCCTTGAAGCCGACGTTACCCGGGTTGATGCGCCACTTGTGCAACGCCTCGGCGCAGGCCGGGTTCTCGGCCAGCAGCGTATGGCCGTTGTAGTGGAAGTCGCCGACGAGCGGCACGCCGACGCCCATCTGTGCCAGCCGGTCACGAATGTGCGGCACGGCCTTGGCGGCCTCGTCGCGGTCGACCGTGATGCGCACGAGTTCGGAGCCGGCGCGGGCAAGATCGGCCGTCTGCCGTGCGGTGCCTTCCACATCCGCGGTGTCGGTGTTGGTCATCGACTGCACGACGATGGGTGCACTGCCGCCGATCCTCACGCCGCCGACATCGACGGGTATGGTGGGCTTGCGGGTCATGGCGCTTTCGGTCGTCACGGAGCGGGCCTCGGTCGCATTTCTAGCATAGCGTGCCTAATCAGCGCCGGACCACGGAGGGCACGATCGCAGCGGCAAACAGTCCCGCCAGCACCAGCACGATGGAAGGTCCGCCCGGCGTATCGAGCACAAACGATACATAAAGGCCGGCCGCGACGCCGGTCATGCCGCACAAGGCGGCGATCACCACCATCTGCTCGGGCGTGCGCGCCAGGGGCCGGGCCGCGGCCGCCGGCATGATGAGGAACGCAATCGTCAGCAGCGCGCCGACGATCTTGATCGCAATCGCCACCACCAGCGCCAGAACGAGAATAAAGACGACCTTCGCCCGCTCGGTTGCGGTGCCTTCGGCCGCAGCAATGTCCTCGTGCACGGCGAGCGACAACAGCGGCCGCCACACAAACGCCAACGCCGCCAGAGCCACCGCGCCGCCACCGTAGATCCAGGCGAGGTCGGCCTGCGAGATCGCGAAGATATCGCCGAACAGAAACGCCATCAGATCGACCTGCGGACCGCGGATGAGGGCCGCCGCAATCACGCCAACGGCAAGCGCCGCGTGCGCCAGGAGGCCGAGCAAACTGTCGAAGGGCACTGCCTGCTGCCGGCTCAGCAGCAGGAGCAGGCCCGACATCAGAAGCGTGACGAACAGCACGCCGGCCGTCACATCGAGCGCCAACGCCAGCGACAGCGCCACGCCGATCAGCGCCGCCTGTGCAACGGCCTCGCCGAAGTAGGCCATGCGCCGCCAGACGACGAAGCAGCCAAGCGGCGCCGCGACAATCGCCAGGCCGAAGCCCGCGAGCAGGGCACGCAACAGAAAGGGCTCGAGCACGCGCGTCTCCCGCGATCTGTTAGGTCCGCTGCACAGGCCCGGCCGGAGGACGCGGCTCGCCGGCGAGGTCGTGGCTGTGGTCGTGGTGGTGGTGATAGAGACCGAACGCGCGCGCCGCCTGCGGGCCGAACAGGCGCGCGTACTCGGGATGCTGCGCCACCGACTCCGGCACGCCGGAGCAGCAGACGTGGCGGTTGACGCAGATGACGCGATCGCTTTGTGCCATCACCACGTGCAGGTCGTGCGACACCAGCAGCACGCCGAACCCGCGCTCGGTGCGCAGGCGGCCGATCAGGGTGTAGAGTTCCGCCTCGCCGGCATAGTCGACGCCGCGCACCGGCTCGTCGAGCACAAGCAGATGCGGATTGCGGCTGAGCGCCCGGGCGAGGACTACGCGCTGCAGCTCACCACCCGACAATTCCGAAAGCTGACGGTCGCCGAGCGCGGCCGCGCCCACTTCACGCAGCACTCCGGCGATCGCGGTGCTATCGGTCTGGCCGCCGAGCGAGATGAAACGGGCGACCGTCAAGGGAATGGCGTGATCGATGTCGAAGCGCTGCGGCGCATAGCCGATGACAAGGCCGGGCTTGCGCAAAATGGTGCCGCGGTCCATCGGCTCAAGGCCGAGCAGCGCGCGCACCAGCGTGGTCTTGCCCGCGCCGTTGGGCCCGATCAATGTCACGATCTCCTTGCTGCCGATGTCGATGTCGATGTCGGTCAGGATCGGCCGGCCGCCACGCGACAGCACGAGACCGCGTG
>CADEEC010000135.1 GCA_902826255.1 uncultured Hyphomicrobiales bacterium | reverse complement strand
TGTTCACCAACGCCGGCATGGTGCAGTTCAAGAACGTCTTCACCGGCCAGGAGACGCGGTCCTACTCGCGCGCCACCAGCTCGCAGAAGTGCGTCCGCGCTGGCGGCAAGCACAACGATCTCGACAACGTCGGCTACACGGCGCGCCACCACACCTTCTTCGAGATGCTCGGCAACTTCTCCTTCGGCGACTACTTCAAGGAGAAGGCGATCCCGCTCGCGTGGGAGCTCGTCACCAAGCACTACGCGCTCGATCCCAAGCGCCTGATCGTCACCATCTATCACGACGACGAGGACGCCTACCGCATCTGGAAGAAGATCACGGGCTTTGCGGACAGCAAGATCATTCGCATCGCCACGTCCGATAACTTCTGGTCGGCCGGCGACACGGGCCCGTGCGGTCCCTGCTCGGAAATCTTCTTCGACCAGGGCGACAAGGTGTTCGGCGGGCCGCCCGGCAGTCCCGATCAGGACGGCGACCGGTTCCTGGAGTTCTGGAACCTCGTTTTCATGCAGTACGACCAGCGGGCACCCGGCGACCGGGTGGACTTGCCGCGGCCGTCGATCGACACCGGCATGGGCCTGGAGCGCATCACGGCCATCCTCCAGGGTGTGCACTCCAACTACGAGATCGATCTCTTCAAGGCGTTGATCGCAGCCTCCGAGGCGGCAACGGGTGTGCCGGCCAAGGGCGACCACCTGCCGAGCCATCGCGTCATTGCCGATCACCTGCGCGCATCGAGCTTCCTGATCGCGGAAGGCGTACTGCCCTCCAACGTCGGCCGCGGCTACGTGCTCCGCCGCATCATGCGCCGCGCCATGCGGCATGCACATCTGCTCGGCGCCAAGGAGCCGCTGATGTACCGGCTGGTGCCGGCCCTCGTGCAGCAAATGGGCGAAACCTATCCGGAGCTGATCCGCGGCCAGGCGCTCATCACCGAAACGCTGAAGCTCGAGGAAACCCGCTTCCGCAAGACCCTCGACAAAGGCCTCGGCCTGCTGTCCGACGCCACCACCAAGCTCAAGAAAGGTGATGTGCTGGCGGGCGACACGGCCTTCCGTCTCTACGACACCTACGGCTTCCCGCTGGACCTCACGCAGGACGCGCTCAAACTGCGCGGCATCACAGTCGATACCACCGGCTTCGATGCCGCCATGGAGAAGCAGAAGGAGGAGGCGCGCAAGGCCTGGAAGGGCTCCGGCGAGGCCGCCACCGAGGCGGTGTGGTTCGAGGTGCGCGACAAGGCCGGCGTCACGGATTTTCTCGGCTACGACACCGAGTCCGCCGAAGGCGAGGTCCGCGTCATCGTCAAGGACGGCCAGGAAACCCATGGCCTGAAGGCCGGCGACGAGGGTGCGCTCATTCTGAACCAGACGCCCTTCTACGGTGAATCCGGCGGCCAGGTCGGCGACACCGGCCTCATCAAGGGGCCCAAGGGCGCTCTGTTCCGCGTCACCGACACGGAAAAGAAGCTCGGCGATGTGTTCATCCACATCGGCCGTGTCGAGACGGGCGCCTTCAAGGCCGGCGATCCGGTCGAACTCGTCGTGGATCACGATCGCCGCACCGCAATCCGCGCCAATCACTCCGCCACCCATCTCCTGCACGAGGCGCTGCGCCAGGTCCTTGGAACTCACGTGGCGCAGAAGGGCTCGCTGGTGGCGCCCGATCGCCTGCGCTTCGATTTCTCGCACACCAAGCCGATGGCGCCTGACGAGATTGCCGCCGTTGAGTCCATGGCCAATGCCTATGTGCTGCAGAACTCGCCCGTCGAGACGCGTTTGATGGCCGTCGACGACGCCATCGAGTCCGGCGCCATGGCACTGTTCGGCGAGAAGTACGGCGAGGAGGTACGCGTCGTCTCCATGGGCGTCGGCACGTCCGGCGCCAGGGCCAACAAGGCGTGGTCCGTCGAGCTGTGCGGCGGCACGCACGCCCGGCGCACGGGCGACATCGGTCTCGTCAAGATTGTCGGCGAGAGCGCGTCTGCTGCCGGCGTGCGCCGCGTCGAAGCGCTGACGGCGGACGGCGCCCGCGCCTATCTCGCCGAGCAGGATGGCCGCATGCGCGAGCTCGCCAGCCTTCTGCGCACCAAGTCCGACGACGTGGTCGAGCGCGTCAAAGCGCTGGTGGACGAGCGCCGCCAGCTCGAGCGTCAGCTCTCCGACGCCAAACGCCAGCTTGCGCTTGGTGGAGGCGCAGGCGCGGCCGCCAATGGTGCAACCGAGGCGCCGTCGGCAATCCGCACGGTGGGCGATATCAAGCTGCTGGCGCGCACAGTTCAGGGTCTCAATCCGAAAGATTTGCGCGGCCTCGTAGACGACGGCAAAAAGCAGGTCGGTTCCGGCGTCGTCGCCATCGTCGGCGTCACGGAGGAGGGCAAGGCGGGCCTCGCCGTCGGTGTTACCGAGGATCTGGCCAAGCGCGCCGATGCGGTCGCGCTCGTGAAAGCAGGCGTGGAGGTTCTTGGCGGCAAGGGCGGCGGCGGCCGGGCCGACATGGCGCAAGGCGGCGGTCCCGACGGGTCGAAGGCCGATGCCGCGCTGAAGGCGATCGAGGCGCATCTGGCGGGCGGCTAAGACGCGTGCTCCGCTGCCGCGCGCACGCAACGGAGACAACCATGCGTCTGGTTCGCGTCGGGGTGATCGAGGCCATGACTTGCGCCGGGCTGTTGGCGCTGTCCATGCCTTTGGCTGTGGCCCAGGACGACCTTTGCGGACGCAAGCGAGAGGCGCCGGATGCCCTCTACAATCGCCTCACGACGTCGGAGAAGCTGAAAGAAGGCTTCCGCGACAAGAGCTACGTCACCATCACCGATACGGCGAGCAACGTCATCTGGACATTCACAGTCCCGGGCCATCCGGCACACCCCTCGGTCGTGTGCCGGCAGCCGGTCGAGGAACCCGGCAAGGACCTCCAGATCCGGATGGACGTGCAATGCAGCGCGGCCGAAACTGCGTGCGAGAAGCTGGTCGATGCCTTCGAGGACCTCAACCGCCGCATGCTGCAGGTTGCAAGGAAGAACCTGAAGTAAATCTCCCCCTCCCCGCTTGCGGGGTGAAGGGCGGCTACGATGGATGCGGAAGCATCACCCGCGCGCTCCAACTGTCACCCCGGCCGGAGCGGCAGCGGAGAGCCGGGACGCAGGTGGGGAGGCCGCGGCAAGTCGGCCGCGATGAGGTCACCCGTACGAGATGAACTCCAGCAGCGACCCATCGGGGTCGCGGAAGTACACGCTTGTCCCCGCCTCGCGCGCGCCATAGCGCTCGACAGGTCCCAGCTCGATCGCCACGCGATGCTTCTCGAGATGCGCCACCGCACCCTCGATCGGCCCCGGCCACACGAAGCACAGATCGCTGTTGCCCGGCTGGACTGGCACGCGCGCCACCGGCGCCGGCACCACGCCCGGGCCATGGCAGTTGAGCTGCGTCTCGCCGAAGCGGTAAGCCCAGCCGTTTCCGCGCCGGACGACGTTGGCACCAACCACGTCGCGATAGAAGGCGTTCGAGCGCTCCCAGTCGGAGATATGAATGACGCAGTGGTCGAGCTTGATGTCCGGCATGCCTGTTCCTCCAAAGATCCGGGAAGGGAACGCGCCGCGGTCGCGCCTGTCAATCGGGCTGGTCCGGATGCTGGCGGCTCTTGAAGCGCGCGCGTTCCGCCGCCGGCACGTCGTCCTCTGTGCGCGACCCTGGAAGTTCCGTCAGCGTCGCCACGCACGGCAGGCGTCCTTCGACGCCATACTGACGAGCCGGCACAATGCGCGCCGGCTCGTCCAGGCTGCCGAGCGAAATCGAAATCCGATCTTTGTCGACGTAGCGGAAAAACAGCGGCGTACCGCAATCTCTGCAGAACCCGCGCTCGGCCGCCTCGGAGCTGCGGAACGCACCGGGCGCGCCCTTGGTCCACGCAAATTCGGTGAGCTTCACGCCGGCGAGCGGCGCGAAGAAGCCGCCGAAGGCCTTCTGGCACATCCGGCAGTGGCAGACGTGCGGATTGGTGGGTTCCGCGTAGAGCGCGTATCGCACGGCGCCACACTGGCAGCCGCCGGTATGCATGGGCTTCCTCACCGTCCGCACGCCTCCGCGTTAACCATCCGCCTACATCATTTCGCTCGACAGCGTCGTGCTGTTGTGCTATCTACAAGTTATCTTCCGACAGGTTTGTCTACGTTTCGCCAGCGCTGGAGCACTTGGCCTCGCGCCGATCAATCGCGCGCAGTCGGGTCGCGCAATTCCGGTACCGCACCCTTGGCCTCGCCGATCTCCAGCCGGCTTAGCGCCGTCAGGATCAGCACCGTCAGCACGGTCGCCAGCAGCGCCAGCACATAGTAGCCCGCGCCGCAGCACACGCCCAGCGCACCGGCCATCCACATCGCCGCTCCGGTCGTCAGCCCGTGTACGCTGGACTTGCCGTGAATGATGGTGCCGGCAGCGAGAAAGGCGACGCCCGCCGTCACCGCCTCAATGATGCGGGTCGGGTCGGCATTGGCCCCCTTGAAGGCCTGGTAGATCTCGAAGGTGATGACGGTGAATAGGGCGGAGGCGAGTGCCACCAGCATGTTGGTGCGCAGTCCAGCCGGCCGGTCCTTGCTCTCGCGCTCGAAGCCGATGGCGGCGCCCGCCGCAGCCGCAAGCACGAGCCGCAAGGTGATCTCCAGCTCATGCATGAGTGTGCCGCCGGCATCAAACGAGTCGTACCAAGCCATGCAGATGCCCTCCTCGCCGGCGCAAGCGCCGCTGAGGAGTTTCAACGATCCTTGTTGTGAAGAAGTTCCATGCACCGGCGGTTTGCGAGCCGCGCGGAACTGAACACGCCGGCACCCGCGTTCACCAGGATCGATCAGCGAGGCTCGGCATGTTCACGAAAACTGGCGCCGCCGGCGCGATCACGGCCTTCGGCGCGGCGGCAACAGCCGCCATGATGTGGCGCCTGTTGCAGGGCGGCGCACAGCCGTGGGTTTGGGCCTTCCTGCTGCCGGCATCCCTAGGCGTTGCGATATTGCGCCATGCGCTGATCGCCCAATACACCACCCCCGTTCGGCGCTATCTGGCGCGCCACCAGACTCTGGCCGGCCCCCGTGAGGGGGCCGAGCTTCCCGGCTAGGCGCCCATTGCCTTCTTCAGGTTCTCGTCGACCTTGTCGAGGAAGCCGGTGGTCGACAGCCACTTCTGCTGGTCGCCGACCAGCAGCGCCAGGTCCTTCGTCATGAAACCGGATTCGACGGTGTCGACGCACACCTTCTCCAGCGTCGCCGCAAACTTCGCCAGCTCTGGGTTGTTGTCGAGCTTGGCGCGATGCGCGAGGCCGCGCGTCCAGGCGAAGATCGAGGCGATCGAGTTGGTCGAGGTCTCCTTGCCCTTCTGGTGCTCGCGGTAGTGGCGCGTGACCGTGCCGTGCGCGGCCTCCGCTTCCACCGTCTTGCCATCGGGTGTCATCAGCACGCTGGTCATCAGGCCCAGCGAACCGAAGCCCTGCGCCACCGTGTCGGACTGCACGTCGCCGTCGTAGTTCTTGCACGCCCACACGTAGCCGCCCGACCATTTGAGTGCGGAGGCCACCATGTCGTCGATCAGGCGGTGCTCGTAGACGATCTTCTTCTTGTCGAACTCGCCCTTGAACTCCTTGTCGAACACCTCCTGGAACAGCTCCATGAAGCGGCCGTCGTACTGCTTCAGGATCGTGTTCTTGGTGGAGAGATAGACCGAGTAGCCGCGGTTCAGACCGTAGTTGAACGAGGCGCGCGCAAAATCGCGGATCGAGCCGTCGAGATTGTACATCGCCATGGTGACGCCGCTCTCCGGCGCCTTGAACACCTCGCGCTCGATCACCTTGCCGTCCTCGCCCTCGAACTTGATGGTGATCTTGCCCTTGCCGGGAAACTTGAAGTCGGTCGCGCGATACTGATCGCCGTAGGCGTGGCGGCCGATGACGATCGGCTGCGTCCAGCCGGGCACCAGGCGCGGCACGTTCTTGCAGATGATGGGTTCGCGGAAGATGACGCCGCCCAGGATGTTGCGGATCGTGCCGTTGGGGCTCTTCCACATCTCCTTGAGGGCGAACTCCTTCACGCGGCCCTCGTCCGGCGTGATGGTCGCGCACTTCACCGCAACGCCGTGCTTCTTGGTGGCATTGGCTGCGTCGATCGTGACCTGGTCGTTGGTCTTGTCGCGATACTCGACGCCGAGGTCGTAGTACTCCAGGTTCACGTCCAGGTAGGGGTGGATCAGCTTGTCCTTGATGAGCTTCCAGATGATCCGCGTCATCTCATCGCCGTCCATCTCGACGACGGTGCCGGCGACCTTGATCTTCTGCATGGCTCTAAAACCCCTTCCTTGGCGCTAATTGCGGCGCCTATAGCATCCGCGCCTGCCCGCGCAAAGCCGTGCCAACGGCTATAGACGCGGCATTCTCGACAGGTGCGGCGGAATTGGGCAGGTTGGCCCCGGAACGTCAGCCGAAAGCAGCGACATGCGGCACGAAACGGTATCCGCCAACGGCATCGACATCGCGGTCCGCGCTGAGGGCGACCCGCGCGCCCCGCTCATCCTTTTTCTCCATGGCTTCCCCGAGTACTCCGGCGCCTGGGACGAGGTCCTGCCGGCTCTTGCCGGCGCGCACCATTGCGTGGCCCCCGACCAGCGCGGCTACTTCCGCTCGTCCAAACCGGAAGGGGTAGACGCCTACCGGGTTAAGAATCTCGTCCGGGATATCCTGGCGCTGGGCGAGCGTTATTCTCCTGGCAAGCCCTTCGTTCTCGTTGCCCATGACTGGGGCGCCTCCGTCGCCTACGCGACGGCCATTGCCGCACCTGCGCGGATTTCCAGGCTCGCCGTCATCAACGGCGTGCATCCGGGTCCCTTTCAGAAAGCCCTGATCGCGGACGAGGCCCAGCGCGCGGCCAGCGCCTACATGCACTACCTGCGCGATCCTCGCGCCGAGGAGCGCCTCTCCGCGAATAGTTTCGATAAGCTCATCGGCATGCTGAGCCGCTTCGGGCCGCAGCCCTGGCTGACACCGGAGAAGAAGGCGCGCTACGTCGAAGCCTGGTCGCCGCCGGGTGCGCTCACCGGCATGCTGAACTGGTATCGCGCATCCCCGATCGTGGTGCCGCACCCCGGCGAGCAAGTCGATCCCGGCAAGGTCATGAAGCTCGATCCGGCCCAGCTGCGCATCCGCATGCCGCACCTCGTCATCTGGGGCATGGACGACCGCGCCCTGCTGCCGGTATCGCGTGCAACGCTGCCTGACTTCTGCGATGACCTGACCGTGAAGGAGATCGCCAACGCCGATCACTGGGTCGTCCACCAGCGCACACCCGAAGTGATCGGCCATCTGCGAGATTTTCTTGGCGCGTGACGGAAGCAGTTTGAAGCCAATGAGCGAGCCCGCCGCGCACGATCTTTCAGTCAGGCCATCCTTGCGCGATGGCCATTGCGTGCCGCTCGTCGCGCGGCTGGATGTCCCGGTTGCAGGCATCGTTGAGGATGCACACGAAAAAGGAATCGCGGCCGCGATGGCGCAATGGTCGGCATTCGGCGTCGACCAGGCGAATCTCGAGCCCATCCTTACCTATTGTGCCGAGCAGCGCTGCCAGGACGACGGGGCCACCTGCCCCGGTTGCCGGATGCGAACCGCAAGCCTGGGATTGAAGACGCTCGACGACTTCATCACCCAGTACGCCGAGGTCCAGGTCAAGGATGGCGGCCTGAGGATACCGGCACCCGGCCGCGGCAGCTTCGCCACGAGCAGCCTCGATGCGCTGGCAAAAACCTGGGCCGGCGAGGAGTATTGGTTCTGGGCCCGCCGCGTGCTGCGCAAGCTGCGGCATGGCATCCGCCGCGCGGCGCAGAGCGGTGCCCCGCCTGAAACAGAAAGCAGCTCGCCCGTTTTCATCCTCGTGCGTCCGCAGCTTGCCGACAACATCGGCATGGTGGCGCGCGCCATGGCCAATTTCGGTCTGGAGCACTTGCGCCTCGTCGCTCCGCGTGACGGCTGGCCGAACGAGAAGGCCCGCATCGCCGCCTCCGGCGCCAACTTCATCATCGACGGCGCGGAAGCCTGCGACACTTTCGAGGACGGCTTGAGCGGCCTCAACTGGGTGGCAGCGACCACAGCGCGTCAGCGCGATCTCGCCAAGCCGGTGCTTACGCCGGAGCAGGCTGTCGCCGAGATTCGCCGCCGACTCGCGCAGGGTCAGCGCTGCGGCATCGTCTTCGGGCCCGAGCGCAACGGACTGGAAACCGGGGAAATCGCCAACGCGGACGCCGCCATCATGGCGCCCGTTAATCCCAACTTCGCTTCTCTGAATTTGGCCCAGGCCGTCCTCCTCCTGAGCTACGAGTGGATGAAGCAGTCCGGCACCGGCACGCTCGGGCGCGTGACGACGTATGAGCACGCATTGCAGCCCGGTTTGCGGTTGCGCGGCTCGCAGCCGGCCAACAAGGAGGAGCTGATCGCTTTCTTCGCCCATCTGGAGCGCGAGCTGGACGACAGCGGCTTCTTTACTGCCCCGGACAAGCGCCCCAGCGTGGTCCAGAACCTCCGGTCCATGTTTGCGCGCATGGGGGCAACGGAGCAAGAAATCCGCACCCTCAGGGGAATCATTAAGGCCTTGGCGCATTCACGCGGACGGCGACGCCAGTTGCCTTAGTTATGCCTCGTTTTCCGCCGAGCGATGCCGCCGAAGATTCAGGCATGACCAGCGAGAATGAGACGACCAGGCCAGGCCCTCGGTGGGCTCTACGCAGGGGGGATGGGAGCATGATTGGTGCGGGCGCCAAGGCAGGCGCGGGGTTCCTTTGTGCGGTGGTGCTTGCAGCGCTCTACAGCGCGCCTGCGCCCGCACAAACGAAGGAGCTGAGCGAAAAATCCGTAAAGCTGTTGATGCAGTATGCCTGGGCTTTGACGCCGCCCAAGTTCACCTCCCCTGACGGCAAGGTAATCGAGGTCGACAAGTCAAAGCCAAAGGATGTCATCGTCGCGGTGGATGTCGCCCGCGAGGTGATCAAGGTCGCGCGGCTGTCTGCGTACGCGCAAATCTGCAACCTCACTGAGGAGCAGCGCGCCAACTATCAGACCCTGATGCGCCGGGAGCAGGCCAAGAAGTCATGGTCCGAACAGCAGTTGCTCTATATCAGCCAACTTCACTTGTTCACCGTCATGACGCTGACCGGCAAGGTCCAGATCGTCGAAAAGCAAGGGGACAAGCAGGTCGTCGTGCAGGAGGGCAAGGCGCCGACCACGGCAAGCTGCGACGATAGCGAGCGCGACAGGGTTAAGGCCCAGATTGCGGCTTACATCAATGCGACGCCGGCCCCGCCCACGGGCTCGGTCAAGACGGGCCCTGCCAAGAAATAGCGCTGGCGGGGGCGGCAGGTATCCGTTGACGCCCCTCGGCGATCCGCTATAACCCGCTCGCGGGCGTGAGCCCGCATCCGCACACCCGTGGCATCCTTCCGCCTGGCCTCAGACCGGGGAAGAGGGTTGCCTGTCGGCTTCCAGATTTGGGAGCAGAGGAGGGGGTGCTCCCAACCAGCCGGGTATTCGCCCGGCGCATCAGGAGTGCCACAATGACAAAACGCATTCGCGCCAAGTACAAGATTGATCGCCGCCTCGGACAAAAGCTCTGGGGCCGTGCCAAGAGCCCGCTCAACAAGCGCGAGTCCCGCCCGGGGCAGCATGGCGAGCGCCGTACCACCAAGCTCTCAGACTATGGTCAGCAGCTGCGCGCCAAGCAGAAGCTGAAGCGCTATTACGCCAACATCGGCGAGCGCCAGTTCCGCGGCCTCTATGAGGAGGCGCGCCGCTTCAAGGGCTCGACCTCCGAGCATCTGATCGGCCTGCTCGAGCGCCGCCTCGATGCCATCGTTTATCGCGCCAAGTTCGTGCCCACGCCGTTTGCCGCGCGTCAGTTCGTCAGCCACGGCCATGTCACGGTCAACGGCAAGCGCGTGAACATCCCGAGCTTCCGCTGCCGCATCGGCGATGTGGTGGAGGTAAAGGAGAAGGGCAAGCAGATGGCCCTGTTACTCGAAGCCATCAAAAGCGCAGAGCGCGACGTGCCCGACTACATCGAGGCCGATCACAACAAGATGACGGCCAAGCTCGTGCGCGTCCCGGGTCTCACCGACGTTCCGTTCCCAGTGCAGATGGAACCGAACCTCGTGGTCGAGTTCTACAGCCGCTAGCGTTTGGCAAAAAATGCGCTAGTGCGCGTGCCGCGCTACGCCGCGGCGCGCGCCACGGCCCAATACGCCAGAGTTGGTCTCAGGTGAAGGTTGGCTCCGCGGGTAGGATTCGAACCTACGACCAGCCGGTTAACAGCCGGCTGCTC
>CADEEC010000134.1:2217-10422 GCA_902826255.1 uncultured Hyphomicrobiales bacterium | reverse complement strand
TCGACTGGCTGCGCGGGCAGGGCTTCACCTTCCAGCGCGCCTCTTGGCTGGAGCGCATCCACGCCAACGGCGGCAAGCCGATCTTCGGGGAGACGCCCCTGAAGGCGGTTTCCGAGCCTCCCACGGCGGAGCCAGCACCGGCGCCGGCTGCCGAGCCGGTGCGATCCGTTGCGCCCCCGCGTGCAACACCAGCCCCATCTGCCGAAGCCGCGGCCGCGCTCGAGAAGCTGATCGCCGGCGCGAAAGGCTACCGACCGCTCTACCAGATGCTGGAGACCGCGATCCGCGGAGCTGTCCACGAGGTCGCGCTGGCGCCGCGGCCCGGCTACATCTCCTACGGTGGGCCGGGAGAGTTTGCCGCCGTCACACTGCACCCGAGCGAAGTGCGCCTCGGCCTCGATCTTGGCGACCGGCCGTTCGATGCGCAGGTGCAGAAAGCGAAGCTGAAAGGGCCGGGCCCGGGCATCACGCACATGGTCGTGCTGACCGACGCGCGGCAGATCAACGGCGAATTGCTGGGCCTCATCAAGGCCGCACACGAACGGATCAACAAGCAGTTGTAAAGGCAGGGGCTTTCCACACAAAAAAGCCCGAATTGAAACCCCATCTAAGTCTGCATCGGGAGGTGCGGGGTCATGGTCTTCTTCTTGCGCGGTTGGCTCTCGCTTGGTGCGCTCGCGAGCGGCGCGGCGGCGATCGCCCTCATCAGCGGCGCGGGAAAACCGGCGCCCGACCAGATCGCCGATCTCATCAAGCGCTCGCCGGAAGCGGCGCAGCCTGCCAAAGCTTCCGTCATCAAGGTTGCCGACAGCAAGGCGCCGGCGGCGGCCGAGCAGACCGTCCCGTCCGCACCGAAGGCTGGCGAGGAGACCGACACCAGCCGCGAGCAGGCGCAGCGCCTGATGAAGGCCATCGAGTCGATCCTGCAGGACACGGCCAAGAACCGGTCCGAAGCGCGCAAGCTGCCGACTGAGAACGATTACATCGTGCGCCCGATCTGGACGGAGACGCGCGAGGACCGCGAACGGCGCATCCGCGACCTGCTCGATTCCGCGCTCGGCATCGTCACCGACGTGCCGGTGGTCGAGATGCAGAAGAAGATCGAGAGCCTGCGCAAGAATATCCGCGAGCTCGACGACCGCATCGTGTCGCTACGCGAGAAGCAGATCACGGCGCCCAAGGACGGCCTGCTGCCGGGCTACGTCACCGACACCGTCGACAGCCTGGGCCAGGCCATCGACGACACCAAGAAGCGCATCGAGCTGAACCGTGCCGAGATCGGCAAGACCAAGGGCGAGGTGCAGGAGGCGCTGAAAAAGTCGGGCATCGAGCTTTCCCAGCAGCAGGTGGACCTGCTGCTCGACAGCGTGCTCAGCGGCGACATCGTGCGGCTGGCGGCCGCCTTCAACTCGGCCAAACTGATCGACGCTCAGCTCGGCAAGCTGCTGACGGCCTCGGGCGAGAACGTTGGCGCGGCGCGCAAGTACTTCGCCATGCACGCGGCCCTGTTCGCGATCCTGGTGCATGCGCAGGACACGCTGATCGCCAGGATCGACAAGCAGTACCTGCCGAAGCTGTCGCAGATCGAGACCGACATCCGCGCCGCCCGCGCCAAGACGGCGGACCTGCTGCGCATGGAGAACCGCGAGGACCAGAAGCGCGCGCTCGAAGCCAACCGCGACAGCCAGCGCCTGGCCGAGGAGGCCGCGCGCGGCTACCGCCGCTACCTGCTGCAGCAGCGCGAGCAGATCGCCAAGGCGCGGCAGCGGGCGACGCATGACCTCAGGATCGCCGACAACACCTTCGAGACCGTGGAGGCGAGCTTCCAGCTCAGAAACCTGATGCGCGATGCCGCTGCATCTTTCGAGGCAATTCAAAAGCTTGAGTCGCCAACCTTCGATCAGATCTTCAAGAATGAAGAGCTGCGGCGTGAGTTCGAGAGCCTGACGCGCAAGCTCGACGGCCCCACCAGCTGATCTGAGAGCTGAACCTTTACCGGCCGCTGCGCGTTGTGTTGGGCGGACCGGCACGTACACTGCGTGCCGCGCCGCGCGGCGTTGTCCAGCGCGCAGGCAACATCGTTCCACCATAAAGCGCGGGCACCTTGGTGCACGCGCAACACAAAAACCGGAGCGTCCCTGCGGGCATGAATTCGGCGTCGGAGCATTTCAATAGGCAGCTTGCTGTCCTTGCAAAGGCCGTCGAGACCGTGTCGTCGCAGCTTTCCATCGCCCTTATTGCGGGGCTCGCACTTGTGCCGATGCTGCCGCAGCGCGCGGCATCGACGCCGCCAGTGAAGCAGGCGATGTCGGCAACTGCGCCGCCCTCCTTCGCGGCGCCGGTGGCGCTGCCTGAAAGCCGTCCGGCATTCAGCTCGCCGCCGATTGCTATTGCCAGCAAGCCGTCGTCTACGGATGTGGAGATCGTCAGGGCGAAGCCCGTGTCGGCTGTCGATGCCGTGACCCGTGCAGCGCCGGCTGCTGTAACGCCGCCTGCCGGCAGTCCGGTCGACGAAGAGCCCGCGGACGCCGGCCGCCCCGATACGCTTATCCATCTCGCGCAGCGCCGGCGCGACCGGGGCAAGCAGGCGGCACTTCGCGAATCGGGCGGCGAGATAGGCAAGGCCGGCGTGCCGGCCAAGACGCCCGTGCCTTCCCCGCCGGAAACCGCGAAAGTGACGCCGCCTCCGCCCGAGCCCGATCAATGGTCGGATGCCGAGGTTATCGCGGCACTGAAGGACTGTCTGAAGCGTCTTGCCCCGCTCGGCGCCGAGGTGGAGATCGCGCCGGCGGTCAAGGACGAGCAGTGTGGTGCGCCGGCGCCGGTGATGCTGAAGCGGTTCGGCACCGGTGACAAGCGTATCGAGTTCCAGCCGCCGCCGATGCTCAATTGTGCCATGGTCGCCAGCCTGCACGGCTGGATCGAGGATACGGTGCAGCCGGCCGCGCAGGAGCATCTCGGCTCGCGCATCACGCGGCTGCGCAATGTGTCGGGCTATGCCTGCCGCAACCGCAACGGCACCCGTACGGGCAGCCATCGTCTCAGCGAGCACGCGCTCGCAAACGCCATCGACATCGGCAGCTTCATCACGGCGGACGGCCGCACCGTCGACGTCAAGCGCGATTGGGGCCCGACCGTGCGCGACGTCCGCAAGCGCGAGATCGAGATCGCGGAAGCCAAGGCCGAAGCGGCCAGGAAGGAGCGCCAGCGGCTCGAAGCGGAACTCAAGACCGCGTGGGAGAAGCTGGAGAAGGACAAGTCCGCCCTGCCGCCGCCGGGCAAGACCAAGGCCGCGCGCGACGAGCGCCAGAAGATGCAGACGGAGCTGCGCAAGCGCGAGCAGGACCTGAAGAAGCGCGAGGCCGAAGCCGACGCGTTGGAAGAGACAGCAGAGCGCGAGGCGGAGCGCTCCCGCGCCCTGGAACGGGCGCCGATCAACACATCGCAGATCAGCAGGCTTGGGCGCGGTGACGATTCACGGCGCAAGGCGATCCCGGTTTCGGCGCCGCGCGAGGAGCCACGCCTGCCGTCGGAGGCGAGCTTCCTGCGCCGCCTGCATAAGGGCGCCTGCGGGCCGTTCGGCACCGTGCTCGGCCCGGAGGCGAACGAGGCGCACCGGGACCACTTCCACCTGGACCTCGCCCCCAGGAAGCGCAGTGCCTTCTGCGAGTAGGGCTGCAAAGTAAACATTCGGCAAGCACAAGCTTGACTTCACATGTCTCGCCCGCGAAGGCTTTGGCCGCCTGGCGGTGTGCGCGGGCCGGGACGGTGCGGCTGGCTTTTCAATGTTCTTCTACCTCTCCAAGCTGCTCTGGGCGGTGGTGCAGCCGTCGACGCTGATGTTCGCGGCGCTTGCCGCGGGTGCGCTGCTGACTCTGTCGACCTGGCGCAGGCTGTCACGGTGGCTGATGCTCGGCAGCGTCGGCGCTCTCCTGTTTTTTGGACTGGTACCGGTTGCCGATTTTTTCGTGCAGAACCTCGAGGACCGCTTTCCCCGTCCGGCGGCCAATTTCGACGTGAGATCGGTGGCGGGCATCATCGTTCTGGGTGGCGCGCGCGACGGCTCCGGGTGGGATCGGGAAGAAATCGGCGGCTTGAATGCGGCTGCGGAGCGCATGACCGAGTCTGTCGCGCTCGCGCGTCTTTATCCGGGTATCAGGATCATTTTCACGGGCGGGTCGGCGGCCGCCTACAGCGAGTATCCCCCGGAAGCCGAGGTGGCCAAGCGGATTTATCTGGCGCTCGGTGTCGATGCAGCGCAGCTGACGCTGGAGGCCGCATCGCGCACCACGCATGAGAACGCCGTGTTCACGGCCCGGCTGCTGCATCCGCGGCCGGACCAGACGTGGCTGCTGCTGACGTCTGCCATCCACATGCCGCGCGCGGTGGGGACTTTCCGCAAGGAAGGCTTCAACGTGGTCGCTTGGCCGGTGGACTATCGCACGACCGTGGACCTTTCACTCACCGACTTCAGTACATCGATACCCGAGCAGCTTGTGATACTGGACAACGCCGCGCACGAATATCTGGGGCTGCTGGCGTACTATCTCACGGGCCGCTCGACGGCGCTGTTTCCGCGGCCGTGAGGCTGGTGTCGCGCATTGCGAAGTTCGCCAAACCCTGCAGCCTATATCCCGAGCGAACTTCGCAAATCAAAGGTGCCGGCGAATTTCTCGCTCATCACACTAGGCCGGTCTGACCCGCAACTGTCCCTCGTAATCGCCCTTGCCGATCGGCACTCCCCGCGTGCGCAGGATGTTATAGGCGGTGACGACATGAAAATAAAAGTTCGGCAGCGCGTACGTGAGGAGGTAGGTCTCCGGCGTTAGGGCCAATGTCCGCGGGCCCCACTTCGAAGTCGAGGCGTTTTTCTGGTCGAGCGGTCGAAAGAGTTCGATGTCCAGGTTCTTGTCGGACCAGCCGTTGACTTCGTCGGCGGTGAGCGCCTCCAACGCAGTTACTGCGCGACCGACCATAGCCTGCAGGTCGGCGAAAGGCATTGCGCCGACCAGAGGCGGTGGGGCAAACACGCCGGTCTTCACGGCCTCCAGTCCCCACACCGCATGGTGCGTCAGCGCTTCGATCTGGAAATGGAAGGGCGCCATGTCTTCGAAGAGCCGGGCTTCGACGAAATCGTCGGGATCGGTGCCGATTTCAGCGCAGTGCCGCACGGCACGGTCCAGCAACCCTCCGACGGCCCTTGTGGTTTGCAGGAAGGTCGGAACACTGAGGTCGTAGAGCGATATCGTCATTGGTTTTTCCATTTGGTTCATTGGCCGCTGCGAGGGGCCAATGAGCCAAATGCTAGCGCAGAGGATAGAGCACCAACCACGTCACGAGCGGCCGAGAATCTCACCAATTGCGAGTCCGCGGCTTAGTACTTCTTGCCCATCGGCACCGGCGGCTTCGCAAGCTCGGCATCGATGTCGAGCGTGGGGCATTTCTGGGCCGCGAGGTGGCGGTTGTAGGCATCGATGCGCGCCCGGGCACGGTGATACTCCGCATCGCGGTTGAGGCCCCGGCCGGAGCCGCCGATGAACGGCTTGGCCGCCTTGCTGGCCGCCACGGCGACGTCGGATGTGCCGACCTCGGTGTCGCGATGCCGGAGGTAGCTGATGGTGATGAGCATCGAGCCGGTGGTGCGCTTGCAGTCCATCAGCTTCTCCTGCTCCGACATCTGGTAGACGCCGTCGGAGGTCACTTCGCCGCTGGTGAAGGGCGTGCCGAGCTTGCCCTTCTTCTTGCCTGAGTCCGGCACATAGCCCGGCAGTCCCGCGGCGCAGGCGCCGAGGAGAAGCAGGAGCGAGCAGGCGGCAAGGCGGGCGAGCATGGAGCAAATCACTTAGTGTTTGAGGACCCTAGCCAATCAAACATGGCGCTCAAAGGGCGGGCAGCGTAAACAGGCGAAAGTCGATCAACGGCGCGGCCAAGGCGCCACATATGAGGACACGGAGAGCAAGCGTGGCGCAGAACATCACAAAAAGCATCAAATCGATGGTCGAGCAGGCCAAGAGCGAGATCGAGGAAATCCCGGCGGCGGAGGCCGTCAAGCTGTTCGGGCAGGACGACGTGGTACTGGTCGATCTGCGCGACCCGCGCGAGAGGGAGCGTGACGGCAAGGTGCCCGGCACCTTCAACGTCACGCGCGGCATGCTGGAATTCTGGATCGATCCGGGTAGCCCCTACTACAAGCCGCGCTTCGGCGAGGACAAGAAATTCGTGTTCTTCTGTGCCGGCGGGCTGCGCTCGGCGCTGGCGGCCAAGACGGCGCAGGACATGGGGCTGAAGCCCGTCGCCCACATCCTTGGCGGCTTCCGCGGCTGGAAGGACGCCGGCGGCCCGACCGAGCCGGGCGAGGCGGCCAACAAGGACGAGGGGAAGAAGTAAGGTTGTCATCCAGGACGTCGCGGCTCCCTCTCCCCACGCATCGCAAACCTGGCCTCAAGCGTCATCAGCGTGGGAGAGGGGACTGCCAACGCCCCGGATGACGCTTGGAGCGAGCCGAATGCCGAAGATCAAATCTCACTTCTCCGCCACCTCCGAGGAGTTCAAGGCCAACGCGGCGGCCATGCAGGCGCTGGTGGCGGACCTCGCCGCCAAGCGCGCGGAAGTGTCGACCGGCGGGCCCGACAAGCTGAGGGAACGGCACACCGCGCGCGGCAAGCTGCTGCCGCGGGACCGCGTGCTGCGGCTGATCGATCCGGGCTCGCCGTTCCTGGAGCTGTCGCCGATGGCGGCGTGGGACCTTTATACGAAGGACATTCATGGCGCGGGCATCATCACGGGCGTGGGGCGCGTGTCGGGCCGCGAGTGCGTGATCGTGTGCAACGACGCCACCATCAAGGGTGGCACCTACTTCCCGATGACGGTGAAGAAGCACGTGCGCGCGCAGGAAGTCGCGCGCGAGAACCGGCTGCCGTGCATCTATCTAGTGGACTCCGGCGGTGCCAACCTGCCGCAGCACACCGAAGTGTTCCCGGATCGCGACCATTTCGGCCGCATCTTCTACAACCAGGCGACCTTATCCTCGCTCGGCGTGCCGCAGATCGCCTGCGTGATGGGCTCGTGCACGGCGGGCGGCGCCTACGTACCGGCCATGTCGGACGAGTCGATCATTGTCAGGAAGCAGGGCACGATCTTCCTCGGGGGGCCGCCGCTGGTAAAGGCCGCCACCGGCGAGAGCGTGAGCGCGGAGGAGCTGGGCGGCGCGGAGGTGCACACGCGCCAGTCTGGCGTGGCGGATCACTATGCGCTCAATGACGACCACGCGCTGGAGATCGTGCGCAACATCGTCGCCAACCTCAACACGGTGAAGAAGGTGGACGTCGCGCTGCGCGAGCCGCGGCCGCCGGCGTATGACCCGGCGGAGCTTGATGGCGTGGTGCCGGCCTCGCTGATGACACAGTACGACACGCGCGAGATCATCGCGCGCATCGTCGACGGCAGCGAGATGGACGAGTTCAAGACCAACTACGCGCAGACGCTGGTCACCGGCTTCGCTCACATCGAGGGCATTCCGGTCGCCATCCTCGCCAACAACGGCATCCTCTATTCGGAGACGGCGCTGAAGGCGACGCACTTCATCGAGCTGGCCTGCCAGCGCAAGATCCCGCTGCTGTTCCTGCAGAACATCACCGGCTTCATGGTGGGCAAGGCGGCGGAGGCCGGCGGCATCGCCCGCGACGGCGCCAAGATGGTGACGGCGGTGGCGTGCGCGCAGGTGCCGAAGGTGACGGTGATCATCGGTGGCAGCTACGGCGCCGGAAACTATGCGATGTGCGGCCGCGCCTATTCCCCGCGCTTCCTCTTCACCTGGCCCAACGCGCGCATCTCCGTGATGGGCGGCCCACAGGCGGCGGGCGTGCTGGCCACCGTGCGCCGCGAGAACATCGAGGCCGAGGGCAAGACGTGGAGCGCGGCGGAGGAGGCGGCGTTCAAGAAGCCGGTGCTGGAGAACTTCGAGCGCGAGGGGCACCCGTATTTCGCCACCGCGCGGATCTGGGATGATGGGATCATTGCGCCGCGCGAGACGCGGCGGGTGGTGGCGCTGTCGCTGTCGGCAGCGCTGAATGCGCCGATACCGGATATGAAGTTCGGGGTGTTCAGGATGTGAGGGGGCGGTGAAGGGTCAAGCCGTGGCAAGGCGTAGAATCACAAATGCGCCCCGCTGATGTCGAGCTGGTCGACCTTCGCACGGAGGTGGCG
>CADEEC010000134.1:0-2207 GCA_902826255.1 uncultured Hyphomicrobiales bacterium | reverse complement strand
ACCAATCTCTACAAGGACGCGTTTCCGAAAGCGGATCAGATAGAAACGCCGGACGTATGGCTGCCGCTGCTCAATGCCGACCTCCCGCCGCCCGCGCCGATCCTGCATCTGATCGTCGCGCGCCATCGATCGCCAGTCGAGGCTGCTGCAGCAGTGGTTGCCGGAATTGTCATCGAGTATTTCCGCCGCAGCAGGGTGGCGCTGGTGACCTACATCGCCGTCGCGCCGGACTACCGACGGCACGGTTTGGGTGGCCGCCTGCTCGCGAAGGCGGCCGACAAGGTGTCGAAGGACAATGGCGGCATCCGCCCTTTGATCGTCGCCGAGGTCGAGCGGCCGGAAGCGCAGAGCACTGACTCCGATCGCAGAGCGGCCGATGCACGGCTTTCAGTCATGGCTGCGCTTGGTGGCAAGCGGCTGGACTTTGCGTATATTCAACCCAGGCTCAGCCCTGACCAGAATGTGGTGACGGACTTGATGCTCGTGACACTCGAGTCTCCTGGCGCGGCAGCGAGCGACGTGCCGGCCGCAACGGTGAGGGAATTTCTCGAGGAATTTTTCGGCTCTCTGGACCAGCGCGACAGCGCAGAACTCAAGCTTGCCATCGACAGTTTGCCTCCAGGCTCGGTTCCTTTGAAGGATTTGCGTCAGCATGAATGATGTTGCGCCGGTTTCCGGCTCCCAGGTCTCGGTGATTGCTGCCGACGACCTGTCCTTGCGCTACCTTTTCATCCTCCGAGCAAGGTGGAACTCGGACAAGCCTGCAGCTTCTGCCACGATCGGCGTCGATCGGATCTACCGCACACTTGGCGACTCGCAAAGGGCAGCGGCGTATGTCGATCCGCTCGCGGCCTTCTACACGGACGTCACCATTCCCTTCACGACGCGAGGGCAGTTGCCGGTCGTTGCGCTGACCGAGCCTCTATCCGTGTTGGATAGCCTCGCCGGCAGGCCGGTGGAGATCAACATCCAGGCCATAGACATGCAGTGGGGTCGCAACGTCGCCAAGGTGTCGCCTCTCAAGCTGCGTGCGATCTTCAAGGACTCCGTCACGTTCTTCGACAGCGGGCACGTCGTGTATGCACCCGCGCTGCTGCTGTCGGAGGCCTCCAAAGTCATGAGCGCCCAACACCTGACGGTGCTCACGAGCCTCGTCGGCACGCCCGGTGTCACTTACCATCAGGGTTTGGACGACATCCGCGCGAAGGTTCAGCTCCGGTTCGAGGGCGATGCGGATTGGAAGAGCCTGGCGGATTTCATGACGCAGCGGCTTGCCGGCCTTTGCAGTGCGTCCGGCACGGCGAGCGTGTTCGACGATCTGATCAAGCCCACTCTCGAGGCCGTTGGCTGGAACCGGGAGCGATGCAGGACGGCCCTTGCCCGGATTGCGAAGGTGACGTGGGAAGATCTGCGCTCGGCGTCAATCGAGGTCGTGGGCGCCCGGCGCCACGACGAGGTCAAAGCATGGTGCGCTGCGGCCAAGGAGCACAAGATTTCCAGCGGAAGCGGCGAACGCGCTCTTGCTGCCTTGGGGCAGAACGTCCTCGACGCCGAAAACCAGGACGAGCGCGAGATTGCCGACAGCCTGTCGCAAGCCGTCATGTCGAACTACGACGTTCTGCTGATCCACCCCTCGCTGACGGTCCTGTACTCGCCCGCATCGCGATCGTTCGCGGAGATGCGCGACGGCATCGGCGGTTGCCCGTATGTGATGCTCACCAATGTCATCCTGGCGTACAATGAGTACATGCTCAACGAGAGCGCCAAGTTGATCGACAGCCTGAAGCGCACGAGCGGGGGCGCCAAGAAGGCCTCAACGCCCAATGACATTCGGGCGGACCTCGAGATGCGCGGTGACCTGTTTACGAACCAGACATGGAACCTTCTTCCCAACATCTTCCGCTATCCTGCCGAGCGGCAGATGTTCGAGGAGGTCGAGAAGCAACGGGGTCTCAAACGGCGGGCCGATGAGTTCGACCAGTTCAGCCGCAAGCTGTCGGAGCTGCGGCAGGGCCACGCGGAGCTGGCGGAGCGCGAGCAGGATCGGCGCATCAACCTGCTGCTGTTGGCTTTGGGCATGTTCCAGATATCGGGCCTCTTCATCGCAGCGCTGAGCCTGGATGTGGTGAAGGATGGCGGCTATGCCAACTGGGTTTGGGCCGGCTTGGGCGTGTCGTTCCTCATTGCGTTCCGGTATCTCGTGCAGG
>CADEEC010000133.1 GCA_902826255.1 uncultured Hyphomicrobiales bacterium | reverse complement strand
ACCATGCGCGGCCAGTGGGGCGAGTTCAATCCGTGGCAGGTGCCGATGGGCCAGGGCACGCGGCCGTCGCTGGAAGCGGTCGGCGTCAAATGTTTCCCGGTCGACAAGGCGGAGGAGGTCGGCGAGACGTTCGCGGCCGCCGCCGACATCGCCTTCAACAGCCGCGTGAGCGCGGCCGTCCTCATCAGCCAGCGCATCGTCGGCGCCAAGGGGTTCGGGCAGAAATGAGCACCGCCTCCAACAAGATCGCCCGCCGGCCGTTCATCGCCGAGCTGCTCAAGCATCGCGGCGGATCGCTGATCGTGAGCGGGCTCGGCAGCCCGACCTGGGATTGCTTCGCCGCCGGCGACAGCCCCGAGTATCTCTACTCGTGGGGCGGCATGGGCCTCGCGCTGCCGACCGCGCTCGGCGTCGCCATCGCGCAACCAAAACGGCGTGTGGTGTGCGTAACGGGCGACGGCGAGCTGCTGATGGGCGTCGGCACGCTCGGCGTGGTCGGCGACCAGGCGCCGGGAAATCTCGGCATCCTGGTGCTCGACAACGAGAAGTTCGGCGAGACGGGACGCCAGCGCGGCCTCACCTCCAACCGCACCGATCTGACGGCGGTGGCGCAGGGCTTTGGCATCGGCAAGACCATGCTGGTGACCGAGCAGGGCGCGATCCCCGCGCTTGCCAAGCTGCTGTTCGAAACGCCAGGCCCCGTGCTTGCGGTCGCCAAGATTGCGATCACGGAGGACCCGTGGGCGCTGCCGGAGAAGGACGGCGCCGCCATCGGCCAGCGCTTCCGCGAGGCGCTCGGCGTCAACCGCGCGTAATCAGGACCAACACTCCATGAGCACCCAACTTGAGACCCAGGTAACGGGCTGGCTCGCCTCGCAGCACGACGCGATGATCGCGCTGCTGCGCGACGCCGTGAACACCGACAGCGGCAGCTATGACAAGGCCGGCGTCGATGCGGTGGGCCAGCTGTTCATCGATTTCTTCGGCCAGCATGGACTCCTCACGTCGCGCGAGGCCAACGACACCTACGGCGATGCCATTCACATCCGCCTCGACGACACACGGCCGAACGAGAAGCCGATCCTGCTGATGGGCCATCGCGACACCGTGTTTCCGAAGGGCGAGGCAGGTCGCCGGCCCTTTCGCATCGACGACGGCCGCGCCTACGGGCCCGGCGTGTGCGACATGAAGGGCGGGCTCGTCATCAACGCGTTCGTGCTGGCAGCCTTCAAGCGCTTCGGCGGCGCGCCGGTGCCGCTGGCGGGCCTCATCACCAGCGACGAGGAGATCGCATCGCCGTCGTCGCGGCCCATCATCGAGCGGGTGGCGCGGCAGTTGCGCTGTGTCTTCAACTCGGAGCCCGGCCGGCCGTCGGGCGCGGTGGTGACCGGGCGCAAGGGCGGCGTGTTCCTGAAGTTCGAGGTGTTCGGCAAGGCGGCGCACTCGGGCGGCAACTTCGAGAAGGGCATCAGCGCCATCGGCGAGCTGGCGCACAAGATCGTCGCCATGCACAAGCTGACCGACCTGCTGCGCGGCATCACGGTCAACGTCGGCACGGTCGGCGGCGGGCAGTCGGTCAACACCACGGCACCGCATGCGGAGGGGCAGATCGACCTGCGCTACGTGAAGCCGCAGGACCGGGCCATGATGCTCGGCAAACTGCAGGAGATCATCGATACCGCCACCGTGGCCGGCACGACGGCGAAGCTGGAAATCCGCGGCGAGTTCCTGCCGCTGTCGCAGTCGCCGGCATCGGAGGAGCTGTTCGCCACCTACCGTGCGGCGGCGGCCGATGCGGGCCTCGACATCACGGGAGAATTCACCGGCGGCTGCGCCGACTCCGGCTTCACGGCGGCTGTCGGGACGCCCACGCTGTGCGCCACCGGGCCTGTGGGTGCCAATGCGCATACGCCGGAGGAATATCTCGAGGTGGCGTCGATGGTGCCGCGCGCGCAGGCGCTGGCGCTGGCGATCCTGCGGATGCCGCCTGCCCGGGCGGAGTAAGGCCGAGCCTCAACCAACCTCTGTCATCCCGGCACGTGTTGCCGGGATCGAGCGAACAACGAATGCCGGAGCAGGCTGAAGGATGGATCCCGGGGACAAGCCCCGGGATGACGCCGTCGCGCGAACCTAACCCGTGAAGTCGCGGCGGTCCTGGACGGTGCCGTCGGGGTTGAGGCGGTAGACGATGGGCACGCCGGTGGCGAGTTCGCGGGCGATGATCTCTTCGCCCGACAGGCCTTCCAGCTTCATGATGAGCGCGCGCAGCGAGTTGCCGTGCGCGACCACCAGCACGTTGCGGCCGGCTTTCACGTCGGGCCAGATCTTTGCCTCGTAGTAGGGCAGCACGCGCGCGGCGGTGTCCTTCAGGCTCTCGCCGCCGGGCGGGGGAATGTCGAAGCTGCGGCGCCAAATATGCACCTGCTCCTCGCCCCAACGCTTGCGGGCATCGTCCTTGTTGAGGCCGGAAAGCTCGCCGTAGTCGCGCTCGTTGAGCTTCTGGTCCCTGTGGGTGACGAGGCTTTCCTGTCCCAGCTCGCCGAGGATGATGGACAACGTGCGCTGCGCGCGTTTCAGGTCGCTGGTGTAGGCAACGTCGAACGGCTTGCCGTTCGCCTTCAGCAGGCGGCCGGCCTTGCGCGCTTCCTCGACGCCCTTATCGGTGAGGTCGGGGTCCTTCCAGCCGGTGAACAGGTTGAGCTTGTTCCACTCGCTTTCGCCGTGGCGTACAAGCGCCAGCACGTTGTCCATGTCGGTCCTCGACTGCGGGATGCGATTAATCGGCCGGTTTTGCCTGATCGAGGCCCAGCACGTCCATCATGGAGTAGAGGCCCGGCGGCTTGCCGCGGCCCCACAGGGCGGCCTTGACCGCCCCGCGCGCGAAGATGCCGCGGTCGGCGGCGAGGTGGGTGAGCTCGATGCGCTCGCCGTCGGCGGCAAAGATCACGGAGTGCTCGCCGACGACGCTGCCGCCGCGCAGGGTGGCAAAGCCGATGTCGCCGCGCTTGCGGGCGCCGGTGTGGCCGTCGCGAGAGCGCACGCTGACGTCGTCGAGCTTGACGCTGCGGCCTTCCGCGGCGGCGCGGCCGAGCATGAGCGCGGTGCCGGACGGCGCGTCGATCTTGTGGCGGTGGTGCATCTCCAGCACCTCGATGTCGAAGTCGGCGTCGAGCGCCTCGGCGACCTTACGCGTGAGGGCGGTGAGCAGATTGACGCCCAGGCTCATGTTGCCCGAGCGGATGATGGTGGCGTGGCGGGCGGCAGCGACGATGGCCGCGTCCTGCTCGGCGTTCACGCCGGTGGTGCCGATCACGTGCACGATGCGCGCGTTGGCGGCGAGGCCGGCGAACTCGACGGTGGCGGCCGGCACGGTGAAGTCGAGCACCGCATCGACCTTGACGAACACATCGAGCGGATCGTCGGTGATGACGACGCCGAGCTTGCCAAGACCAGCGAGCAGGCCGGCGTCCTGGCCGAGCGCCAGCGAGTCTTCCTGCTCCAGCGCACCGCCGAGCGTGCAGCCCTCCTGGACATGGATGGCGCGGATCAGCTCGCGGCCCATGCGGCCCGCGGCTCCGGTGACGGCGATTTTCATGATGCTCATCGTGCTCGGCCCTCTCGGGTCAGAGGCATAACGCAATGAGGGAATGCGGCAAAGAGGGCGTATGCCTAAAGCTCAGTGCCAGGCAAACGCGACCTTCTCCAGCTTGGCCTGGCCGATGCGGGTGTAGGCGCTGGCGATGGGGCGGCCGCCGCGGCGCCAGTAAAAGTCGCACGCCGGCGTGTTGTCGAGCAAAGCCCAGACGACAAGGCCCTTCAGCTTGCGCATGTCGAGCGCGTGGCGGCAGCCCTCGAACAGATGCTCGCCGAAGCCGAGGCCCTGATACACGGGATCCAGATAAAGCTCGTAGATCTCGCCCTGGTGCAGGCCGCGATGACGCGCCGGACCGTAGGTGGCGTAGCCGATCAGCTTGCCCGACATCTCCAGCACCAGCGTGCTGTCGCCGCTGCGCACGGCGGTGCGCCACCATTCCGGCGTGCGCTGGCGGACCATGCTGTCGAGATGCAGGTGCGGGATGATGCCCCGGTAAGCGAACAGCCAGGACTCGCGAAAGAGGTCCGACAGCACCGCAGCATCGGCGGCCTTGCCGTTCCGCACGCGAACCTTTGATCCGGAGCCCAGCATGACTCCACTATAGCTGCAGAGTCGGCGTGTCGTTCAAGAAATTTTTCTTACGCGCGCCTGACTTGCGCCGTTGACAGCGCTCTCACGCGAGCGGCTCGAATGCCTGCCGGTAGCCCATCGCCGATGGATCGAACAGGATGTCACTCGGACGCAGCGGACGCGCGAAGGCGAGACCTTCCAGCGTACGGCAGCGCGACAGGGCCACGTAGGCCTGGCCGTGCGCGAAGGTGCCGCGGCCGAGGTCGATGTAGACCTTGTCGAGCGTCAAGCCCTGGCTTTTGTGGATGGTGAGCGCCCAGGCCAGGCGCAGCGGGAACTGGCGGAAGGTGCCGGCAATGGTCTCGACGATCTTTTCCTCCGCCTTATCGTAGGCATAGCGGCGGTTTTCCCAGGCCACGCGCTCGATTTCGTGCTCGTCGCCATCGATATCCACCCAAACGCGGTCTTCCTCCAGTCGCGAGATGCGCGCGATGGTGCCGTTGACCCAGCGCCGGTCCGTATCGTTGCGGAGAAGCATGACCTTGGCGCCAACCTTGAGAACCAGCGTTTGCTCGGTCGGCTGCGCACTTTCGTTGAAATCCCCGCTGACGCCGGCCTGGAAGGCGCGTGACACGGCAGGCAGGGCCTCGAGATAGGCGAGATTGATGCGGCGGGCGGCGGCGTTGGTGGGCGTGAGGATGATGTAGGGCTCGCCCTCGGCCAGGGTTCGGATGGGGTGCACGCGCTCGTTGAGCAGTGCGAGATCGTCCTCGTCGGCCTCGCCCTCGCGGATCTGGTTGAGGACGCGGATCAGCGCCTCGTCCTTCTGGCGAAAGACATGGGTGAGCTCCACCAGCGCCGTGCCCGCACCCTCCCGCAATGCTCCGATCGAGAAAAAGAACGGGCCGCCGTGCTCGGTCTCCAGGTGGGCGGCGACGTCGGCCTCGTCGATCACGGGCGGCAACTGGTGCAGGTCGCCGAACATGGCGAGGCGGACGCCCCCGAACGGCTCGCGCGGCCGGCCGCGGTTGACGCGCAGCGACTGGTCGATGGCCCACATGATGTCGGAGCGCACCATCGACACCTCGTCGATGACGAGGAACTTGAGGCGGCGCATGAGGCGGCCGTTACGGCTGCGGCGAATGTCGCCATGCTGGATCAGGCGCGGCGGGAAACCGAAGAAGGAATGGATGGTCTGGCCGCCGACGTTGACGGCGGCCAACCCGGTGGGCGCAACGATCACCATTTCGCCTGGCACGAGGTCGCGGATGCAGCGCAGCAGCGTGGACTTGCCGGTGCCGGCGCGGCCGGTGACGAACAGGTTGCCCTCCGCCTCGCGCAGGTAGTCGAACGCGGCCAGGAACTCCGGCGTCGGCTCCACGCCCGCGGGCCAGCGCGGGGGTGCGACAGCCGTGGAATCGGTGGTTGCAACAAGTGATTTGGTCACGCGCGGAGGCCCTCGAGTTCGATTCGTGACGACTATAGGCGATGTGGCGCGCGGAATTGAGAAGCGATCGCCACCTTCCCGTCATTCCCGCCGAGCGACGCGCGCGGGGTTCCAGAGGCAAGGCTGGCGCATATCAGGTGGATTCCCGCTTTCGCGGGAATGACAAATGGAGGAGGGCGGGGCTCCAGAGGTCTCGCCCGCAGCTCCTGGGTCCCGGATACGCGCGTGCCGCGCGTTCCGGGATGACAGTTTAGCGCTCAGCTCCCTCTGTCATCCCGATCAAGCGCAGCGAGAGCCGGGACCCAGGGGCCGCGGCACCGACCTCGCATGCAATCTTGCACGTCGCGGAATTCCGGGATGACAGGTGAATGCGGCATCCACAAAGTTGTCTTCCCGGCACGTGTTGCCCGGATCCAGCGGCCCATCATCGCCGGAGCGCGTTTAGAGATGGATCCCCGGGGACAAGCCCCGCGATGACAGTACACGGTGTGCGTGCGTCAGAGCCCGCGCCCGCCGGTGACGTCCATGAGGAGGCCGATGCAGTAGGAGGACTGGTCGGACATCAGCCACAGCACGGCTTCCGCCACTTCCTCGACGGTGCCGCCGCGCAACATGGGGATTTGCGGCACCGCGCGCTGCACTCGGTCGGGAATGCCGGTGTCGCGCTGGATGTCGGTGTCGATCATGCCCGGACGCACGGCGTTGACGCGAATGCCCTCGCCCGCCAACTCCTTGGCCATGCCGATGGTCATGGTGTCGATGGCGCCCTTGGAAAGGGCATAGTCGATGGCCTCGTTGGCGCCGCCGATCTTTGAGGCCGCCGACGACATGTTGACGATCACGCCGCCCTTGCCGCCGAGGCGCGTCGACATGCGCCGCGCGGCTTCGCGCGCCGCAACGAATGCGCCGACCGTGTTGACGGCGAGGATGCGCTCGAGGCGCGCGACGTCCATGTCGACGAGCTTGGAGGCTTTCTCCAGGATGCCAGCGTTGTTGAAGAAGCCGTGCAGATCGCCGAACTCCGCATCGAACGTCTTGAACAGGCGGACCACCTCGTCGGGCTTACCGACATCGGCCTGGATGGCGAGCCCCTTGCGCCCGGCCTTGCGCACGTCGGCGACGACGGCCTCGGCAGCGGATGCGTTGCGCGTGTAGTTCACGGCCACGTTCCACCCACGCTGGGCCGCAAGTCGCGCGGTGGCCGCGCCGATGCCCCGGCTGGCGCCGGTGATGAGCATGTTCTTGTTCACGTGAAGCCGCTCCGTGGCAGGTCTTCTGTTGGCTGGTCCATGACAAGATACATTGCGCCGCTACGCGCGGTAAACGTTGGCGTCCTGGCCGCAACACACCCACGCATTACTGTGCACTGGACGCCCGCCTGCGCGGGCATGACGTTTGTGGTGCGGGATGCGCTTTCTTACTGGCGTCGCGCCCGCGGATGCCGTTCACGGCAGCGGCGGCGCGGTGGATGATTGCATGGATGCCCGCCTGCGCGGGCATGACGTTTGTGGGACGGGATGCGCGCTCCGCTGGCGTCACTCCCGCGGAGGCGGGAGTCCAGGGCACCGTGCAGCGAGGGTGCGGTCAATGGTGGAAGCGCATCGGCGCCACGCGGCTTCGGGGATGACGTCGGTTGTGAGGGCCGGCAGCCATAACAAGCGTCATTCCCGCGCGAGCGGGAATCCAGCCCAGAGCTTCGGCGAGGCATGCGTGGGCGCGGTGTTGCGCGAGTGCGGCTGATGGTTTGGCCGATGTGCTGAACCACAGGTTTTGGCGGCGGGGATAGCGAGTTGCGTTTCATGATGTATGCAGACGGATGATGATTTTTGCGCGCAGGTGTGATCCAGTGCGCGTGCCTCGGAGATGAGAGTGCGGGTTCCTGCAGAACCGCCTCTCAGTGCAGGAGCCGGGGGCTGCAGTCCGGCAACCTCGTCCGGCATGGTGGACAGACCATCCAAGCGTCGGAAGCGGGGATCGGATGCAGCGAAGCCAAGTCCGATACGCCGCTCCGGCATGGTGCCTTGACCATGCAAGCGCCGGAGAAAAGCCCGGACATGGCCGAGCAGGGCGCCCTTTCGCGCCCAACACCGGATAAAGGTCGCACGGTCCCCGGGCGCGAGCCGCGGACGCCCTGCTCCTCCTTATCCGCACAGCCTCGAGGCCGCCGGCCTGCGAGGGCGTTGGCGCCTGCGGGGCCAAAGGTGTTGCAAGTTGGGAGTGGGCCGTAGGGAGCGGGAAGGAACGATGAGCCCACGCTGTTTGCCTGCACTTTGGTAACTTGACAGGTGACCATATAGTCACCTATTGTTCGAACGTGACCGACGACGACCACGTTTTCCGGGCGCTCGCTGACCCGACACGTCGCTTCCTCCTGGACCTCCTCTTTCAGCGCGACGGCCGCACGCTGAAAGACCTGGAGTCTGGGCTGGCGATGACGCGCTTCGGCGTGATGAAGCACCTGCGCGTTCTGGAAGACGCCGGTCTCGTCGTCACGCGCCGGTCGGGCCGGGAGAAGCTGCACTATCTCAACCCGGTGCCGATCCGGCTGATCCACGACCGGTGGATCGACAAGTACAGGGAACGGGAGGTCTCCGCGCTGCTGGCGCTCAAGGCCGACCTCGAGAGTAAGAAGGACAAGCCATCATGACCGACAAAGCCGCGACTACGCAGGTCTACAGAATTGTCATCAAGGCCAGCGCCCAGGCGATCTGGGACGCCATCACGAAGCCCGAGTGGTCCGAACGCTACGCCTATGGCGGCCGCGTCCACTATGAGCTCAAGGCTGGCGGCAGCTACCACCACGAGGCCAGTGCCGAGATAAAAGCGTTCGGGACGCCCGACAAAGTCATCCTCGGCAAGGTGATCGAGAGCGATCCGCCGCGCAAACTGGTGCAGACCTGGCACCCGCAGTTCTCACCGGAAATGATCGCCGAGCCGCCTTCGCGGCTGACCTATGAGATCACGCAAGGCAAAGGCGTCTGCACGGTGACGATCACGCACGACGTCACGGGTACGCCGCTGGTGGCCGGCATGGTGCAGGGCGGCGGCGACCCGGCCTCGGGCGGCGGCGGCTGGCCGTGGGTGCTCAGCGACCTCAAGTCGCTGCTGGAAACCGGCGAGCGCATGCCGACCTAGCACGTCGGCGAATGCGGCGGAGACCGTGCGCAAGTGCGGGCCCGCCGCGGCCGGCCGCTGAGCGAGGCTTAAACCGCTTCCTTCTCCGCCTCGCGGGCGCGCTCACGCTTCTTGCGCTCGTTGGGGTCGAGCCAGCGCTTGCGCAGGCGGATCGACTTGGGCGTGATCTCCACCAGCTCGTCGTTCTCGATGTAGGAGAGCGCGCGCTCCAGCGTCATCCTGAGCGGTGGCGTGAGGATCATGTTCTCGTCCTTGCCGGCGGCGCGCACGTTGGAGAGCTTCTTGCCCTGGATGATGTTGACGATGAGGTCGTTCTCGCGGCTGTGCTGGCCGACGATCATGCCCTCGTACACGCGCGTCTGCGGGTCGATGACCATGGCGCCGCGCTCCTGCAGATAGAAGAGCGAGTAGGCGGTGGCCTCGCCGACGGCGTTGGAGATCAGCACGCCGTTGCGGCGGCCGGCGACCTCGCCCTTGAAGGGGGCGTAGGCGTGGAACAGGCGGTTCATGACGGCAGTGCCGCGCGAGTCCGTCAGCAGCTCGCTCTGGTAGCCGATCAGGCCGCGCGTGGGCGCGTGGAAGACAAGGCGCTGGCGGCCGCCGCCGGAGGGGCGCATGTCGCGCAGCTCGGCGCGGCGCTCGGACAGCTTCTGCATGACGACGCCGGAGTGCTCCTCGTCGACGTCGATGATGACCTCCTCGATCGGCTCCAGCCGCTGGCCGGTGTCGGGGTCGGTCTTGAACACCACGCGCGGGCGCGAGACGGTGAGCTCGAAGCCCTCGCGGCGCATGGTCTCGATCAGGATGCCGAGCTGCAGCTCGCCGCGGCCCGCGACCTCGTAGGCGTCCTTGGCGTCGGGATGCTCGGTGATGCGGATGGCGACGTTGCGCTCGGCTTCCTTGAGCAGGCGGTCGCGGATGACGCGGCTCTGCACCTTGTCGCCTTCCTGACCCGCGAACGGTCCGTCGTTGATGCGAAACATCATGGCGAGCGTGGGCGGATCGATCGGCTGGGCGAGGAACGCCTGCTCGACACTTGAATCGCACAGCGTGTCGGCGACGGTGGCCTGCGTGACGCCGGCGATGGCGACGATATCACCGGCCTCGGCGAGGTCGATGGCGGTGCGTTCCAGGCCGCGGAAAGCGAGCACCTTGGTGACGCGCGCGGTCTCGATCAGCGAGCCGTCGCGGCGCAGCGCCTTGATGGTCTGGTTCGGCTTCACGCTGCCGGAGGTGATGCGGCCGGTGAGCACGCGGCCGAGATAGGGATCGGCCTCCAGCGTGGTGGCGAGCATGCGGAACGGGCCGTCCTCCACGACCGGGGCCGGCACATGGCGCAGCACGAGCTCGAACAGCGGCCCGAGGTCGGTCTTGGGGCCGGCGGGGTCCTCGGCCATCCAACCGTCGCGGCCCGAGCCGTAGAGCACGGGGAAGTCGAGTTGCTCGTCGCTGGCGTCGAGGTTGGCGAACAGGTCGAAGATCTCGTTCAGCACCGCGTCGTGGCGCTCGTCCGGCCGGTCGATCTTGTTGACGACGACGATCGGGCGCAGGCCCTGCTTCAGCGCCTTGGACACGACGAACTTGGTCTGCGGCAGCGGGCCCTCCGAAGCATCGACGAGCACGATGGCGCCGTCGACCATGTTAAGGATGCGCTCCACCTCGCCGCCGAAGTCGGCGTGGCCCGGCGTGTCGACGATGTTGATGCGCGTGTCGCCCC
>CADEEC010000132.1 GCA_902826255.1 uncultured Hyphomicrobiales bacterium | reverse complement strand
TGCGTCTCCGGGTTGATGCGGACGATCTGCACCTTCACGGTGTCGCCGACGTTGACGATCTCGCTCGGATGATTGACGCGGCGCCAGGCCATGTCGGTGACGTGCAGCAGGCCGTCGATGCCGCCGAGGTCGATGAACGCGCCGTAGTCGGTGATGTTCTTGACGAGGCCCTCGATGACCTGGCCTTCGGCGAGCTTGGCGACGATCTCGGAGCGCTGCTCGGCGCGGGTGGCTTCCAGAACCTCGCGGCGCGACACGACGATGTTGCCGCGGCGGCGATCCATCTTGAGGATCTTGAAGGGCTGCGGCGAGTTCATCAGCGGGCCCATGTCGCGCACGGGACGTACGTCGACCTGGCTGCCGGGCAGGAAGGCAACGGCGCCGTCGAGATCGACTGTGAAGCCGCCCTTGACCTTGTTGAAGATGATGCCTTCAACCTGCTCCTTGGCGTTGAACCGCTGCTCGAGGCGTACCCAGCTCTCCTCGCGGCGCGCCTTGTCGCGTGACAGAACGGCCTCGCCGAGCGCGTTCTCGGTGCGCTCGATGTAGACCTCGACGGTGTCGCCGACCTTCAGCTCTGCGGGTTTGCCGGCGACCGCGAACTCGCGCAGCTGCACGCGGCCTTCCATCTTCAGGCCGACGTCGATGACGGCCAGGTCCTTCTCGATCGCGGTTATCGTGCCCTTGACGACGCTGCCCTCGAAGACGTCGTCCTCCGACATGGATTCGCCCAGCAGGGCCGCGAACTCGTCGCGCGTCGGGGAGAGGTCCTTGCTGGTGGCGGTTGTCGTGCTCATCGTTGCTCCTGTTGCAGTCCTTGTTGCGGTGTGGCGCGGCTCCAATGCCTCCACCGCATGCAGAAGCATGCGGTCCCAAGCCAAAGCTCGCGCCCATGATGTGGATGCCTTCGGCGGTGGTTTTGCCAGCTGGATTGGAGCGCCCTAGGGGCGCCCGCGCTGGCCGACCTTCCTCGTGATCTCGCCGACGGCGGTATTGAATGCGGCTTCTATATCCAAATTGGTGGTGTCCAGCAAGAAGGCGTCGGCGGCCGGACGCATGGGGGCGGCGGCCCGCCCCATGTCGCGCTCATCACGCCGGCGGATCTCCTCCAGGATGGACTCGTACGTGATGGCCTCGCCCCGGGCGGTACGCTCGAGAAAGCGCCGTTTGGCCCGGATCTCGGGCGATGCGGTGACGAAAATCTTAACGTCCGCATTGGGGCAGATCACGGTGCCGATGTCGCGGCCGTCCAGGACAGCCCCGCCCGGCTGGGCCGCAAAATCCTGCTGCAGCTTGAGCAGGGCGGCACGCACTTCGGGGATCTTGCCGACAACCGAGGCCGCATCGCCGATGCCGTTGCCGCGCAGCTTGGGGTCGTCGAGGCTCTCCGGACCCAGATTTTGTGCAGCCGCAGCCGCTGCCTCGGCGTCCTCCAGCCTCTTGCCGGCCTTGAGCACATCGCGGGCGACAGCCCGGTACAGCAGGCCGGTATCCAGCCACGGCAGGCCGAAATGGGCCGCCACCCGCTTGGCGAGCGTGCCCTTGCCGGAGGCGGCCGGTCCGTCGATGGCGATAATCATGGGGCCGGCCCGTTCGCCGCCGTGCACCGAACCGTCACGATACGTTCTCCGGCTTGGCAAGCGGTGCGCCCAGGGAGCCCATGACAGAGCTAAATTCCGGGAAGCTGGTCGCGATCATGCCGGCATCGTCCACGGTAACGGGCCGATCCGCGCCGAGCCCCAAAGTGAGAAACGCCATGGCGATGCGATGATCCAAGTGGGTCGCGACCGTTCCCCCTCCCGTGACCCCTGCGCCGCCCTCCACGATCAGCGCATCGTTCTCCGCCTTGGCCTTGACCCCGTTGGCGACGAGGCCGGCTACCGTCGCGGCGAGCCGGTCGCTCTCCTTGACCTTGAGCTCGGCGAGCCCCTCCATATGTGTTTCGCCCTTGGCGTAGGCGGCTATGCACGCGAGCACCGGATACTCGTCGATCATCGACGGCGCCCGCGCCGCCGGAACGCGCACGCCCTTCAGCCGGGCGTGGCGGATGCGGACATCGGCCACCGGCTCGCCGCCTTCGTTGCGCTCATTCAGGAAGGCGATGTCCGCACCCATCTCGCGCAGCGTGACGTAGAAGCCCGTGCGCGTGGGGTTGATCAGCACGTTCTCGATCAGCACCTCGGAACCGGGAACAATCAGCGCGGCCGCGGCGATGAACGCCGCCGAGCTCGGATCGCCCGGTACGGCGACGTCGCGGCCTGCAAGCTCCGCATCGCCCTTGATCGTGATCGCGCGCAGACCCTGACGCTTGGTCGCCGAAATCTGCGCGCCGAAGTAGGCGAGCATGCGCTCGGTGTGGTCGCGCGTTGCTTCCGGCTCGATCACCGAGGTCTCGCCGGCCGCGTGCAGCCCTGCGAGCAGTACGGCCGACTTGATTTGCGCGGAGGCGACGGGAAGCGTGTATTCGATGGGCACGAGATCGGTCGTGCCGCTGATCGTCAGCGGCAGCGGGTCCTTGTCACCCTCCTCCACGTCCAGCCCCATGCGGATGAGCGGCTTGAGGATGCGTCCCATCGGGCGCCGCGACAGCGAGGCATCGCCGGTCAGCCGCACCGACATGTCGTGCCCGGCGATGATGCCCATGATCAGGCGCACTCCGGTGCCGGCGTTGCCGTAATCGATGGGGCCGCCGGGCTGCTGCAGGCCGCCGACGCCGCGGCCGAGCACCTGCCACGTCCCGTTCGACTTCTCGATCGGGCAGCCCAGCGCCTGCAGTGCTTTGGCCGTGTTCAGGATGTCCTCGCCCTCCAGCAGCCCCGTGATGCGCGTGCGGCCGGTGGACAGCGCGCCGAACATCAGCGCGCGGTGGGAAATGGATTTGTCGCCCGGAACGCGGACGCTGCCCGACAAGGTCTTCGACCGGTGGGCAGCCAGCGGGCTTGGGGTTGCGTGTGACACGTCGGGCTTGGCCTCGACAGATGCCGCCCATGCGGCGGCCGGTTGGCGCGCCATAGAGCAAGGACGGCACCCCCTGTCAACTCGGCTCAGGAGCGCGATTTGGCCGGGAAAGGCCCTCCACGGCCTCGCGTCAATAGCTTTTGACAGCGCTGGGAGACCGTGGCAATGACGCGCCAAATTCAGCTTTCAGCGGGTTGTTCATGTCCACCAAAGCCGAGCGCGGTACCAAGCGTACGTGCCAGAACCCGGAATGCGGGTCGCGCTTCTACGATCTCAATCGCGATCCGATCGTGTGCCCCATCTGCCAGAGCGCCTACGCGCTCGAGCCAACCGCGGCCGTCCTGGCCGCGGCCGCGGCTGCCGCTGCCGAGAAGGCGGCCGCACGCAAGGCGCCCAAGAAGCCCGTGTTCCAGCCACCTGCCCCCAAAACTGAGGAAGCTGCCGAGGGCGAGGACGATCTGGTCGTCATTGAAGGTGATGACGACGATGCCGGCGGCACCGAGGATGATGAGACCTTCCTCGAGGCGGAGGAAGAGGACGGCTCCGACATGTCCAATATCATCGGTGGACCGGTCGCCGAGCCCGACGAGCCGCAATAGTTGTCCGCGCCAGGCGGAGCACCACTTGCGCGTTCCGCCTCACCGGAATACTTAGACCTGCCGGCGCGTGCGCCGGTTCCCAAAGGTACGGGGCCGTAGCTCAGTTGGGAGAGCGCTTGAATGGCATTCAAGAGGTCAGGGGTTCGATTCCCCTCGGCTCCACCAAAATCCTCCGACACAACTGCAGGACGAGTTCGCGCCGCCGTTATTGCGCGGGCGCCTTCGGTGTAATCGGCTGCGTATCGGTCGGGGGCTTCACGCCCGGCGGCGCGGTCGGCGCGCGCTCCGCTTTTGGTGATCCATCCGTAACCGCTGTGTTCGGCGCGTCTCCGCGCGGCCAAAGCATGATGCCGAAGAGGATTACGAGCACTGCTCCTAGTCCTGCTGCGACCAGCGCGGGCATCGAGGAAGCCGGGCGAGGCGTTTCGAATTCCCGTCGAAGCGTTTCGTGATGCTCGCGCTCGTCCACTAGCGCTCTCCTGTCATGCGAGGCTCAGCATCTAACGCACGGTGTACGCGCGGGTTCCCTTCAACGGCATGGCGAGGACGCCGGAACCGCGTGCGTCCCCGGTTGTTTCTGAGCAGGACTGGCGGATCCAACGATGCGAAATTTTGCCTTTCTCCTTACTGCAGCGATCATGGTTGCGGCATTCATCGGCATCGTTTTCGCCAGCGTGACGCTCACGTCCACAAAGGACGGACGGCCCGTTCAGCATGCAGGGTTGGTCTTCAATCAGTAGGTTCGCGGCGCCCTGTTTGCGGCTGCCGGCCGTGATGGGACCGGCACTATCCCCAACATATGCACAGCCCCCTTGCGCTTGCGGTGCGCACGGGCGTTGATGGCGCCGTTGTCCTGTCGAGTCTGTTGCGTTGCTTGCGTTGGAAGACCAGCGGAGTAAGCAATGTTGCATCCTCAGCGTGCCACCCCACCCTGTGTTTCGTCGCTTGCAGAGCATCTCGATTTGGCGCTCGCCGCCAGCGAGGATCTCATGCACGCCGCGGCTGCGAACGCGGACGTCCACATCAGGCTGCGGCTCGAGCTCACGGCCCTGACCCATGTGCTGCAGGCACGCCAGCTTGCCGCCGACGCGGCTGGAGAAGGCGTGCTGCCGTCCGCGGTGCTGGGTGCATTCCTGTCCGGCACCGACGCCCTGGAGGCCACAACCTCTCCCGCCATGCCGGAAATCAAGCCGGCCGTGAGCAGCGCCCTGATTGGCGGCCGCGTCCTCATCAACGAGCTGAGACTGTCGCTTGCGTCTGCGCTTGCTGTGCTCGGCGAGCACTATTCGCTCGATCCCGATGAGGAGATGGAGGAGGAGGGGCCTGCCGCGCGATCCTACAGCAGCGGCGCGCCCGCCCTTTGGGCGCACGGGCCAGACGACCTCTGACACGCTGCCCATCGAGCAGTCCAGGGGCTGGCATGACGATGGACGCTACTCCGCGGCCATCGGCAGGCTCGGCCGCAACTGGAGCCGCTTGCGCACCAGATCGATGTGCATGCGCAGATCGTACAGCTCGTTGGAGAAGTAGTGCGGTACGCGGATGCGGCGTACGGCCCCGTCGATGCGTTCGATTTCGGCCTGGTGCACTTCCAGATCGTACTTGGCGCCGCGGCTGTCGAGCGTGCGCTCCAGTTTCTTCAGCTGCCGGTACCAGTACACCAGCCGCCGGCGCACCATCCAGACATAGAGCGCGGGAAGCGCGCGCGTGGCCGGCACCAGAATGGCCAGCAGCGGAATCAGGATCAGCAGAGCCTTCGCGGCGTAGGAGTGCGCGAAAGCCGTGAACGAGAACGGCACGCCGAATTGCGCGTTGAGCGGCGCGAGGTGGCGCAGCACGAGCGGCAGGTCGCCGCTCTTGTAGACGACGCGCGCATCCTTGGAGACCTGGAATTCCGGGTCATTGACCGAGGGAAACTCGCCCAGGCGATAGAACAGCACGGGCTCGCCGAGATCGTCGAAGGCCGGCCGGGGATTGTTGATCACCGCCTGCGTCAGCAGGCTGACAAGCGCCGGGTGCATGTCGGCACGCACCACGAGCGCCGCCGTCGTCGTGAGCAGCGTGATGTCAGAGGGCGGCAGCAGTGGATTGAACTCCACCGCGCCCCGCCGCAGCACCACCTTCGAGATGGCAGGGAAGCGATTGTCGTAGGCTTCGGCTTCCGCGGAGAAATCCATGAGCTTGATGTTGGGCTCACGCAGAAGCATCTGCATGCTTTCACTGTCGGGCGGCTCGATCAGGATGGCGGCGTCGGCCCTGCCGTCGAACAGGGGCGCGGCGTCGCCCGGTAGTCCCTCCGGAATCATCGTCGAGTTGCTGTCGTCGACGCCGTTGGCCTTGAGCAGGAACCTTGCAACGCGCCGCGTGCCGCTCTCGCGCGTGCCCGTCAGGATCTTCTTGCCCTTCAGGTCGCGAAGGGTGGCAACGGGCTCGTCCTTGCGCGTGAACACCCAGATCGGCTCGTGGAACACCCGGCCGACCGAGAACAGCTTGCCGTATTGTGCGTGCCGTCCCTTGGCCTTTTCGCTCGCATAGCGGCCCTGCAGGCTGCCCACCAGGCCGCCCTTGATGAAACCTGCGTTGACCCCCGACTTGGGATCGAGCAGCGCCCGCAGCGTCTGGAACCCTTCGGTGTCGCGCCGCACCTCGAATTTGATGCCGAGACGCTCCATGTCGTCGCGATAGCTCTCGGCCAGCTCCACATACTGGCTGCTGCCGGTCGCCATCACGATGCGGCCTTCGCCGATCTCGCGCGTCTGCTGCACGACGCCGTAGGACGCGAGCCCCATCAAGCCAACGAATGAGCTGACGATAGCCGCTTTCGCGTACGCTGAATCCATCTCCCGTCCCGCGGTAACTCAATGAACTATAAGAACAAGTCTAGTTGCCGAGCGGGAACTAAGCCATAGCCTCGTGGCTACAGCGTGACGGCAAATGCGCAGCGGTCGCCGTCCGCATGAATTGTCCGTTGCGTGTCCAATCTTTGGCGACCGGCTAGACTGCTCTGCGCTACTCTCGGCTATTCCTGCAACGCCTATTCGGCTGCTCCGAGGTCCGTATGTGGAAGCTGTTGTGTGCCGTTGCCATCGTGTACGGCATGGCTGCGAGCGCCGCCGCATTCGACGTGCAGGGTCATCGCGGCGCACGCGGGCTGGCGCCGGAGAATACGCTCGAAGGCTTCCGAGCCGCGCTGGCAATCGGCGTTACGACGCTGGAGACGGATCTCGGCGTCACCAAGGACGGGGCGCTTGTGCTGACCCACGATCGCACCTTGAACCCGGACATCACCCGCGCTGCGGATGGCCGCTGGGTGGAGGCGCCCGGCCCTACAGTCCGGTCGCTGACCTTGTCGGAGCTCAAGGGCTATGACGTCGGCCGCATCAGACCGGGGACGAAGTACGCCCAGCAGTTTCCTGCGCAGACGCCGGCCGACGGCGCGCGCATCCCGACACTCGCCGAGCTGTTCGGCCTTGCGAAGGCCATGGGCAGCTCCGTGCGCTTCAACATCGAGACCAAGATCTCGCCCGATCAGCCGGGCGAGACCGTCGACCCCGAGACCTTTGCCGAGCTTGTCGTAAAGGGCGTGCGCGAGGCCGACTTGGCGAATCGCGCAACCATTCAATCCTTCGACTGGCGCACCTTGAAGGCGGTGCAGGCGCGGGCTCCGGAAATCGCCACCGTGTGCCTGACCGCACCGAATTCCGTGCGCGACAGGACGACCGATGGCGTGCGGCGCCCGTCGCCCTGGCTGGCGGGTCTCGATCCCATCGACGTCGGCGGATCGATGCCGAGGCTGGCCAAGGCCGCGGGCTGCGCAACCTGGTCGCCGCGCTTTGCGGAGCTGACCGCCGCGCTGGTGGAGGAGGCGCAGGGGTTGGGCTTGAAGGTCGTGCCCTGGACCATCAACGACACCGCCGAGATGGCGCGCGCAATCGACATGCGCGTCGACGGCTTGATCACAGACTATCCGGATCGCGCCCGCTCCGTCCTCGCTTCCAGGGGCATGCCCCTGCCGTAGGGCAAGGCTGCCCGTATTGCGCGAGACAGGCTGCGGCGAAGCCGGTATGACCGTCCTTATGCTTCGGCGGGCCCCATAACCTTACCCATGACCTTATTCGCACGCCTTGCACACCCTGAGAGCCGCAACGTCGTCATCCTGGCGCTTGCGCAGGCGCTGTTCATGTCGGTGCAAGGCATGGGGATCGCGGCGACACCGCTGGCGGCCTACATGCTGCTTGAACCCAGCGACAAGTGGCTGGCGACGATGCCGGTCGTGCTCGTGCACCTCGGCATCATGGGCATGACCGTTCCGGCGTCGCTGCTGATGGGTGTGATCGGACGTCGCGCCGGATTCTCGCTTGGCTCGATGTTCGGGGTTCTGTTTGGCGCGATCGGCTGCGCTGCGATGTTCCTGCAGAGTTTTCCCCTGCTGTGTCTTGCCTCGCTCTTCCAAGGCATGCAGGCGGCGTTTTTCTGGTACTTCAGGCTTGCAGCCGCAGACGCGACGGAGCCCGCATTTCGTGCCAAGGCCATCTCGCTGGTCATGGCGGGAGGCGTGCTTGCCGGGCTCTTCGGGCCGCAGGTTGCGAAGTGGTCCGTCGACCTGTTCGCCCCAGTCACCTTTGCCGGCGTATACGTCGCCACCGCATGCTTTTCGATCGCGGTGCTGCTGCTCGTGCAGCTGGTGCGCATCCCGCGGTTGAGCGCAGAGGACCGTGCCGCGCGCGGTCGCCCGATGCGCGAGATCACACGCCAGCCGAGCTATCGCGTGGCGTTGGCCTCATCGGTGTTCGGCTATTCTGTGATGACGCTGACGATGACCTCCACGCCGCTGGCGATGCTGGCCTGCGGGTTCGGTTTCGCAGACAGCGCCACCGTGATCCAGGCACACATCGTCGGCATGTTCCTGCCGTCGTTCTTTACGGGACATCTCATCAATCGCTTTGGCGTGTTGAAGGTGATTGCCGCCGGCGGCTTGATCGAGCTCGGCTGCGCGCTGGTGAATTTGACAGGCGTCACGTTCGCGCACTTCCTGATAGCCAATCTCCTGGTCGGGATCGGCTGGAACTTCGCCTACGTCGGTGGATCGACCCTGCTCACGACCACCTACGCGCCCTCCGAGCGCGCCAAAGTGCAGGCGAGCCACGACTTCACCGTATACACGGCGACTGCAATCGCCGCCGCCGTGTCCGGCGTTCTGGCCGCGACGGCCGGCTGGTTCGTGATCAATCTCGCCGCCCTGCCGTTGATGGCGATCGTGACGGGATCGGCGATATGGCTGATGCTGCGGCAGCGCCGCGCCGCAGCCACGGCGCCCGCCGAATAGGAGGCGCGCATGGACGACGTCTTCAACCCCGAGGATCACCGCCTTGCGCCCTCGCGCTACTTCGAGGACTTCAAGCTCGGCGAGGTCTTCAATATTCCCTCGCGGACCGTGACGGAGGCGCAGTTCCTCGCCTTTCAGGCCGCGTCGGGCGACAATCATCCCATCCACTACGACCGGGAGTTTTGCCGCCGCCACGGACATCCCGAGCTGCTGGCGCATGGCTATCAGGTTCTGATCCAAACGGCGGCCGGGGCGGGGCTCTTCCCCTTCATGGTCGAGGAGTCCCTAATGGGGTTCGTCGAGCAGTCCTCGCGCTTCCTGAAGCCGGTCTATGCCGGCGACACGCTGTATCCCCGTCTCACTGTCTCTGACCTGAAGCCGCAACGCACCACCGGTGTGCTGACGCTGGCGTCCGCGGTTCACAACCAGAAGCGGGAGCTGGTTCTGGACGGGGTGCAGAAGTATCTCATTCGGCGGCGGGCCCCCGCGGCCTGACCGCCGTCGCCGCCGCTCGCGGCCCCCCGTTGGTCGCGCCTCGGCGTTGCATCCATCGCGCACCGATTGCCGTTGCAAGGTTCGGCCTGCTTTGGCATACCAGAGCACCGTATAAATACGGCTGTAACATTGCGTATTTCGGGCCTCCGCGCGGGTGCCCGCCGACAAACTTGAGAAAGGGACGGGAGCAATGGCACTGGTAGCTTTGGCGGGCGATGGCGCGGTTTTCGCCCAGGCCACTGGTCCTTGGCTCGATTGGTTCGGCTCCCTGTTCGGCGCACACGCCCTCACCGCCATTGCGGTCGTCAAGATCGTCGGCATCAATATCGTGCTCTCCGGGGACAACGCGGTGGTGATCGCGCTGGCCTGCCGGAACCTGCCGCCCAAGCAGCGCAGGATGGGCATCCTGCTGGGTGCCGGCGCCGCAGTTATCCTGCGCATCATTTTCACGGTGCTCATCCAGTTTCTGTTCAACATGCCCTGGCTGAAGCTGATCGGCGGCCTGCTGCTGTTCTGGATCGCGATCAAGCTGCTGACCGGTGACGATCACGCCGACGACAGCAAAGTGGAGGGCGGCTCGAGCCTTTGGGAGGCCGTAAAGATCGTCGCCATCGCCGATATTGTCATGAGCCTGGACAACGTTCTGGCCATCGCCGGAGCGGCCGAATCCGCAGATCCATCGCTGCGGATATGGCTGATCATCATGGGCCTCGTGATCAGCATCCCACTGGTGGTTGCCGGATCGACGCTGATCATGAGCCTGCTGTCGCGCTATCCGGTCCTGGTGTGGGCCGGTGCCGCCCTTCTCGGTTGGATTGCGGGTGAGCTGATCGCGACCGAGCCGGTGCTGCAGGACATGATGGCCAACCTGGCGCAATCGCTGAACGTATCCAGCAAGCTCCTGCTCAGGAGTTTCGAGGTGATCGGAGCAGCGATCGTGCTGGCGGTCGGCTGGCTCCTGACGCGCAGAACGGCCAGCGCCACCTCGCACTAGGTCGGCGGCGCCGTCGTACCGAAAAGCAAAGAGCGCCGGAACCCGAGGTTCCGGCGCTTCTTTGTGTCCAGTTTCTGGAGATCCGTCAGAAGTTCACGTAGCCGAAGGTGGCGGCGCGTCCGAGCTGCGCGATGGCTTCGCAGGCCGCCAGATCGCATTTGGGCAGCGGCACCAGGAACCATTTCTCGAACATGAAGAAGA
>CADEEC010000131.1 GCA_902826255.1 uncultured Hyphomicrobiales bacterium | reverse complement strand
GGCGTTAGTAACGGCTGGTCTCCGCGAGCCGCACGTGCGCTATGCTGCAACCTTGGAGGAGGCCGTGGCGCACTGGCGAGCCAGCGAGTCCGGCGAGCAGCCCAAGGATTAGTGTGCGTGTCGAAAGTTGACGAGCTGAAGCGCCTGATTGGTGAGGCGGAAACTATCGTCGCCTTCACCGGCGCCGGCATCTCCACGGAATCCGGCATTCCCGACTTCCGCTCGCCCGGTGGCATCTGGACCAAGTTCAAACCCATCGACTTCGGCGACTTCATGCGTTCCGAGGAAGCGCGCCGCGAAACCTGGCGCCGCAAGTTCGCGACGCACGACACGATCGCGTCCGCCACGCCCAATGCCGGTCATCGAGCGCTGGCCCGCCTTGTTGCCCAGGGCAAGATGCCCGCCGTCATCACCCAGAACATCGACGGCCTGCACCAGGCCTCGGGCATCCCGGCCGGCAAGGTCATCGAGCTGCACGGCAATACAACCTATGCCGCCTGTCTCGACTGCCGCCGCCGCTACGAGCTCGCCTGGGTGCGCGAGATCTTCTCGGACGGCGAGCGCCTGCCCGTCTGCGCGGATTGCGGCGGCCACATCAAGACCGCCACCATCTCCTTCGGCCAGGCCATGCCCGAGGACGAGATGTTGCGTGCGCACCAAGCGACCGCCGAGGCCGACCTCTTCATCGTGCTCGGCAGCTCGCTCGTGGTCTATCCGGCTGCGGGCTTTCCGGTGACAGCCAAGCGCAATGGTGCACGCCTCGTCATCATCAACCGCGATCCCACAGACCAGGACAGTATCGCCGACCTCGTCATCAACGCCGAGATCGGCGCCACCATGAGTAAGGCCGTCGGCGTGAACTGACTACGCGTTCGCGGCCGCCGTGGTAGCCCGCGCGAGCAGCAGATCGCGTTCCCTGACGTTCTCCGTCAGCGCAGCGGCCCGCCTGAACTCTTCTCCGGCCTCCCCGTGCCGCCCGAGCTTTGCCAGCAGATCGCCGCGCACGCTCGGCAGCAGGTGGTAGGCCTTCAGCGCTGGCTCCTTCGCGAGGCCGTCGATGATCTCGAGCCCAGCCGCCGGCCCCATCAGCATCGACAACGCCACCGCGCGATTGAGCTCCACCACCGGCGACGGCGTGATCTCGGCCAGCGTGCCGTACAACCCGACGATGCGCGCCCAGTCCGTATCGTTTGCCTTTCGCGCACGTGCGTGGCAGGCCGCGATGGCACCCTGCAGCGCATAGGGGCCAAGTCGCGCACCGGCCGATGCTGCCAGCCCTTCGGCGCGCGTTAGCGCGGCCAGCCCGCGCCGGATCAGCAGCTGGTCCCAACGTGCCCGGTTCTGGTCGAGCAGCAGGATCGGCTCGCCGGAGGGGCTCTTGCGTGCACCCAGCCGCGAGGCCTGGATCTCCATCAGCGCGACGAGGCCATGCACCTCCGGCTCGCTGTCGGCGACGCCGGCCAAGATGCGCCCGAGGCGCAGTGCGTCCTCGCAGAGCTGCGGCCGCATCCAGTCGCTGCCGGCGGTTGCCGTATAGCCCTCGTTGAAGATGAGGTAGACGACCTCCAGCACGGACGCGAGCCGCTCCGCGCGCTCCTCGCCGTGCGGCACCTCGAACGGCACCTGCTTCTCCGTCAGCGTTCGCTTCGCGCGCACGATGCGCTGGGCGATGGTTGGCTCGGGCACGAGAAATGCGCGCGCGATCTCCTCCGTCGTGAGGCCGCCGATCAGCCGCAGCGTGAGTGCCACGCGCGACTCTGTCGAAAGCACCGGATGGCACGCGGTGAATACCAGCCGCAACAGATCGTCGCCGATGTCGTCGTCCAGCGCCGCGTCAAGGTCGAGCGCTGCGCCTTCCCCCTCCGCCTCGATCTCGCGGCCAAGCTCCTCGTGCTTGCGCTGTGCCAGCTTGGCGCGGCGGAACCGGTCGATGGCGCGGTGCTTTGCCGCCGCCATCAACCAGGCGCCGGGTTTGTCGGGAATGCCGGCTTTCGGCCACTGCTCTAACGCGAGCACCAGTGCGTCCTGCGCCAGCTCTTCGGCCACGCCGACATCGCGCACCATGCGCGCGAGACCCGCGATCAGCTTTGCCTGCTCGATGCGGAAAACCGCGTCGATGGCGCGATGTGTGTCGGCAGCCGGCATGGCTGCCGAACACACCACCTCTAGCGCCGACGAGCAAGCACCTCTGAGGTAAAGCCCCGGCTACTGACCGGCATTGCGCTTCATCCGCTCGCGCGTCGCTTCCTCGCGGGCGCGCTCCTGCGGCGTGAAGACCTCCTCGGAAAAGTCCTCGGCCTCGAGGATGGGGCGCAGCTCGCATTCGCCCTTGCCGAGTACTTCGAGGAAGCGCTTGGTCCAGTGCACGGCCTCCTCCATCGTCTTCACCTGGAACAGCGCGTACGAGGCGATCAGCTCCTTGGATTCGGTAAAGGGACCGTCGATGACGGTGAACTTGCCGTCCTTGAGTTTGACGCGCTTGCCCTTGGCAGTCGGGTGCAGGCCGTCGCCGCCAAGCATCACGCCGGCACTTGCCATCTCCGCGACAAAGGTCCCCATGCGCTCCATCAGGTCCTGGCTGGGCGGGGCACCGGCTTCGCTCGACGCATCGGCGCGCAGCATTCCCATGATCTTCATGTCTTACTCCGTGTGTTGGTTCAAACCGGCCGGCGGCATGCCCCGCTCTGGTCGGTGGAGTTCAGTCGACAGGCAAGTGCTGACTACTTCTTCTTCGCCACTTCCTCGCCCAGTCTGCGGTGATGCTCTACCGCGTCGCTTTCGCCGAAGTCCTCCAGCTCGAAAAGCTGGCGGATTTCGATCTCGCTTTCCTCGTTGTGCGGGTTCGGGCAGCGCTTGATCCATTCCACCGCCTCGGCAAGCGACTTGCACTGCAGGATCCAATAGCCGGCCACCAACTCCTTGGTCTCCGCGAACGGTCCATCGATGACTGTGCGCTTGTTGCTGGTATCGCCGAGTTTTCCGGCATGGAAGTGCACGCGCGCGCCCTTGGCGGAGGATTGCAGGCCGTTGCCGTCAAGCATTACGCCGGCCTTCACCATCTCCTCGTTGAACTTCGCCATGGCGGCGAGGGCCTCCTCGGACGGCATCACGCCGGCTTCCGAGTCCTTGGTGGCTTTCACCATCACTATGAAACGCATCGTTGCTCTCCTTCAGGTTCGGGTCCGGAGCCGTGCATGTGCACGCGCTCCCTGTCAGCACGACGAACGAAGGTCCAGGGAATCGACACGGCCCGACAAAGAATCGCGAAGAGATATTCAAGATGCTGAAAGAAAACAGATATTTCTGAGATTTTGCCCCTCAGTCGTCCCGCGTGGCGCCGCACGAGGCGCCGCCGAGCACGCAAAACGTGGCGCAGTACTTGTGCGCCAGGTGCACCGGACGGCTGGCGCTCGCGAGCGTGGGGCCGAGATCGAACCGCGCGTCGTAGGGCAGCAGCGTACAGGCCAGCACGGTCGGCTGCGCGGCCCCTTTGCGCTTCACCACCATGCGTGCGTTGGCGCACATCACGCCGTCCGGCGACACCTTGAGAATGCCCCAGCAGGCCGGCGTGATCTCAGGCGGATCGGCGTCGGCGCGCATTTCCGGAAAGATCATCAGTTGCTGCGGGTTTGCACTATCGATGGCGATACCGCGCTCGCCGAGCAGCCGGGCGAACCCGGCCCGCATGTCCGCCTCGCTGTCGCCCGTCAGCCGGCGGGCCGCCACTTCCACGACCGCACCCGCGTCATGGAGCCACTGCAATCCGTCGAGCGTTCTCGCAAATCCGTCCTTGCCGCGCTCCCGGTCATGGACTTCGGGCCGGTAGTCGTCGAGCGACACGCGAAAGCGCATCGATGGTCCGTAGCGCCTAATCAATTGCGCGACGGCTGCCTTGCGCCGTGTCATGGGCCGCATGGCATTGGTAAGGGTCAGCGTCTCGAAGCCGCGTGCCAGCGTTTCCTCCAGGATAGCCGGAAACGCGGCATTCATGAACGGCTCGCCACCCGAATAGCCAATCAACCGTGTCGGCAACCCGTCGCGCTCGATCTCGTCAAGATACTCGCGCACGTCGAGCAGCGTCAGATACGTCAGCCGGTCGTTGCGCGGCGAGCTTTCGATGTAGCAATTCTCGCACGTGATGTTGCACAGCGTCCCGGTGTTGAACCACAGCGTCTCAAGCGCCCGCAGGGGAATGCTGGCGCGCGGCTCGCCCTTGGCGGTCCATTCGAGTGCTTCGAATTTGCGGAAGGTGGTCGGTGCGTTCATGCGGCGGATGCTGGCGACAGTCTTCGTCGCAGTCAATCCGTGGTTGCCCGCTTGCAATGCTCCTGCGCGATCTCACGCACTCGTGACATTACGTGTGAAATGTGGGCTCAGAAGCCCGACGACGCTTGGTCTTCGCCTACGCGCGTGCCGATGTGCTTGCGCCGTGCGTTGCTGACGATTGCGCCCGGCCGGTCCTCGGCGTCGGCCTTTGCCGTCGCCAGCCGCAGCACGCTTCCATAGCCTGGCTGCACCTCCATGCGTGCGGCGTGCGGCCCGGTCATCAGGATCGCGTGCAGCTTCGGCAGGTTGTAGCACGGCACGTAGAACAGCAGGTGATGCTCCAGGTGATAGTTGACGTAGTAGGGCGCGATGAAGATGCGCTCGAGCAGGCTGGTCTTGGTCGTGCGGGTGTTGCGTAGCGGATCGTTGGAATCGGGCACCACCGCGTGCTCGGCGATGTTGCGGATGCGCGTGATCACCATCATCCACGTCATCATCGGCACCAGCCACAGCAGGGGATAAGCCCACCACACGCCCGCCGCCGCCAGTAGTGCAAACAACACGCCGTTGGCGACGAGCTGCGGGCCGAGCTTGCTCCAGAAGCGCTCGAGCCGCTGCTTCATAGGCCAATCGGAGGGACCGAGCGCGTTGAGCAGCTGCGCCTTCCTCTGCTGGTAGCCGGTCTGCCCGGTGATATCGCGCCAGAACTTGCGCTTGTAGCTCGCCTTGGTGACGGGAAACGGCGCCGACAGCACCAAGTCGGGATCGTTCTCCTGCTGCGTATGGGCGTGATGCGACAGGTGATAGCGCCGATAGGCAACCGTATCGGCGAACGTGGGATAGGCGCAGAACCACTGGCTCAGCAGCAGGTTGCGGTTCTCGTCGCGTGAGAAGGTGCGGTGTGCGCCCTCATGCATCAGGATCGACAGGCCAAGCTGGCGCGACCCGATCAGCATCACCGCCAGGACGTATGTCAGCGGATTGGGAAACAGCGCAACCAGCGCGATCGAGCTGAAGATCACGGCCCAGGCGTGCACAATCAGCGCGATGCCTTTCCACTCCACCCGCTCGCGCAGCTCCGCAAGTTGAGCTTGCGAGACGAGCTCGCGGGCGGCGATGCGATGTGAGGCGGCGCCGGTCGTTGCGGTCATGGCGAACCTCGCTTGAGTGGCGCCGGTGAAATAGATGTGTCCTGCACAAGTCGCAGCTCTGGCTTGGCCCCCGCTGCCGTCGCCTCCGTGCCCGCCATCCGGCCCACCGCCTGGAGCATCGCCGACGCCATGGCTGCAGGGCTGCGGCCGAGCGCATGCCCTTCCAGTGCCACGCCGAGCGCAATGGTCCAGAATCTGCGCGCAGATGCATCTGCCGGCCGGCGTGTCTGCCAGCCATGCCGTATCATCTCGCCGCCGTAGGCGCGCGCGCCCTCCGCATGCAGCCGCTCGATGGTACGCGCGACCTGCGGCACGAGATCGGGCCGCTGCCGCGTCAGCACGAGCGCTTCGACGAATAGGGACAGGCCATCGGCGCGCATCACGCTGTCCACCAGCGCGGCCACGTACGTCTCCGGTGTCCGCGCGCGAGCCGCAGCCTTTTCGGCGCGCTCCGCGATGTGCAGCATGTCGCGGCACGCCGCCTCCACGAACAAGGCCTCCTTGGACCGGAAGTAGTAGGTGACCTGGCTAGGGAAGGCGTCCGCCGCGCCGGCAATCGCGCTGATCGACGTGCCGTTCAGACCTTGCGACTTGAAGAGCGCGCTGGCCGCATCGAGCAGCCGCGAGCGCATCCTTTGGCCCGCCGTCCGCGTTGCGCGGGTGCTGTGCCGCGGCATACGGGCACGTGCATCAAGGCGGGCGCCGGTTCCGCCGGCATCCTTGTTCTGCTCTCTCTTGCCGTGTCTGCGATCCTTCATGGGCCGCTCGCTACTAGCATCATTGTTTGTATAACATACAAACAATGATGCGCCAAGCCACGCTCCGCTTGAGCCCTGGCTGGCCGGAATAGGGGTTTGAGAATAAGGAGCTAGTGCGATTGGCGGGCCGGGAGGCGGCCCTCGGATGCCTGGTACTGCCGCTGCACGTCCGTGATGTAGTCGCGCGTAATCGGCACGGCATCGCGCTTGCGCGCCAGCTGCATGTGGAACACGAGCTGGCTGCCGGTCTGGAACATCATCTCGGCGCTGACGAGGTAGAACTCCCACATCCGGCAGAAGCGCTCGTCGTACATCTCGGCCACCTTGGCCCGGTTAGCCTCGAAGCGCCGCCACCAGTGGTTCAGCGTCTTGGCGTAGTGCAGGCGCAGGAACTCCAGGTCCGTCACCCACAGACTGTTCTGCTCGACGGACGTGAACACCTCCGACAGCGCGGGTGAATAGGCGCCGGGGAAGATGTATTTGCGCATCCAGGGGCTCGCCGTGCCGGGCGGGCTCATGTGGCCGATGGAATGCAGCAGCATCACTCCGTCGTCATTCATCAGCGCATTCACCTTGGCGAAGAACTCGTCGTAGTGATGCACGCCCACGTGCTCGAACATGCCGACGGAAACGATGCGGTCGAACCGCTCCGGTACCTCGCGATAATCCTGCAGGCGGAAACGCACGCGGTCGGAAAGTCCCATCGCCCGTGCCTTCTCGTTTGACAGCGCGTGCTGCTCCTTCGACAACGTCACGCCGGTGACGTCGACGTTCTCCATCCGCGCGAGGTAGAGCGCCATGTCGCCCCAGCCGCTGCCGATGTCGAGCACCTTCAGTCCCGGCTTCAGCGCCAGCTTTGAGGCGATCAGCCTGAGCTTGTTCTGCTGCGCCTGCTCGAGGCTCTCGTTGTCGTTGAGGAAGTAGGCGCACGAATACTGCATCCCTTCATCGAGGAACAGCTTGTAGAAGTCGTTGCCGAGATCGTAATGGTGCGCGACGTTCTTCTGCGCCTTGCCGACCGGATTGGCCTGCTGGAAGCGCTTCATCGCCAGCGACACCTTGCGCAGCACCTTCTGCATCGGATGCGCGCCGAGCGACAGCCGATTGATCGAGAACAGCGTCAGGAAGTCCCGGAGGGTGGAGCCGTTCTCGAAGCTCAGTCGCCCGTCCATGTAGGCTTCGCCGGCGTTGAGCTCGGGGTTGAAGAACAGCTTGCGATAGAGCGTGCGGTCGGTGAGCCGCATGGTGACGTCAGGGCCGCCGGGCTTGCCCGCGAACACGTGCGCCTTCCCGTCCGCATCGATCACCTTCAAGGTGCCGGTGCGCACGAACGACTTCAGCATGTGCGACAGGGGAAACATGGAGTGTGGGCCTTACCTCGCCTCGACCGCCGCCGCAAGGGAGCACGCGCGCGGGGCCTGTGCACGCGCCCCTGTGCCTGCGCTGTCGTTACTGTTGAAAAGCGTTCCTGGTTGGGCGGCTATCCGCGCGCTGCCCAGGTCTTGAACACGCCTGCCGTTGCCGTGTCGGCCGGAAAGAACGATTCGATGCGAATCTCCTGCACAGTCACGTCTTGCGGGGTTCCCAGCGTGGCGAGTGTAGTGAAGACCTTGAGGTCGATGCTGGCCTTGCGGAAGTGGATCGAAAGCACCGGCTCAGGCAGCTCTTCGAGTGCGGGAACATCGCTGATGCTTGGTGCATCGGCATAGGCGAGCAAGCGCGCAAGCAGCGCTGCGGTCTCCTCGGTGCCGTCGGCCAGCGCGTCCGCGCGCACGCCGCGCAGGAAGTAGAGTGCCACCTCGCGCCAGTTCACGATCAGCGGACGTAACCCCTCGGGTGAGACCAGGGCGTCAGCCAGATTGATCGGATTGGCTGGGTCCGGTGCCTGTGGAGAGGCATCGGTGAGGAATGCCACCATGTTGCGGCCGCCACGGTTTGCGCGCAACAGGTTCCAGCGGCGGTCGACCACGAAGGCCGCGTAGGGCTCGTGCTGCTCCAGCATGAAGTCGAGCGCGCGGTTGACCGTCACCAGCTCCGGGGCGCTGAGGGCGCTCTCACGCCAGACCGGGGCGAAGCCGGCGGCCAGAAGCATTTCATTCTGCTGGCGCAGCGAAAGGTCGAGGGCGCCTGCGATCCTCATCACCATCTCGCGGCTCGGCGCCGTGCGGTCGATCTCCAAGAAGCTGACATGTCGCTGCGAAACCCCGGCCGCGTGAGCAAGGTCGAGCTGGGAGAACCGGCGTCGCTCGCGCCACCACTTGAGGCGCACTGAAAAAGCGGAGCGTGTCGGCATCAGGTTTTGTCCATCACGATACGCTTGTGTGCCATCGCCTGTTGTTCGACAACTACCTGCCACATAGTTGATTGCCCGCAGCATCTGTCGCATTCGTTCCCGGTAGGCAAAGGGGAACAAGGCAATGAGCGAGCGGCACGGCGTTGGCGTGGCGGTCCTTTCGTGCTGCTTCGGGGCCGGTGCGGCGGTCGCGACCCGCTACCTCACCCTCACCGCTGCCGCAGACCCGTTCACGCTGGCCGCGATCCGGTTCGGCGGCGGCGTTCTGTGTCTGCTGCCGCTGCTTTTGGTCGTCCGTGTGCGCTGGCCGAGCCGGGAGGACTGGCCGGCGGTCGCAGCGCTTGGCTTCATGTTCTACGGCATGTTCTTCGTTCTCTACAACGTGGCTCTGGCGTTCACTACGGTGGCGCGTGGCACCCTCGCGCTGTCCACCTTGCCGCTGATGACCATGATCGCCGGCCGTGTCCTCGACATTGAGCCTCTTGGAGCGCGCAAATCCGTAGGCGTTGCGGTCGCCATGCTGGGGGTTGCGGTGGCGCTGTCGGCAGGTCTGCAAGATGCGCCGGAAGGGGCGTGGCGCGGCGATATCATCATGGCTGGGGCTACTCTGTGCATGGCCCTCTACAATGTCGCCTCCCGCCGGTTCATTCAGCGCGCGAGCGCGCTCGGGTTCCTGATCGCGGGCATGGCGGTCGGCGGTGGTGTCCTCGCGCTCATCAGCCTGCTGTCGGGCGGTATGACCGCGGTTGCGGGCTTCGGAGTTCGCGAGGGGCTGGCAGCGGTCTACCTCGCCGCTGGGGGAGGAGCGCTGGCGTTCTTCCTATGGGTCTATGCTTTGCAGCACGCGAGCCCTACGCGTGTTGCCAACACTATGACCGTCAATCCGGCGGTGGCGGCTCTGCTTGCGGCCGTGCTGCTGCAGGAGCCGATCACGCCAGCGCTCGTTGTCGGATTGCTTGCGGTGCTTGTGGGGATATGGCTCGCGACCACCGAGGCAGCCGCGTGAAGAGGCCGAAACTACTGCTTGGAGCACCGCCGCAGGAACCGCGAATACCAGGGTTGCCGCACCGCGACGGGCGCCTCGCCGAGCAGCTCGCCGATGGCGCGCACGCCTTCCGTCATGGCCGCGTGCGCATAGGCATCCCACGCGGTGTCCGAATTGGCGAAAGCGATGTTGCCGAGCTTGCGGCGCGCCGCATCGATGCGCCGCTGCATCTGCTCCACATCGTCGTACAGCGTGCTCGGCGTGTACGAGTAGCCGTGCGACCAGCGGTTGACGGTGATGCCGAGGATGTCTCGTCCCGCATCGAAGCCGCCCTTGCCGAGCATGCGGGAGAGATCGTTGCGGATCGCATGCTCGTAGTCGGCGAAGCTGGTGCCGAGCAGCATGGCGCGACCGTGCCGTGCCTGGTTGCGCATGTCGCTGCCGCCGTTCGGGCCCGTGGGGACATGCACGAGGTGGAGCACCATCGGCTCCGTCGGCCGGCGCGGAAACTTGTAGCCGCCGAGGCTGACCGGATAATCGAGCTTTACCGTCGAGTGGAAGCTGGTCGGTGCCGAGATCTTGTGCGTGCGCAGGCGCACGAAGCTCTGCCAGTTGCGGATCAGCACCTTCGTGTACACCAGCGGCGCCTTCACGTTCGACAGCATGGTCTCGACCGTGTCGGGTTCCAGCTCCGGACAGACGAACGGCATCACGCTGTTGTAGGTTGCGATCACGGCATTGCGGGCCGAGACGCGGCGCAGCGTTCCGTTACGCACGTAGCCGACATCGACACCGCCATCGCGCGCGTTGCGCACTACGACGGCCGTCGAGTTCAGTCGCAGGCGCACCTGCGCGCCCAGCCGGTCCAGCGCGCTGTAGTCGAACACCGTGCTGACAAGGTCGTCCATGGTGCGTCCGGGTGCTGCGTCCGCTACCAGCGAGCGCACCAGCGCCCGTGCAAGGGAGGCATTCCCGTCGGGGAAATGGTGGATGTAGGGGCCGCGATCGTCGGCGTGTCCGCCCATGCGCTCTTGGATGTTGAGTGCGGCCGCCCCGGGAAAACCCTCCGACATCGCGTCGATGGCCGCAATGGCATCGATGCCGTAGCCGAAGTTGTCGCTCGAGCGCCCCTGGAAAAAATCGGCGGCGGCGGCGGGTAGCTTGCAGGTGTCGGTCAGGAACGTGCGGTAGCTCGTGCGCGCCAG
>CADEEC010000130.1:9422-10771 GCA_902826255.1 uncultured Hyphomicrobiales bacterium | reverse complement strand
GCTTGCGCTGTGAGCGATATCCCATGACGAGAGCGCCATTCGGCGAGGTGTCAAACTGAAAGGTGGGTACGTTGGCGCCAGGATAAACCTTGCGCACCTCCGGGTGGATAATGCTGTGGACGCTGACGATGAAGGGCTGTGCAGAAGAGAACGGTGCAAAGAAGACCGGATAGCGCTCCGCCAGCAGTGGCATGGCTTCGCGTCCGAACCAGCGGAGCACGTCGGCCGCCGGCACGCCCAAGGCCGTGGATGCCGCTGCAACAAGCTTGATAACCTCTTCGTCGGGGTAGCTGCCGAGCGACGTATAGGACCCGGTGACCCCAGCCTGTTCGATGAGTGCTTCCCACGTGTCTTCACCGTGCACGCGGGTCACGACTTCTTCCAGGAGGTTAAAGATGATGCCCTTCATCGAAGCCCCCATTATTGTGGTATTGCACAACGTGAGGGCATCTTGTTAATTTTCCATTCGTGGACTGCATCAACGTGCAATCCTGTCTGACTGCAACCTGGCACATTTGTCGCTAGCGCCGCACCGTCCACCACGTGTCTATCTCGAACCCCGAGAGCGGGAGCATCTCAGGGAAGCCCAGGTGGTCCCAATGCGCGACCCACACGGTGGGCAGATGGAAAAGCGGGATCACGTAGTCGCCCGACAGCAAAACCCGGTCGAACGCGCGCACGGCGGACGTGAACTCGGTGGTCGAATCTGCCTGTAACAGTGCTTCGATCAAGGCGTCTGCGGCAGGGTTCTTCGCTCCCGTGAGGTTCAGGCTGCCCTCCGAGTCTGCCGCGCGGCTTCCCCATCGGTTGATCTGCTCGTTGCCGGGCGACAGTGATGCCGTCCAGGTCCAGATCAGCATGTCGAAGTCGAAGCTTTTGAGACGTGCGTTGAACTGCGCGCTGTCGACATGCCGCACGCTCAGATCGATGCCGAGCCGCGCCAGCGTGCGCGCATATGTGAGCATCAACCGCTCCTGCGGACGTGTTTGGGCCAGGAATTCCAGCCGTAGCGGCCTGCCGGCCTTGGCTTGCTTCCCACCCTTCAGCGTGTAGCCAGCTTCCGTAAGCAGCTTGCTCGCGAACTGCAGGTGTGCGCGGTTGTCGCCCCCGCCGTCGGTGGCCGGAAACCGGAACGTGCCGTCGAGGATGTCGGGCTTCACCAGCCCTGCGAACGGACCGAGAAGCTGGCGCTCGCGGGCGTCGGCGGGCCGGCCGTGCGACGACAGCTCGGAGCGATCGAAGAAGCTCTGCGTGCGCCGGTACAACCCGTTGTAGAGCGAGCGGTTGATCCACTCCGCGTCGAACATGAAAAGCAGGGCGCGGCGCACACGCGCGTCGGCGAGATGGGG
>CADEEC010000130.1:0-9412 GCA_902826255.1 uncultured Hyphomicrobiales bacterium | reverse complement strand
CGCGTGTTTAGCACGATGGAGGACATGCCCGACGGCAGCAACGTCGCAAATTCCCGTTTCGCCACCGTGCCGTCGCGGACCGCCGCGAACCCATATCCATTCAGCCAGCGATTGGGATCGTCCTCCTGGCGGACGTCGATCTCGCCTGCCTTGAAGGCCTCGAACAGCGAGGAGGCATCGCGAAAGTACTCGACCCGGATCTCGTCGAAATTGAACCGGCCGCGCGATACGGGCAGGTTTCGCGCCCACCAGTCGGTATCGCGCCGGTAGGTGATCGACCGCCCGGCTTCCACGCGCTCGACCTTGTAGGGTCCGCTGCCGAGGGGCGGTGTCAGTGTCGTCTGCTCGAATGCCTCGGCTGTCAGCGCATGCCGGGGAAGGATCGGCATCAGACCCAGCAGCAACGGCGCCTCGCGATCTCCGGCCACCGCAAAGGTGAACCGGACACTCCCGTCGCCGATCTTCTCCGCCTTTGCCACCTTGCCGTAGTGCGACCGGTGATAGGGCCAGCCCCTTTCCTTCAGCAGCTGAAAGCTGAAGAGCACGTCGTCTGCCTCGATCGGACGCCCGTCCGCGAATCGCGCCTCGCGGCGCAGGTGGAACGTCACCGAGCTGCGGTCCGCCGGTACCTCGACGCTTTCCGCGATCAGCCCGTAGAGCGAGAACGGCTCGTCGGCGCTGCGCGTGAGCAGGCTCTCGAACACGTAGTCACGCATTCCGGAGGCGGAGACACCCCGGATGATGAAGGGGTTGAGGCTGTCGAAAGTCCCGAGGACACCGAGCACCACCCGCCCGCCTTGCGGGGCATCGGCATTCACATAGGGAAAGGCCTTGAACCCTGCGGCGTGCTTGGGGTCCCCATGCATCGCCAGGGCGTGCGCAGGTTCGGCTTTTCCAGCCCCGCAACCCATCAAAAGAGCGCCGGCAGCGACGACGAGCGGCCAAAATGTTTGTGAAACTTTCGGCAAGGTTCGCCTGGGGAAGCCCCCCTGCCGGCGCCTATGCCGCAGCAGATCGGAAAACCTCCAGGCGGCGTTGCCCGGTAGCCACGACGGCTTTGCTCTCGCTTGTGTGCTCACCCGCCATCCACAGCTCGTCACGGGAATGCCGTAATCGACCCCTTAGTGCCGCTCATCGCAAAGATACACCGCATTCAGTCTCCAGTAAGGCCCGCGCACTTCGCCGGCTGCAGGCGGTTCTCCAGGGGAAAGGTTAAATACGTTATGGCTCAATCGGTTTTGCACCTTGGGGTTGGTGCACGGCTGGCGCGCCTTTGCGCAATCACGGCCACAGTGGCGCTAGGTGTCACAGCCTTCATCTCTCACTCCACGGCCCAGACGCCGCCGGCCAAGAAGCCTCCGGCCGCAAAGCCCGCCGACAAGAAGGATGCCGCGGCTGCGGCCAGCAGCCCTTGGGTGAAGCTCTGTGAGAAAGCCACGGCCAACACCAAGGACAAGGACGGCAAAGACCAGAAGAAAGAGCTCAACGTCTGCATGACGCACCATGAGCGTATCGACGGCAGCAGCGGCATGGTCGTGGTGTCCGCCGCCCTTCAGCAGCTCAAGGTCGAGGGCGAGCCGAAAGACAAGCAGCAGTTCCTGATCATGGTGCCCACGGGCGTGCTTCTGAAGCCCGGCATGCGCGCCACGATGTTCCCGAAAGACCTGTGGGCCAAGGTCGAGAAGAGCGAGAAGATCGACAAGGCGGAAGAGGCCAAGCTGAAGGCCATCACGCTCGATTACACGCTCTGCCACGCGATGGGCTGCACGGCGGAAACCGACGCAACGCCCGAGCTGATCAGCATGCTCAAGTCGAACGCCGGCATGATGGTGTTCGCCCTGCGGGCGTCCGGCGCACCGGTGGCGTTCCCCGTGCCGCTCACCGGTTTTGACCAGGCGCTCAACGGCGCGCCCGTCGATCCACAGAAGTATGGCGAGGCACGCAAGGCTCTGATGATGCAAATCGCCCAGCGTCAGAAAGAGCTTGGTGAGGAGCTCAAGAAGCAGAACGACGCGCTGCAGAAGATGCAGGGGCCTGAAGCCTACGGCAAGACGCCGCCGGCACCGCCTGCGAAGAAGTAGAGCTGCGCGCACATCAAACTAGGGGCCCGTCGGAATTCCGGCGGGCCTTACTCATTTTCGGCTTCCTAGTGCGGCTGCTTCAGAAATAGCGGGCGATATTCCCCGTTCCGGCTGATCGTGAACAGATCCTTGATCTGCGAGTGCCGCAACGGCTTCTTGGAGTCGTCCGGCAGCAAGTTCTGCTCGGAGACGTAGGCGACATACTCAGTCTCGGCGTTCTCCGCGAGCAGATGGTAGAACGGCTGCTCTTTGCGCGGCCGGATCTCGGCGGGGATCGCCAGCCACCATTCTTCCGTGTTGTTGAAGGTCGGGTCGATATCGAAGATCACGCCGCGAAACGGGTACACCCGATGGCGGACAACTTGGCCGACGCCGAATTTCGCTTGCCCTATCGTGGGCATGGAAGCCCCCGGTTCCTCGAAGACATGCATGCCGTCGATATCCGCTAGGCGATCCAGGCGTCAATCTATCAATTGTGCCCGGGGCCATCAAAGGCCGTAGAGCGCCCGCCTCTCGGGGTCCCGGGCCGCCACCAGCGTCGCCAGGTCGAGAATCACTTTGGCCTGTTTCCAGGTGGCGTCGTCCTGCATCTTGCCGTCGATCATGGCCGCGCCGGTGCCGTCCGGCATGGCCTCGACGATACGCTTGGCAAAGGCCACCTCGGCGGGATCGAGGCTGAACACCCGCTTGGCGATGTCGATCTGGGTCGGGTGCAGCGTCCAGGCGCCCACGCACCCATGCAGGAAGGCGTTGCGGAACTGCGCCTCGCACGCCGCCGCGTCCGAGAAGTCGCCGAAGGGGCCGTAGAACGGCTTCAACCCGAAGGCCATGCAGGCATCCACCATGCGCGCCAGCGTGTAGTGCCATAGGTCCTGCTGGTAGAAGTTGCGCGTGCCGCCACCCGGCCCGGGGTCGGCCAGCACGCCATACGATGGATGCCCGCCACCGACGCGCGTTGTCTTCATCCCGCGCGAGGCGGCCAAGTCCGCGGGGCCAAGGCTCATGCCGTGCATGCGCGGGCTGGCCCTTGCGATCGCCTCCACGTTGTTGACGCCTTCCGCGGTCTCCAGGATGGCGTGGATCAGGATAGGGCGCGGCAGGGCATGCTTGCCCTCGAGCTGAGCAAGCAACTGGTCCAGGTAGTGGATGTCCCAGGGCCCCTCGACCTTGGGCAGCATGACGACATCGAGCTTGGCGCCGACGGCCGCCACAATCTCCAGGATGTCGTCCAGAGCCCAAGGTGAGTTCAGCGCGTTGATACGCGTCCACAGGCCCGTTGGGCCGAAGTCGTGGGCCCTGGCCAGTTCGATGAAACCGCGCCGTGCCGCGACCTTGGCGTCCGCTGGAACAGCGTCTTCCAAATTGCCGAGCACCACGTCCACCTGCGGAATCAGCTCGCCCACACGGGCGCGAATCTTCTCGTTGTGAGGAGGAACGAAATGAATCATCCGCTCCAGGCGGACCGGAACCTGGCGGAAGGGCTCGGGGGCTCCGATGGCGAGTGGGGCGAAGTGTCTGGCCGGAGCACGGGAAGTCGTCATGGAGCCGCCAATTTTTGTTGCGCTGCAAAATAGGCACTCTAGTCAAACCGGAGCGTACTGAGAAGCGTCAACTCCAGCGCCGGTTGCTCCACATCCATTGCTCCGGCACCTCGCGTACCCACGTCTCGAACTGGGTCTGCATCGCTGCGGTGATGGCCTTGATATCGTCGGCGGCGTTCGCCGTGCGAGACACCTTGAGCTCCTGAAATTCGACTTTGAATCGGCTCTGGTTGCCCAGGCGCACGCAGCGGCCGATCCAGATGCGTGCACCGACGCGGCGCGCGATGAGCGCCGGGATGGTGACGGAGCGCGCCGGCTTGCCGAAGAACGGTACCGGCAAACCCCGCTTGTCGTGCAGGTCGCAAACCAGCCCGAGCCGCCCGCCCTGGCGCACGAAATCCATGATCTGACGGGCGGTTTTCTGGCCCTCTTCGCCGTCGCCGTTGATACTGCCCTTTCCAAGCAGCCCGCCGGGATAAAGGGTGCGGCGAAGCGCGCGCAGGTACTGATCGACATAGGGGTTATTGACCCGGCGATACACCGCCGCCGGATTGTTTCCGGCCAAGGTCAGGGGCCAAGCTGCCAGCTCCCAGTTGCCCATGTGCAGGGTGATGCCGATCGCCGAGCCCATCTTGTTGCGGTAGCGCGCGAAGACCTTGCTGGTCGTTTCCGTTAATTCGAGGCGATCCGGTTCGGCGAGGATGCGATCGATCTGCATCGTCTCCGCCATGACGCGACCGAGGTTCTCCCACATCGCGAGCGCGATCGCCTGGCGTTCCTCGAGGCTCTTTTCCGGGAAAGCAATGGCGAGATTTGCGAGCGCCCGCTTGTGGCGCCGGTCGTAGGGCGCGATCCAGCGCCACAGCTTGCCGGACACGTTTCCGCCGACGTCGATCGGTGCCGAGCGGATCAGCCCTGCGATAACCCGCAACGCCGCATATTCCGCGAAGTACCGAACTGTCGTTACGATGCCGGGCATCGGTGCCTGCGTTCGTGTGGAGAGTGTGCCACGCGAAGGGACTTGCCCGGGAAGCGGAGCAGCGTCAAGGAGAGGGCCGCGGCGCATTCGGCCGCATGAGCCGCGGCAGATGGCCGACATAGCCCATCCCGCCGTGCATCAGAAGCTGCCGAAGCGGATGCAACCCCGCGATCAGGCGGGCTGTGAGACTTCTGAAAACATCCACCGGCAACATGTCTGCAAGCAGCGAGCGGTTCAAGGCATCGATGGACGCCGAGCGCGCGGCGACATCGATGCTGCGCATGCGATGGTAGGCTTCAAGCACTTCATCGCTGGCAATGTCGGCGCCTCTGGTCCGCGCATCCGCGACGCAGTCGGCAAGTGCAGCGGCATCACGCAGTCCTAAGTTCAAGCCTTGCGCACCGATGGGCGGAATCACATGCGCGGCCTCGCCTAAGAGTGCGATCGCCGATGCGCCCATGCGTGACGCCGCCAATGCGGATAGTGGATAGCTGGCGCGTGGTCCCACGGTGTCGATGGTGCCGAGAACACCCTGCAGGCGCTCTTCGAGATGCGCGGCAAACGCTTCTGCATCGATATCGAGCAATGCGCGCGCGGCATCCGGAGTCTCGACCCATACAAGGCTAGAACTGTCACCGGCTAACGGCACGGTCGTGAGTGGCCCATGGGCGCCATGCAACTCGATGACGGTATCTCTATGAGGTCGGGAATGATGAAAAGTGGTGGCGATCGCGACCTGCGGATAAGACCAGCGGCGCACGGAAATTCCGGCTGCTCGCGGCGCGATCGACAACCGCCCGTCAGCGGCCGCAAGCAAACGGGCATCGACCGTGCGCCCTTCGGCGAGCTTGAGCTGTATCCCGCCGGGAGCGTGCGTGATAGCCGTGGCTCCGGGAGTGGATATCCACGTGATCCGGCCATGGGCCATGACCGCATCTGCGAGCGCCTTGACGAGCACCGCATTGGAGATATTGCTCCCGAACGCCTCCCGCCCGATCTCGCGCGCATGAAAAGCCATTTCAGGGGCGTGCACCAACCCTTCGCGGGCGTCGGCAATGCGAATGGCGCGGATGGGTGCAGAGACCGCCGTGCGGTGCGCCAAAACCCCTAAATTATCAAGAAAATCAATGCTCGGACCGAACAGCGCCGCCGTGCGCCGCTCGTCGGCAAGGCGAGCTGGGTCGAGCGCCGGGGCGACCAGCAGGACGTCCAATTCATGGGTGGCAAATGCCAGCGCCGTTGCTAGTCCAACGGGTCCCGCCCCCAGCACCGCGATCGATCTGGGTTCACTTGACGTCAAGTTTGCCATTTTTGCCGACTACCGGCTGGTTCCAAGTCTTAGCGACAGTGCTAAACAATGGTCAGTCCGCATCGGCACAAGCCGCGATCTGAAATTATCGTCATATCAATTAGATAATGGAGTGGGACGGCGCAAGGCAAGGTCCAAGGGCCTCCACAGATCTAGCTCGCCGTTCTCGAATCAGACCAATTTGTGGCACCAACTCGACTCACCCCGTGACTGAGTTGCAACAAGACAATCAGAAACAAGGGGAGACCAAGCTTTCGCTGTTTACCTCTCGTTAAGACGTGCGTTAAGCCTTGCACCACGGTCGGGCGGCACTTTTGACGGCAATCGCACGCTAGCTCCGCCCGAGGAATGGGAAGTCGGTAAATTCGGTCAGTAAGGCTTGAATTCCGGTAGCGTTAGTCCAACGGAGAAGTTCGTATGATCGGGGGACTGTTGAAGTCGGCCAGCCGGGTAGCGTTGTTTGCTGCGGCTGGTTTGTTTGTGGGTGGCGTGGCGATGCCGTCCGCCAAGGCTGCTGACCTTGGTGGCGACTGCTGCGCTGACTTGGAAGAGCGGGTAGCTGAGCTTGAGGCCACCACGGCCCGCAAAGGCAACCGCCGCGTATCTCTGACCATCTCAGGTCAGGTGAATACGGCCGTGATGGGATGGGATGATGGCGTAGACAGTGGCGCCATGATCGTGGACAACGGCGTGAGCCGGAGCGGTTTCAACTTCGACGGCACGGCCAAGATCAACCCGAACCTGACCGCTGGCTTCCAGATGGTGATCGGTCTCGCCACCGGCGCCCGCAGCCATCAGACCAGCCAGGTCGATGACGACGGTACGGCTGCTACCGATGGTACGCTGGGTGTCGAGCTTGCCAACTGGTTCTTGCGGCATGATTCGCTGGGTGAGATTCGCGTCGGCCGTATCAACTCGGCTTCGTCCGGAACGACCGTGGTCGATCTCGGCGGTGCGGGCGTAGTTGCCAACGCAAACGTCCAGTTGTGGGCCGGCAACTTCTTCGTACAAGGCTTGGCAGCTGGCACGAATGCTCGCTGGTCGACGCTGATGGGTGGCGCGACGGTCGGTATCAACGCTCTCAGCCGTCAAAACGCGATCAGCTACACCACGCCGACCCTGGCCGGCTTCAGCCTTCAGGCAGCCTGGGGTGAGCAGGACGCCGTTGACGACGGCATGTGGGATGTCGCCGTGCGCTATGCTGGCGAATTCTCGGGCTTCCGCATCGCGGCTGCGGCCTCGTACGGCAAGAACGCCGGTAGCACGTCCGATTACGAGGACGCGCCGATTGCGAATGGCTCGACGGAAGCCGAGAAGTGGCAAGGTTCGGCCAGCGTGCTTCACGTTGCCAGTGGCCTTTACCTGACCGGTGCCTACGTCAATCAGTCGTTTGATGTGGCTGTGTCGGATACCACGTACTGGTACCTGCAGGGCGGTATCTCGCAGAACTGGACCGGCATGGGCAAGACGGTGCTCTATGGCGAGTACGGTCGCTTTGATAACGGCGGCGTGGGCGTCAATCCTGGTGCCGGCGGTGTGACGATCGATGGTTCGGAAGTCACGTTCTGGGGCCTTGGCGTCGTCCAGCACATCGATGCGGCAGCCATGGAACTGTATCTGGCCTACCGCCGGTACGACGCTTCCATTAACACGGCGAGCGGCACCTTTGATGGCCTCCCCGACGGTGACATGGATGCTCTGAGCGTTATCACGGCCGGTGCGCGCATCCGGTTCTGATCCGACCTGACCCAAGTTTAACGGAAAGGCCGCCCTCCGGGCGGCCTTTCTGCTTTTTGGGCGTTAGCGTCCTCGAATCTGGCGCTGACCCGATGAGCCTGAACGGGATGATCCCGGATAGCCTCGCTCTGCTCGGCTTCCGGGATTGCAAGAAGGACTCCTGCCGCAACACCCGGCTGTGGGGCGCATGCAGTGCAATACAGGAACGACCTAGGCCAGTTCAGCGCGCCAGGCCAAGATAGGCCGTCAAGCTGGCGGCATAGGTGGTGCAGGCCAAGAGAAGGGCGTGGGCGGGCCAGGAGGCGGGAAATCCGCTCCATAGCACCCAGAGACAGGCCGCAGTCCAAATGGCGGCTACAGCGAGCGACAATGGCCGCGCAACCGGCGTCCTGAGGGGATGGGCCCATTTCAAGGGGACGAACGTCAGCAGCACCAGCACGAACACGACGATTGCCGTTGCGGCCGGCGAAAGGCCCAGCGCAAAGACATGGAACGCCACGGCATTCCAGATGGCCGGGAAGCCTACGAAGCTGCTGTCGTCGGCTTTACTCTCGGTGTCAGAAAAATGATACAGCGATGACATCAGGATGCTGCAAGCGAGCAACAGCCCAGCCGTGCCTCGCAGAAAGCCGGCTTGCATGAGGGCAAACACGGGCACGAACACATACGTGATGTAGTCGATCACCAGATCGAGGCGCTCGCCCGAGAAGCGGGGCAGCCTGTCCTCGACCTGTGCCGCACGGGCGAAAGTACCGTCGATACCGTCGATGACCAGCGCGACGCCCAGCCAGACAAACATCGCAATCCAGGCGCCCTGGATGACGCACACCATCGCCGCGAGTGCGCACAGAATGCCGGAGGCGGTGAAGACATGAACGAAGGCCGCAGCCCACATCGCCGAACCTCGACGCCGGAAAGAGCAATAAAAAAGGAGCGCTCACGCGCTCCTCAATCATACCAGCGATTCTGGCCGGCGGTTCCGGCGGCTGTCAGAAACGGTGCTTGATGGTACCGCGGATCTGGACGTCGTCAGTCTGGTTCGTATCCTGCGGCCCGCCCTTGGGTTCGTTGGCGCCGTAGAGGAGCTCAAGGCCAAAATCTAGCTTCGGCAGAATGCCAACGGTCCCGATTCCCGGGATGCGCACTTCCGTTCCAGGGGTTTTACCAAGGCTCAGCTCGGAGCCATTGATCTGCAGGCCCTTACCGGGAGCGGTGGCTTTGGGCAGCTCCATAGCGCCTGCAGGCGGAGCCTTCTCGTCTCCGCCGCCGATCGTCGTTTCTTGGAAGGCCAGCGCGCTCGAAGCGAGGAGGCTCAGAACAACAGCAGCAATGGCAGTTCTCGACACGATCATCTCTCTACCCCGCCCAAAGCAGGCAACCCGCAACGCACCCACTTTTGCGGCCATGGAAATTTGGCCACCGATACACCTGTTCGCAAGTCTACTTCCACAGAAGTTTAGGGCTGGTTAGGCGATCCACCGGTTGGCGTGACCTTCGCGACATGTGGCGTAGGGGCCACATTGCGCGGGTTTGGGGCAACAAAGCAAAAGGGCCGCCCGAAGGCGGCCCTTCCACAGGTCCATGCGGATCTGATCTTAGAAGCGGATGCGTGCACCGCCCATAACAACGCTCAGATCGTCATTGCTGAAAGTGGTGGTAGTCGCGTCGTCAACGTACGAGTTGGAGTAGTTGCGGTAAGACAGGAACATTTCCATCGCCGCCGCGTCGATGAGTTGGACTACGCCGATGCCCCAGAAGTCAACCT
>CADEEC010000129.1:2870-10851 GCA_902826255.1 uncultured Hyphomicrobiales bacterium | reverse complement strand
GGGCGCAAGCGGCGGCCTTCGGGCATGTCCCGTACCCGTGATGCGAAGCGAGGCAACCTGCCTCTGCACCTACTGGTAAATCTGCGTCACGACCAGCATCGCAATGAATGCCATTGCGCCGACAAAGCCGATCCACTGATCGAGGCGGCTCGAATCGCCCTTCCCGTATTCGCTTGCCACGGATGTGTCCCTTGTGGGTGAAAGCCGGGCGAGCTTAGCAGCCGCACCGGCATGCCAAAGCTAAAATGGTGGGACGGCCGGTGCGTGCTTCACCCCGCGCCCGCGCAGGGCTGTGCATGGATGCCCTGCCTCCGCGACGGCTGTTGAGAGAGCAGAAAAACGTCATTCCCGCGAAAGCGCAAATGCGGCTTGAAACTTCGAGTGGCGGCGCAAGCGGTTGGATCCCCGATAGCCTCGCTTTGCTCGGCTTCGGGGATGACGCGCGAAGTAGAAGGCTTACCGGCGGATTGCCGCGGCGAGCCGCCGCGCGAGATCGCCCGCCTTCTCCACCTTCACGTGCTCCAGACCGAGCCAGTCCGCCATCAGGCGCAGCTCTGCGGCCAGCGCGCCCGCGACCACCTTGGAGTCGGCCTCGCCTTCCGTGTGGGCGGCCTGCACCCGCAGCGCCGACGTGGCGCGGTCGGCCTTCAGGTCGACGCGGGCCACGATCTCTTCGCCGAGCAGGAACGGGAGCACGTAGTAGCCGTGCGTGCGCTTCTCCTGCGGCGTGTAGATCTCCAGACGGAAGCGAGTGCCGAACAGGTTCTCCGTGCGGCTGCGTTGCCAGATCAGCGGGTCGAACGGCGCCAGCAGCGCCTGCGCCGCCACCGCGCGCGGACGGCGCGCATCGCGATGCAGATAGGCGACCGCATCCCAACCCTTGACGGTGACCGGCAGCAGCTCGCCCGCCTCCACCAGCTCGGCGATGCGCGGCCTGGCATCGCCCGGCTTCAGCCGGAAGTAGTCCCTGAGGCATAGCTCCGTCGCGATGCCGAGGCTGCGGGCGGAAATGCGCAGCAGCTCACGCTGGGCGTCCGCTTCCGCCGGAGTGGGCGTTGCGAGAACGGCGGGCGGCAGCACGCGCTCGGTCAGATCGTAGACGCGTTCAAAGGTGCCGCGCCGGGTCTTGGTCGTGACTGCGCCGGACCAGAACAGCCATTCGAGCGCGCGCTTGCTGTCCGACCATTCCCACCAGCCGCTCTCGCCCTTGTGCTGATGCGAGAGCTCGCCGGCGGCGAGCGGCCCGCGGTCTTCGATCTCCTTACGCACCTCCTCGACAAAGACGCGTCGCTCAACGGCAAACCGCGCCAGCGCTCCATAGATGTCGCGTCCGTTGGCTGCCCGTACCATGCGCCAGCGCAGCAGCGGCTGCAGCGCCACCGGAATCAGCGAGGCCGCGTGTCCCCAGTATTCGAACAACGCGCGCTTGCGCCCGCCGTACGAGAGCCGATGCAGATCGGCGGCATCGTAGCGGCCGAGCCGCGAGAACGCCGGCAGCATATGCGCGCGCGCCAGCACGTTGACGGAATCGATCTGCACGACGCCGAGCCGTTCGATGCTCTGGCGCAGCTGCGCTCTGGTCGCGGCTTGCGGCGTGCGCGGCGCGCCGAAGCCTTGCGCGGCGAGCGCGACGCGGCGGGCGTGCGCAAGGGAGATCGTATCTGAACGGCGTGGCATGTTTGCGGGATCGGTGATTGGGGTTTGCAGCATCGCTCCAGCCATGCCGTGCTGGCAAGCCGTGAACTCGATGCCTCCGCTGGCGTTCGCGGCGCCATCCTCGACGGTGCGGAAAAGCCCGCATCATCCTTGATTCGCCCGCATTGCCTGTCCTAATGGCGTCGGGGACGTCGCGCGGACGCGGCCTTTGGGCCCGGCGGCACTTGAACGAGGGAGCACAATGTTCGGGAGCCTGATGACGTCGCGCCGGTTCGCGCCACTATTCTGGTGCCAGTTCTGCTCGGCCCTCAACGATAATTTCCTGAAGAACGCGCTGGTGATGCTGATCCTGTTCGGGCTCGGCGGCGCGGGTGGCGTCGGCCAAAGCGGCGCCGTGCTGGTCACGCTGGCCGGCATCGTGTTCATCGCGCCATTTTTTATCCTGTCCGCACTTGGCGGCGATTTGGCCGACCGTTACGACAAGGCCTTCGTGGCGACGCGCATCAAGCTTGCCGAAATCCCCGTCGCGGGTTTGGCGGCTGTCGGATTCTATCTCCATTCGGTGCCGATCCTGTTCATCACGCTCGGCCTGTTCGGGATCATCTCGGCGCTGTTCGGCCCGGTGAAATACGGACTGTTGCCGGAGAAGCTGCAGACGGCGGAGTTGCCCGCCGGCAACGCTCTCGTCGAAGGCGCGACCTTCCTGGCGATCCTGATCGGCACCATTGCCGGCGGTCTCGCCGTATCGGAGGCGAAGTCGCCCGAGCTGGTGGTGGGCGTCATCCTGGCGCTTGCCGTTGCGTCGTGGCTCTCGGCGCGCGCCATTCCGTTCTCGGGGCCGTCGGCGCCGGACATCGTCGTCGCCAGGAATCCCTGGCCGGCGACCATCGCCGTTCTGCGCGAATTGCGCGCCGATTCGCGACTGTGGGGTGGCGCGCACGTGGTGTCCTGGTTCTGGGTGGTGGGCTCCGTGGCGCTCTCTCTGCTGCCGGCGCTGGTCAGAGACGTCGTCGGCGGGTCGGAGGGCGTGGTCACGCTCTGCCTGACGGTGTTTGTAGCCGGCATTGCCAGCGGCTCGTTGCTGGCCGCGCAACAGAGCCACGGCACGCCCAACCTCACCCTGGTGCCGCGTGGCGCGATGATGATCGGCGCAGCCTCGCTCGCCCTCGCCCTCGTTGCCCTCACGGCAACGGCGGCTGTGCCCGCCATCGGCCCGGTTGCGCTCATCGGCACCGCCAGCGGCGTCGCACTGCTGGTTTCGCTGTTCGCGTTGGCTGTCGCCGGCGGCCTGTACATCGTGCCGGCCTTCGCCGCGGTGCAGGCGTGGTCGCCGCCGGACCGGCGCGCGCGCGTCATTGCCGGCGTCAACGTGATGAATGCGGCCTATATGGTGGTCGGCGGCGGGCTGGTAGCGGCCTTGCAGGCGGCGGGGCTCGGCGTCGGCCTCCTGTTTGCCTTGCTGGGCCTCCTCACCTTCGGTTTCATGGCCAGCGTCCTGCGTGCGTGGTTTGCCAACATCGCGTTGGTGGGCGAGCGCGCGCTGCATACCGAGGTGGAGAAGGCGGCGTAGGTGCTTTCTGCGATACACGCTGTAAAGGCGTATGAGCATCCAATCTGGTTGTCATCCCGGCCGAGCGTAGCGAGAGCAGGGACCCAGGGCCACGAGCACCGACGTCATCTGCAGCCCCTGGGTCCCGGATATTGCGCTGGCGCGCAATTCCGGGATGACAATGAAGCAGCGAGCCGTTTTTGGTTTAGCGCGTCAGCGAGGCCCGGGCCTTCGCCAGGGCTTCGCGGATGACGGTCCCGTCGCCGATGTGGTTGGCGAGCAGCAGCACGAGGCGCGCGTTGAGCGCGGCGCTCTGCTCCAGGCTCAGGCCCTGGTGTGCGTCGATGATGGCAGCGTAGACGCCATCGCCGTCGTCAATTTTCAGCTCGCGTTCCAGCGCCATGGTGTGCTCCTCAAGTCCGCGCCAGCGCGCGATCCGCTGCGCGCCCTACGGCCGCCGCGGAGAACGTACGCCAGCGCGCAGCCACGTGCTGATCCGGCCTGATGAGGTAGAACGCCGGCGCGTCAGTCGCGCCGTAACGTGCGCACGCCTCCGCATTCGACGTCTGCACAAGGCGGATCGGGACGGCGCGGTGCGCCAGCTCTCCCTTGGCTTCGGCCACGCTCGCTGCGACTTGCGCATCGCGACCCACCCACAGCCCGGTGAACGCCCCGCCCAGCGTATGCAGCAGCCAGCCGTTGTCGTGGGGTGCATCCAAGGCTGCCGCGCCGGGCCGTGCCGCCAGTGCTTCATCCGCAAGCTCGTCCGGCCCGTTGAGGCTCGATTGCGTGTAGCAGGTCGGCGTCGAGAGGCGGCCCGAGTTGATCAGCCGCCGTGCGAACGGCTCGGTCTCCGCCAGCGCCAGTGCGGCGTCGCGGAAGATGCGGCTCATCTCGCTCTTGGGTGCGATGAAGTCGGTCGAGCGCGTAGTGTGCAGCAGGTTCTCGTCGGCGGCAGCCGCGCGTTCCTCGTGGTAGCTGTCGAGCAATCGCTCTGGTGCCAGCCCGCGCAGAACGAGATCGAGTTTCCAGGCGAGGTTGTCGGCATCCTGCACGCCGCTGTTGCCGCCGCGCGCGCCGAACGGCGATACCTGATGCGCGGAATCGCCGGCAAACAGCACGCGGCCGTGCCGGAACTTCTGCAGCCGGCGCGATTGGAAGCGATAGATGCTGATCCAGTCGAACTCAAAGTCGACATCCTCGCCCAGCATGCCGCGCACGCGCCTGGCCGCATTCTCCGGTTTCACTTCTGCGTCCCGGTCCGCCTCCTGCCCGACCTGGAAGTCGAGCCGCCAGCGCTCGTCGGCCTGCTTGTGCAGCAGCGCCGAGCGGCCGCGATTGAACGGCGGATCGAACCAGAACCAGCGCTCTACCGGCCGGTCGAGCTTCATCTTGATGTCGCAGATGAGAAACTGGTCCTCGAACACGCGACCCTCGAAGGGGAGGTCCATCAGCCGCCGTACCGTCGAGCGGGCGCCGTCTGCCGCCACCACCCAGTCGGCCAGCAGGCGATACGTGCCCTCCGGCGATCCGACGGTGAGCAGCACGCCGTCGGTGGTCTGCTCGAGCCCGCGCACGTCCTCCTGCCAACGAATGTCGATGAGGCCGGTCTTTGCCGCCGCCTGCACGCAATAGTGCTCGAAGTAGTATTGCTGCAGGTTGACGAAGGCCGGCATGCGGTGGCCCGTTTCCGGCAGCAGGTCGAAAGCAAATACTTGGGCAGTGTCGAAGAAGACCTTGCCGTTCTTCCACGTCACGCCCTTGTCGAGAAGCGGCTGGCCCACGCCGAGCCGGTCCATAATTTCCAGCGTGCGCTTGGCCCAGCAGATGGCGCGGCTGCCGTCGGAAAGCTGGCTCTTTCTCTCGATGATGACGCTGCGATGTCCCTTGGCGGCCAGATCGATTGCCGTCGCCAGCCCGACCGGCCCCGCGCCGACGATCACGACCGGGTGATGCGCGGGTGCCGCTGCATGTTGGTCCGGTGAGTGCTTCCAAGCGAAGGCAATGTCACGGACGTCGTTCATGCGCGTCTCGCATTTGTGATCGATGTCGCACGCAGCAAAGCTGGCGCCGATGCATGCTGTCAAGCCGCCAAGTTGCCGGCTCCCTTCGCTTTCTTAAGGTAACGGAAAGGCGCTCGAGGCATTCGGGAACTCGGCAGATGGCCCGCGTGTTTAACGGTATGCAAGGAACACTTCCGAAGGAGAATGATCATGCGTAAGTTGATGCTAACCGCTGCCGTGAGCGGCGCGGCGCTGTTCGCTGCGCTAACGCCCGCCAGCGCGCAGCTTGCGATCGAAACCCCGGCCGGCGGCATCTACGTCGGGCCGAACAGCTACTACTACGACGACTATTACTACGAGCCGTACGGCCCGCGCGTGTATGGCTACACCTACCGCGAGTACGACGGCAGGAGAACGACCGAACGCTATCGCGATCGGCAGAAGTGCGGTCGCCGGGCCTACTGGGATGGCCAGACCTGCGTTCCTGGCTTCCGCCCGTAACCTGACCTGACATCATGCAGCGGCCGCGGATCGTTTCCGCGGCCGTTTGCGTTTCAGACAACGAACCGAACTGCGATCGCCAGCAGGGCAAGCGCGCCGATCCATAGCGCCACCCGGTTCCATCGGCCCTGGCGCGCCTGCTCGGCAGCGAGGCGTTCGACCGTTTCCTGGTCCAGCCGCATGCCGCCGCGCGCCATCTCGGCCAGCGCCAGCGCCGTTGTCTCGGCGCGGTCGAGCAGGCGCGGCACCTCCGCCAGCACCTTGCCGAACAGCTCCGCACCCTCGCCCGCCTCGCGCAGGCGGCCGGCGACGCCGAGATTAGATTCGATCCACTCGCGCGCCACCGGCTCCGCTGTGGTCCAGATGTTGAGGTCGGGGTCGAGCGAGCGCGCCACGCCCTCAACCACAACCATGGTTTTCTGCAGCATCAACAGCTCGGGCCGCGTCTGCATGTCGAACACGTCGGTATAGGCGAGGAGCTGGCCGAGCAGGTCGGCAATGGAGATCTCGCGCGCGGTGCGGCCGTGGATCGGCTCGCCGATGGCGCGCATTGCCTGCGCGAACACCTCCACCGACTGGTGCGGCGGCACGTAGCCCGCCTCGAAGTGCACTTCCGCCGTGCGGCGATAGTTGCGCGTGATGAGCCCGTGCAGGATCTCGGCAAGGAAACGCCGCTCCTTGGGTCCCAGCCGCCCCATGATGCCAAAGTCGACCGCCACCACGCGGCCTTGCCGGTCGACCAGCAGGTTGCCCTGGTGCATGTCGGCGTGGAAGAAGCCGTCGCGCATGGCGTGGCGCAGGAACGAGCGCAGCACCGTTTCGCCAAGTTGCCTGAGATCGAAACCGGCCGCGCTCAACGCCGCGCGGTCGCTGATCGGGACGCCGTCGATCCACTCCAGCGTCAGCACGCGCCGCGCCGTGCGGCGCCAGTCGACACCGGGTACGCGGAAGGCGCCGAGCTCCGGCGAAATATCCCTGGCAATATTCTCCGCCATCTCGGAGATGGCGGCGGCCTCCAGCCGCATGTCCATCTCGATCTGCACCGACTGTGCGAGCGTCTCCACCACCGCCACCGGCTTCAGCCGGCGCGTCGGCGGCACGAAGCGCTCGATCTGGCGGGCGGCGAAGAAGTAGCTGTCGAGGTCGTGCTTGAACTGTTTCTCGATGCCGGGCCGCAGCACCTTCACGGCCACCTCGCGGCGCACGCCGTTGTCGATCACCACCGCCTTGTGCACCTGGGCGATGGAGGCGGCGGCCACCGGCGGACCGAACTCGACGAAGTGATCCTCGAGCTTGCCGCCGAGCTGCTCCTCGATGGTGCGCCGCGCTTCGGCCATGGAGAAGGCCGGGAGGCGATCCTGCAGATGCGAGAGGTCGCGCGCCAGCTCCGGCCCGATCAGGTCGGCGCGTGTTGCCAGGAACTGGCCGAGCTTGATGTAGCTGGGCCCCAGGCTGGTGATGGCGTTCGCCACCCGCCGCTTCTTGTCCTGGCCGATCCGGAACGGCCAGGTCAGCGCGCGGATTGGCCATGTCGCGGCCTTTGCCAGCTTCAGGGCAAGTGGCGGCTTGGTGCCGGCGGGCACGAACTCCACGCCATGCTGCGCCAGCACGACGCCGGCGCGCGAAAGGCGGAGGATGTTGCCGACGGTGGAGGCCATGGACGTCCGGTTTTGTGGCTCAGGGCACGCCCTCGTCTTAGGGGTGCAGGCCGGGCGATACCATAGCATTCGTTGCCAGGAGTGAACGGACTGCCAACGGGCGCCCGGGCATCCCCGTAGAGCGGCAAAAAAGCCTACCGGCTGCCCCACACGCGCAAGGAAACCTCGGTAACGGTTGCCGATACCTTTCGCTCGGCGACGACCTGCACATCCAGATACGGCTCGATCTCGCATTCCAGGAAGAGCGCTTCCCGGTCCACGCCTGTGCCCTCTGCGGGCAGGCGCTTGGTCACACGCAGGGCGAGATTTCCGCAGCGCTCGGCGTAGGTCGCCACGATGTCGTGGGGCGCGGCGGCACTCTCATAGCTGACGACGCGCCAGCCGGGAAACGTGCCCTCCTGAAACCTGACGCTGTATCTGGCTGGCTTTTCTGTCTGCGCGGCGACGCCGAGCCGGTCGAGCAGCGAGCCCTTGACCAGCAGCCAGTGTCTGAGATTGCCGTTGCCCTCCATGTCCCAGCTGCCGGATGCGGACCAGAACAGCGTCCAAAGCATCGCGTAGGGAACGGCGGCCAGCAGCGCGAGAATGCCGCCGGCGACGAGCAGAGTCTGCAA
>CADEEC010000129.1:0-2770 GCA_902826255.1 uncultured Hyphomicrobiales bacterium | reverse complement strand
CTACGCAGCCGCGCTGCAATAGGCCTCGATGCGGTAGCCGTCCGGGTCTGTGACGAAGGCCGCGTAGTAGTTCTCGCCGTAGTCGGCGCGCAGACCCGGCTTGCCGTTGTCGCCACCACCGGCCTTCAGCGCGGCGGCGTGGAAGGCGTCGACGCTCTTGCGGGTCGGCGCATCGAAGCACAAATGCAGGCCGGAGCTGGTATCCGCCGGCACCGGGCTTTCCGATGCGCTGATCCAGAACGCGACGCCGTCGCGCCCGTAGCCGAGCGAGCCCGGCGATTGGCTGAGGCAGGTGTAGCCCAGTGGCTTGAAAGCGGCATCGTAGAAGCGCTTGGTCTTGGTGACGTCGCGCACGCCGATCGAGATGTGGTTGATCATGGGTTTGCTTCTCCTGATTGTGAAATGCGACGCGTGTTCAGACCCGGCGCGCCGATACCTCGACCTGCCGCCGCCAGCTGGTGCCGCCATCGACGGAGACCTCACCCAGCCAGTTGAACGACTCCGGCTTGATGTTTGAGAAACTCCATCTGAGCCGGGCGCCGCTCTCGTGCCGGCCTTCCTGCACGATGCCGCCGTCACGGGCGCGGCCGACCTGACGGGCGAAGAACTGCGTCGCCGGGTCACTCCACAGGATGTGCCAGGCGTCGATGCCGGGGTCGTAGACGCGCAGCGTGGTGCCGTACCAGCTTCCGGTCACGGCGAGCGGCTTGGGCGGCGCGCCGGGTTTGCGCTCGGATCGCCGCGGGATCATCCAGACGTCCTGCAGGGCGCGGCCCTCCAGCACCCAGCCGGCATGGATTTCGCCCCGGTAGTCGTGGCGGGTGCCGTTGTCCTCGTGGGCCATGATGTCGGTCGCCCAGCTTCCGACCAGGAAGCTGTAGAGGCCCAGTTTGCCGGCACGGTCGGAAGCGGGTTCGGCGCTGTGCAGGACATCCAGGAAAGCGCCGTTTGGGGGTTGCAGCATTGCCGATCTCCTTGTGGATCGCGTCAGGAGGCCCTTCCGTAGGCCACGCCACCCCTGCGCCGCTTGGGAAAAATTGCTATTCTGTACCGATGGGTTTGACGTCGAAGATCGTGGCTTCGGGCCCCGGCTGGATGGTGCGCGACAGCGTCTGCACCGCCGGGCCGGGCGACCGGCCGTTCGAGGAGGTGCACGACACCGTGTGCATCGCCGCGGTGGTGGAAGGGACGTTCCAGTACCGGACGAGCAATGGGCGAGCCTTGCTGGCGCCGGGCGGCGTGATTCTCGGCAACACCGGCGCCTGCTTCGAATGCGGCCACGAGCACACCGCGGGCGACCGCTGCCTCGCGTTCCACTTCTCGCCGGATCGGCTGGAGACGGTGCTGGCCGAGGCGCCGGGCGTGCGCCGCGCCGACTTTGCCATCCCGAGTCTGCCGCCGCTGCCGGCGTTGATGCCGTTGCTCGCGGCCGCCGAAGCGGCGCGCGATGAGGGCGACGGCGCGCAGCTGGAGGAATTGTCGTTACGCGTTGCGGGCGCGGTGGCGGCAACGCTCTCCGACAGTGCGAAGCGACCGCGCAGCCCTACCCCGCGCGATGCACGCCGCGTCAGCGATGCGCTGCGCAGAATCGAGGCGGCCGCGCACGAGCCGCTGGCGCTTACCGACCTCGCGCACGAGACGGCGACCAGCCCCTATCACTTCCTGCGCACGTTCCGCCAGGTGGTGGGGATGACGCCGCATCAGTTCGTGCTGCACACGCGCCTCACGCGTGCCGCCGTGCGCCTGAGGGCCACGGACGATCCCGTCTCGGCCATCGCCTTCGATGCGGGTTTCGGCGATCTGTCTACGTTCAATCGCCGCTTCCGCCGCCTGATGGGCTGCAGCCCCGGTGCGTATCGCGACGGACGGCAGCGCGCGGCGTAAGCTTGGCCATCGCCCGCCCGGCAAAGCCCTGCTATGACATCGGCGCCTTGCTTGAGCGGAGCGCTTCGATGTCCCAGGCCATTCCGGCGACGCCAACTGTCAACGGCTGGCAGCAGGCGACGCGCTATCCCGACCCGGCCATCGTCGCGCTCGATCCTAAGTTCGAGAAGTACTGGCTGAAGCTGTCGTGCGTGGAGCGCATTGCCACGGGCTGCCGCTGGGCGGAGGGGCCGGTGTACTTCGGCGACGGGCGCTACCTGCTGTGGAGCGACATCCCCAACAACCGCGTGCTCAAGTGGGAGGAGGAGACGGGCGCCGTCAGCGTCTATCGCAAGCCGTCCAATTTCGCCAACGGCCACACGCGCGACCGACAGGGCCGCCTCGTCGGCTGCGAGCACGGCGGGCGGCGCATCTTTCGCGTGGAATACGACGGCGGCATCACCACCCTGATGGATCGCTTCGACGGCAAGCGCCTGAACTCGCCCAACGACGTGGTGGTGAAGTCCGACGGCTCGATCTGGTTCACCGATCCTGTGTTCGGCATTCTCGGCGACTACGAGGGTTACAAGGCCGAGCCGGAGCTGGAGACCAACGTTTACCGCCTCGATCCAGACATGCGCACAGCCACCGTCGTCGCTGAAGGCGTGCTCGGCCCCAACGGCCTGTGCTTCTCGCCCGATGAGAAGATCCTGTACGTCGTCGAGAGCCGCGGCGTACCGAACCGCAAGATGCTGGCCTACGACGTCACCGACGGCGGCCGCAAGCTCGCCAACAAGCGCGTGCTGTTCGACGCGGGCCCCGGCGGCACGCCGGACGGCATGCGCTGCGACATCGACGGCAACCTGTGGTGCGGCTGGGGCATGGGCTCGGCCGAGCTCGACGGCGT
>CADEEC010000128.1 GCA_902826255.1 uncultured Hyphomicrobiales bacterium | reverse complement strand
AGCCCGATGCGGTAGGCTTCCCCTGCATCGAACCGCTCGCTCGTCAGCGCGTAGCGGCGGAGCTGGCGTGCCGAAATGGCATCGCTAAGTTGCGGAATGATGATGGCGGCGGTTAGTCCCCACCGCACTTCCGAAATGGAGAACAAGGCGTTGTCTGCGGCGATGACCACATCGCAGGCGGACACGATCCCTGTACCACCCCCGAAACAGCCGCCCTGCACAAGGGCAACCGTGGGAACCGGCAGGCGATTGAGCCGATCGACCGCTGCTCCAGTTGCCCGGCTCACCCGTTCGTTCTCGTCAGCAGAGGCGCTGCTTACGCCCCGAATCCACTTGAGGTCGGCACCGGCTTGGAAATGCTTGCCTTCTCCCCGGAGCAGGACGGCGCGCAGCTTCGGGTTGGCACCGACGTGATCCATGGCCTTCAGGAGGCCGTCGATCATGGCGCCGTTGTAGGCGTTGCCCACATCGGGACGGTTCAAGGTCACCGTCGCGACCCCTCGGGCATCCAGGTCAGCCAATACGGGCTCTGTCATTGATACTGCTCCAGCTTTCCTATGGCGCCCGTACAACACGCCCGGCGACATGACAATGGCCCTGCCGGCGGCGAGTATCACGGGGAAATGATATGTCTTTGTTTGGCCATATCTTTGCAGCGTAGCTATACAGGCATCCACGCACGGATTAGTCGGTTTGGCGGCTGCCGACCAAGAACACGGGCACATTTCATTGGCACAGAGGGATAGACGTACACCCGCGGGCACGGTGAGGTTCAAGCACGCTTTGCTCGGCGCCCTCGTTTTGGCTGGGACAGCGAGCCCGTCGTTCGCCCAGGATCGGCCCTGGTGGGAGAGCCGCTTCAATCAACCCGAGGCTGAGCGCCGCCCCCAATCTGAGGAAGCGAAACGGGCGGAGGTGCTTGCGGACTTGCGCCGTGACCGTACGCCGCTGCGCAGCGCCGAAATGGTGGATGCGCTGGAAGAGGCCGTACAGCGCTATCAGGTGATCGTCACCCGCGGCGGCTGGCCGACGATTCCCGGCACCCGGATGATCAAGGCGGACGACAATGACGAGCGGGTCGCGCTTCTGCACCGCCGTCTCGCCCTGAGCGGAGAGCTGCGGGGACGGCCCAACCGCAACCTCTTCGGATATGTCTTCGACAGCGACCTGGAGGCAGGCGTTCGCCGCTTCCAGGAGAACAATGGATTGCGTGTCACTGGCCGTGTCGATCGCGCGACACTGGCGGCCCTGAACATCCCGGCCGAAGCGCGCCTGGCACAGCTGCGTGTGAACTTGCAGCGATTGAGAGACCTCCTGGCGATGAAGCTGGAGGACCGCTACATCCTGGTCAATGCCGCATCGTTCGAGCTCGAGGCCGTCGAGAAGCACGACGTGGAGATGCGCCACCGGGTGATCGTCGGCAAGCCCGATCGGCAAACGCCAGTGGTGCGCGCGACGATCCGGGCCCTCAATTTCTTTCCCTACTGGCGGGTGCCGGAGAGTGTTGCGAACCTTGATCTGATTCCGCGCCTCCTCAAGGAGCCGGGCTATCTCCAGCAGGAGCAAATTCGCGTGCTGACGGGATCGTTCAACGGCCCCGAGGTGGATGCAACGGCTATCGACTGGCGGAACTCCGATACCAGCAAGCTACGTTTCCGCCAGGACCCCGGGCCGCAGAACGCGCTCGGCCTGGTTCGCATCGATATGCCCAACGAGCACGGCGTCTACATGCATGACACGCCGCTCAAGCAGCTCTTCAATCAGCGCAGCCGCTCCTTCAGCGCAGGGTGCGTCCGTGTGCAGGACGTCTTCTCGCTGGTCGAGTGGATCGCGAAGTATGAGACAGGCTGGGACCAGCCGGGCCGCGCGCAGGACGTACTGGCGACGGGTCAGGCGCTCGATCTCACGCTGACGCGGCCGTTGCCCGTCTACTTCGCTTACATCACGGCGTGGGCCGAGCGCGACGGCCGGATCGTTTTCCGCTCCGACATCTACAACAAGGACGGGGTGCGCGATATCGTGGCATCCGCCGATCGGGATCCGGAGGATGGCCCGGCACCGCGTTGGACGCTGACACCCTAGCCTATCGGCCTCACGCGATGGGCCGCGCGACCTCCGGCGGGACCTCGCGCTGATAGGCTTGGCCGATGGCCATCAGCAAACCTTCGGCGAAGGGCTTGCCAATCAATTGGATGCCGTTTGGCAGGCCGCCGTTGCGCGGCACTGGCAGTGTCAGGACCGGCAGGCCGAGGTAGTTGATTGGCCGCAGGAACTTTACCAGCCGGCCGAGCGCAGCCTGCAGTTTTGGTCCACCGCCGACGTCAAGCTCGGCAATCGTGGGCAGCGGATCGGCAAGCACCGGCAGTATGGCAACGTCGATGTCCTTGAACGTCTGGTCTAGCACGCGCTCCAGATAGGTGCCGCGCGCCCTCGTCGCGACGAGGTGATCGACGGCCGGGATGAAATGCCCGAACTCGACCCGCGAGCGCACCTGCGGCCCGTAGTCCTTAGCCCGCGTGCGGATGTAGTTTCCATGTACGGCCGCGGCGTCCGGCAACTGGACGAGCTGGGTCAGATGATCGATCGTTTGCCAATCCGAGAACGTGCACGCACCGCGTTCCAGCCCCGCCTTCGTCAGAACACCCAGCGCGACATCCACCATGCGCTGAACGTCGGGGTGCGCTTCGCTTGCCAGCCGCTCGTCGAGACCCACCTTGAGGCCCTTCACCGGCGCTTCGAGCTTAGCGAGGTAGTCCGGAACGGGAGTGTTCGCGGCTGACGGATCGCGCGGGTCTGCCCCGGCGATCAGCCCGAGCATGAGCGCCAGATCCTCCACATGCCGTGCCACGACACCGACGGCATCGAGCTGCGGTGACAGGGGCATGGCGCCGGCCCGGCTCACGCGGCCCCAGGTCGGCTTGATGGAGGTGACGCCACAGCAGGCGGCTGGGGCGCGCAGCGACGCCGCCGTGTCGGACCCCAGACCCGCGGGAATGGCTCCGTAGGCAACCGCAGCCGCTGTGCCGCTGGAAGAGCCGCCTGTAATGCGTGTCGGGTCCCAGGGATTGCGGGCGTGGCCCAGCACGTAATTGTGGCCGGTCGGGCCATATGCAAACTCGGTCAGGTGGAGGGCCGCGATCTGCAGGGCGCCAGCCGTTTTGAGGCGGGCAATGGGCGTGGCATCCTCTCGCGCTGGCGTCTCGGCCCGGATTTTTGCACCCCAGCTCGGGATTTTCCCCGTGCGGTTGAACATGTCCTTGTGGGCGAGCGGTACTCCCGTCAGGGGGCCCGCCTTGCCGGAGGCGATGGCGGCGTCGGCAGCCTTCGCCCCGGCAAGCGCCTCCTCCGCTTCCAGGGCGATGACGCAGTTCGTCACATCGTGGCAGGCGGTTAGGCGCCCGAGCGCGGATTTGGTTGCCTCCTCGCTTGAAATCTTCTTGTCCTGAATGCGCTTGGCCAGGGCACGGGCGGAGAGCCGATCCAAATCGGTCATCGTGCCGCCCTCGCGGCCAGAACGCGCCGGAAGTCGTCGACGTCAGCCGTGAGCGGCAGCTCGACGGCAACCCGCGCCGCAGTCCCCGAAAGCAAAGCGGCATGCGCCTTGGCGTTCTCCCGCTGCTCCTTTGTCATCTCCAGATAGGAAGCCGGCTCGCCTGAAGTCTGATCCTGCCGCTGGGACATCGTGGCCGCTCCTCGCCGATAATGCACGTGGCGACGGTAATGGCTGCGCACCGAGCCTACAACACACTCTGCCCGCAAATGGTCAGCCGGGCGGCCCGAAAAACTAATTGGGGCCCCGATCAAAGATCGAGGCCCCGGGCGCACGTTTGCTGGTGTTGGGGCAGACAAAGGCGCCGACGCTTCACGCTAGCGCGCATATTTGCGTCCGGCGCGGAATTTGCCGCATACCGTTACTTTGTGCTGGCGAATCCCCGGATCGCCCGGATTTGACAGCGAGCGCTGTCTCGGGCAAAAGGCACTATAATGCATATAGATGATAAATACCGCAGAGGCTCAGCAGGGATGCCGAAGATCACCTTCATCGAGCACGATGGCACCACCCATACGGTGGAGGCCGAGCTCGGCGCGACGGTCATGGAAGTCGCGCTCAAGAATGATGTCGGCGGCATCGTGGCCGAATGTGGCGGCTCCTGCACCTGCGCCACTTGCCTCGTCCACGTCGGCGAGGGATGGACCGACAAGGTCGGGACGCGCAGCGAGGAGGAAGAGGACCAACTCGACTTTGCCTTCGATGTTCGGCCGAACTCCCGCCTTTCCTGCCAGATTACGGTCACCGACACGTTGGACGGCTTGGTGGTGCACACCCCGTCCTACCAAGGCCGCTAGCGCTAGTTGTCGAACATCGGGTCGATCGGCACGCGGTATCCATTGGCGAGCCGGTTCGTCTCGTTCGCCATCCCCACGACGGACATCAGTTCCCCGAACATGACTTCCGTCATGCCGGCCTTTCGCGCCGCCGCAGTGTGGCTGGCGATACAGTAGCCGCATCCGTTGGTGACGCTGACCGCCAGGTAGATCAATTCCTTGACCAGCGGATCGAGTGCACCCGGCGCCATGACGTCCTTGACGCCGTTCCATGTACGCGCAAGCAAGGCCGGATCCTTTGCCAGGTATTTCCAGAAATTGTTTACGTCGGGAACGTTGCGCGTCTTCTTGATATCGTCGAAGACCGCACGAACCTCTGGGGCCAGTTTGCTCGACCTTGCAGACTTTGGCATCGGTAGTGCTCCATTGATTTGATCATCACGGCTTAGGTACCGCGAAGATGTCAGTACTGCGAACCGGCGGCGTCAAGATGGTTGCGGCCATAGTTGCTGTCTGGAGCGCACCCGCTGTTGTGCTTGCTGATGCCCGGCAGGATTGCTTCCGCTTGAGCGGCGATCTGGCCATCCGTGCTTGCACCGAGGCCATATCCAAGAACCCGAATGACGGGGTTTCCTACGTCAACCGTGCGTTCGAGCACGTCCAGAAGGGCAGCTACGATTTGGCGATGGCCGATTACGCCAAAGCCATCGCCATCGATTCAAATCGCTGGGACGCCTTTCAAGGCCGGGCATGGGCAAACCTCAAGCTCGGTAAAACCGCAAATGCGCTGATCGATGCCCAGCGCGCGTTGCAACTCAAACCGGATGCGGCCCAAGCGCTGGACACGCGCGCGCACATCTACGAAGCGCTCGGCAGGCGGGACGATGCGATCGCCGACTTCCGTCGCGCGCTCGAGGTGGAGCCGCGCCTCCAGGGCAGCCGGGATGGCTTGAAGCGCTTGGGCGCCAATCCGTGAGGCACACCTAGCCTCCGCTCGCTTCGTTCCGCGTGCTTGGAAGCCGCATCAGCTGCTCGGCGAGTGCGGGCGCATCCATGCGCCGTTCGAGCTCATCGTGGATGTTGCACAACACGACTTTCAGGTAGCTGTGCGTCGTGGGGAAATCGCGCGAGCGGATGGATTTGTGGATCGGCATGAGGTCCCAATATTTGCGGGCGTAGGGCTCGGGAATATCGACCACACGCTTCGCGGGATGCAAGCCAATGAGCTGCAGGCGCTGTCCGAGCTCCAAGCGCGCCTCGTGCCATTCGCCTTGCTCAAGAACCTCCGGCCGGGGGTATCTGTCGAAGACCGAAAGGACGAGTGAGGTCAGGCCTTCGAGCTGCTGGCTCGGTGCAGCAGCGTGCCGCCGCAAGAGGCCTTCGACAACCTCGCCGACCATGGCGAGGCCAAGAGGATAGGCGCTCCAGCGGGAGCGATCGAGTACTTCGATAAACCAATCCTCCGAGAAAAGGACCTTGGCGTAGTGACCCGAGCGTGCCCGCGCGTAATCATGAAGTCCCTTCTGCACAAGAAATGCGGATTGCAGATCAATGAAATCCGCGAGTGCCTTGGGGTCGGCGATCGGCGGTTTGCGCCAGAACAACAGCCTGTCCCAATTCATGAGTGTCGGACCCTACTTAAGAGAAGTGCGTAGGACGAAAGTATTATGCGATCGTCCGCCAACACAATGTTAGCCTTTTCACAAAGTGAGCGCTTCGTAGTGAGTCCGAACACCGGCTGCAAGACCGGGCGCGGAACAACGGCACCGGGGGGATGTCGCACTCGTGATTGCCCCCCTGTCCGTGCTTGAGCCGGTACCGCCGTCACATAGGGGAGGATGACACGTCCATGCAAACTTCTGCCAACGACCAGGCACATTGGCGGAGAACGACCAGGCTGATGCTCACGCATCTCGCGATCTGGTTCTTCTTTGGCTACATCGTCCACATGTTCGTGAACCAGCTGAACGAGATCACCATCCCGGTGCTCAAGTTCCCGCTCGGCTTCTATATGGCGGCACAAGGCTCTCTGATCGCGTTCGTGGTCATGCTGTTCGTCTTTGCACGGCAGCAGGACAAGATTGATCGCGAGCACGGCGTGGCCGAGGACGATTGAGGAGCGCACCATGGCAACGCAATCAGCTGCAAACGAAGCCTTCTACAAACAGCTCGGTAAGATATACGGCGGATACACGGGCGGCTTTATCGCCTTTATCATTTTTGTCGCCATCCTCGAACTCATGGGCGTGCCCAACGTCATTCTTGGGTACTTGTTCGTGTTCTTCACGCTCGCCGTTTATGCCTACATCGGCGTGCTCACGCGAACCATGGAGGTGTCGGAGTACTACGTCGCCGGTCGACGCGTACCCGCGCTTTACAATGGTATGGCTACGGGTGCCGACTGGATGTCGGCAGCGTCCTTTGTCGGCATGGCGGGAACGTTGTTTCTTGCCGGCTACGACGGGTTGGCCTGGGTGCTTGGATGGACGGGCGGTTATGTGCTCGTGTCGATCCTCGTCGGTCCGTACCTGCGCAAGTTCGGCGCCTACACGGTGCCTGACTTCCTAGGCTTCAGGTTCGGTGGAAACTTCGCCCGGTTCCTCGGCGTGATCGTGCTGGTGGCCTGCTCGTTCACATACGTGACGGCGCAGGTGTTCGGCACCGGCATCATCGCATCGCGCTTCCTCGGGATGCCCTTCGAGTTGGCGGTTTTCGTCGGGCTGGCCGGCATACTGCTTTGCTCGATGCTGGGTGGCATGCGGGCGGTCACGTGGACGCAGATCGCGCAGTACATCGTGCTGATCATCGCCTATCTGACGCCGATCGTTATCTTGTCCACGCAGCGCTATGGCATTCCTATCCCCGAGCTGACCTACGGGCAGGCGATTGCTGAAATCACTGCGCGGGAAAAGGAAATGATTGCCCAGGGACTGGCGACCACCGCCAATCTCAAGGCGCATATCGTCCCGTTCCAGACCTACACGCCGCTGAACTTCTTCGGCATCATCTTCTGCATGATGGTGGGTACGGCATCCTTGCCGCACATTCTGATGCGCTACTTCACCACGCCCTCTGTGCGTGAAGCGCGCCAGTCGGTGGCATGGTCGCTGTTCTTCATCTTCCTTCTCTACTTCTCGGCGCCGGCCTACGCGGCGTTCTCGAAGCTGGAGGTGTACACCAACATCATCGGCAGGGACGTGGCCTCTATTCGCCCCTGGATGTTCACCTGGGGTGAACTTGGCCTGATCCAGATCTGCGGCAAGAACGCCTCAAGCGTGCAAGCCGTGATCGATGCATGCAAGGCGATCCCGAACCATCCGGGCGTTGTGCGCTTTTCGGACTTCGTGATCAACACGGACGTGATCGTGCTCTCCACGCCGGAGATCGCGGGCCTTCCCTATGTGATCTCGGGTCTGGTCGCGGCCGGTGGTCTCGCGGCGGCGCTTTCGACGGCTGACGGGCTTCTGCTCGCCATCGCCAATGCGCTGAGCCACGACATCTACTACAAAATGATCACGCCGCTGCGGTCAGGAGCACGTTACACCGTTGTTGGTTTGATCTTCGCCGCGGTCGTGGGCGCGATCTACTACTTCCTGCCCGGGGCAAGCCCCGTAGCGGGCATAGCGTGGCGATGGTTGCTGCTAGGCGGCTTGGCCGTAGTTCTGTTGGTTGTGGCTATGTTCTGGCCGCGCTCGACAGAGGTTGCCAAACGCCTGATCGTCGCGCGTGTGCTGTTGCTGTTCGTGGCGATCGCTGCGGCAGCCACGGCCTCAACGCGACCTTCCGACATCCTCGCGATGGTGGGTTGGGCGTTCTCGCTGGCTATGGCCGGTAACTTCCCGGCACTCGTCATGGGAATCTGGTGGAAGCGTAGCACGACAGCAGGTGCTGTTGCGGGCATCATTGCCGGCTTCGGCCTCTGCATCTTCTACCTGGTCGTGACGCGTTACTTCCCGGGCTTCGGCGTGAAATACGCTGGCATGACCTCCTTGTTGAACCCCGTTTCCGGGGCTCCGCTGGTGGACATCGCCAAGGCGATGGCGCTGCCGAACGCGATGGAGAGCTTCCCGGGCTTGGCGCATCCGCTTGCCAACAAGGTCGGCTGGTTCAACCTCAACAACATCAACTGCGGATTGCTGGGTATGCCCTTGGGCTTCCTCGTAATCTATGTGGTGAGTCTCATGACGAAGCCGCCGTCGGCAGAGATGCAGGCGTTCGTGGATGAGATCCGCAAGCCACGCGGCAGGACGGTGCTGGAAGAGAAGACGAACTGACAGCCGTCTGTAAGTTCATAAGGCGGGGCCCTTCGGGGCCCCGCTGTTTTTGTGGTAATTGCGCGCGGGTTGCGCGGACCTTGGCGTGCTGCCATCCTCCGAATCATAGCTTGCGATCGGGCGCGACGTGGAAAATCTCAACTGGCTTCTGGCCCATTGGTACTTTCACGTACCCAACTTTCTACTCGCCGCGTTGATGTACACGCTGCTCGGGCGCGTGGTGCTCCAGTTCTTTGTCGAGCAGGATTCGACGAACTACATCTGGCGCTTCTTTTGCAACATCACCGATCCGTTTCTGCGATTGATTGGCTACGTCACGCCAAAGGCGGTCCCTCCGCCGGTTTTGTGGCTGCTGGGTTTCGTTTGGGTGTTCTGGCTGCGGGTCGTGTTCGTCTATTTCTACGCAATATTCGGCCTTCTTCCCCGGCTTACGTGAGCGCGCCATGGACCGGAATCTCTACTACGTCGGGATCGCCTTCTTCGGGATGGTGAACGGCATTTTCAACCCGCTCGTCCTGTTCACCTACGCATTGAGCACCCGCCTGATGAGCGTGCCGTTGTTCGATAGTCCTCCCGTGATCTTCTATTTCTCGGCGCTGATGCTCTCGACCGGCACGGTCATATTGGGTGGTATTCCAGCCGCGATTTATGAGCGTGTTACCGGCGCCAAAGATGACTCCACGCCGGTTTCGCTCTGGATATGGCTGGCGGGTACGGCGATCCTGACTATTCCTGCCCTGGGCAACTTCTTTGCGGCGGGTCTATGAGGTGGGCCACGAAATTGTGAGGTGAACCTGTCGCCTGCCTGTGGCTAGCCTGCCGGTGGTCACGGGGGCCTTGTGGTGGAGTCCATGGACTATATGCGCCGTGTCGCTTTCGAGACGGTCTTGCGCGCTTGCGGTTTTGCCTCACTCGCCATCTTTTGCTTCATGGTCGGACTGTCCTTCGCGCCGCGCGTCGCGTTCCAGTCCGGTGGCGCGCTCATGCTGGTTGTAACCGGGGTGCTGGTCCTTAAGGCCCGCACGGCGCGCTACAAGCCGTATCGGCGCACGGAGATGTGGCTCTACCTGCCGGAAGAGCATCGGCCACCCCCAGGTGCCGCCCAGCAACTCATGGGTACGGTGCTACGCGAGACCTATCTGACGTTCGCGCTGTGGACGTCGATGGTTGCAGTCACGATGGGTATCATCGCCTGCGTCTTTTCCTTCGTCGGGCTCTAGCGGTGTATGCGAACGCTCGCTGTTCGCAAAAAAAGAGAGGCGGCCCGGCTGGACCGCCTCTCTGTTGTCTGCCACGGCGGCTTATTGCATTTCGGTGTACGTGATCTTGCCGCTCGGATCTTTCTTCCAGACGTACATCACGTAGTCGAGGCGGGTGACGTCGCCCTTCTTGTCGTAGGAGAGTTCGCCGATCACAGTCTTGAACTTCATGCCTGAGTAGACCTTGTCAGCCACTTTCTTGGGCTCGAGCGACTTGGCTGCTTCTGCGGCCTGCTTGAGCACTTCGACGGCAGCATACGAGTACAGCGTGTAAGCTTCCGGCTCGAAGTTCTGCGCACGGAACTTGTCCACGATGCTCTTTGCTTCGGCCCGCTTGCGCGGATCCGGACCGTAGGTCATGAGCGTCCCCTCGACGCCCGGACCGCCGATCACCGAGAACTCGTCGGAGACGATGCCGTCGCCGCCCATCAGCGGCGCCTTGACGCCCTGATCGCGCAGCTGGCGGATGATCAGCCCGCCCGTGTCGTGCAGGCCGCCCCAATATACGAGGTCGGCGCGCGCGGCCTTGATCTTGGAGACAAGGGCCGAGAAATCCTTGTCTTCCTTGTTGACGCCTTCGAACATGACCGGTTTCACATTCTTAGCGGTCATTGCCTTGCGGGTCTCGTTGGCAAGGCCAAGGCCATAGGTCGTCTTGTCGTGGATGATCACAACCTTCTTGTTCGCGTAGTTTTTGGCGATGAAGTTGCCGGCCACCGTGCCCTGCTGGTCGTCGCGACCGCATGTGCGGAATACGAGCAGGTTCGGATGGGCCTTCTTGTCATCGCCGCAAGGGCCAAGCTTGCGGTCGGTCACACACGGGTTGGTCGATGCCGGCGTGATCGACATGATGCTGTTGTCTTTGTAGACCAGCGAGGAGGGGATCGTTACACCGGAATTGAAGTGGCCGATAACGAACTTCACGCCATCGCCGACAAACTTGTTGGCAACGGACACGCCCTCCTTCGGATCCGCCCTGTCATCGCCGACGACCAGGTCGAGCTTTTGGCCGAGGATGCCACCAGCGGCATTGATATCCTTCACCGCCTGCTCGGCGCCGTTCTTGAGCTGGGCCCCGAATGCGGCGCTGCCGCCCGTGATCGGACCGGCGACACCAATTTTGACTTGGGCGGTGGCGGTGCCGGTGCC
>CADEEC010000127.1 GCA_902826255.1 uncultured Hyphomicrobiales bacterium | reverse complement strand
AAGCTTAATCAAGCCACTTGCCGTTTGCGGCCGGTTTTCCGCGCGTTTGCTCGCTCAATCGAAGTCGCGCGTCACGTCGAAGGTGCGCACCGGCGTCATGTGGTCCCCCCGCTTCAGCCAGAGGTCCTGATGGCGGAGCGTGCGGCGGGTGTCGTTGACGCCGGCCTGCCAGTGCTCCTCCATCGAGACGCGCGAGAACTCGTAGTCCTTGGTCTGGGTCTCGTAGATCTTCTCGCGGTAGATCAGGTGCACGATGTTCATCGACACGCTGTGCCGGCTGCACTGGCGGATGAACTTCACGTCGGGGTCGTCGGCAAGCTCCGGCGGCAGCTTCTCGATCAGGCGCTCCACCGCCCGGCGCAGCTGCTCCGCGTTCTTGCTGACGTCCGTATTGAGGCGGGTGCGGGACGAATAGAGGATGTCCTTCTGGCGCTCGTAGACGTCGAGCAGCGAGCGCGGCATGACCCCGCGCGCACTGAACAGATCGACCTGGAACACCACCATGTCGTCGGCGCGTTCCCAGTCGATCAGGTACTGCAGCGGCGTGTTGCTGACGACGCCGCCGTCCCAATAGTGCTCGCCCTCGATCTCGATCGGGGGAAAGCCCGGCGGCAGCGCCGCGCTCGCCATGATGTGCTCGGGCCCGATCCTGCGCTGCAGCGTGTCGAAGTAGACCGAGTTACCCTTGCGGATGTTGGCGGCGCCGATGCTGTAGCGAAGCGGCCCCGTGTTCAGCAGGTCGAAGTCGACGTACTTGATGAGCGTGTCGCGCAGCGGCTCCGTGTCGTAGTAGCTCAACGCGCCGTCCGTACCCCAGGGATGCAGCCACGCCGCGGGAAAGCGGGGACGGAAGAAGCCCGGCACGCCCGAGGCAATGCTGGCGAACGCACTCCAGCCGTTGAAGACCCCGCGCAGGATGTCGCCTTCGAGAAACGGCTTGGCGGGCACGCCGTCGGTGATCTCCTCCCAGAATGCGCGCAGCTTCTGCGCGCGCTGCTCGGGCGGATTGCCGGCGACGATGGCGCCGTTGACCGCACCGATCGACACGCCGGCGATCCAATCCGGCTCGTAGCCGCCTTCCGCCAGCGTCGCGTAGACCCCGGCCTGATAAGCGCCGAGTGCACCGCCGCCCTGGAGAACGAGGCCGACTTTGGGGCGTGCACCTGTCTTGGTTGTCGGTCTCTCGGCCGGCTCGCGCGTCACTTCACGTGTCCCACCGCCACCTCGGGCGGCACAGTGCTCCATGGATAGCCCTCGCGGCCGAGCTTCTGGCCGAGGGCAAACAGAGCTTTCATGTAGGAATTGTCGAACGGCGCGGGACGCGGCGCATTGAAGCTCTCGGGGATGAAGGCCATGCGGAACTGCATGCCGTCGCCCCTGGCCTTGAGATAGATGCGCGCCAGGTCGCCGATGCCCTGGCTGCGCGACAGCGTCTCCAGCGAGCGCTGGGCGATGGCGAGCGTGGTCTCGCTGGTCACCTTGTACTCCGGCGCCAGCTTGCCGTTGCGGATGACCCACAGGCGCCGGTCGATCTTCATGCCGACGGCGCGGTCGATCTCGCGGAAGCTGAACTCGACCGGGCTCAGGAACACGCCGTGTGTGGCGCCGCCGTCGACGTGCATTTCCTCATAGCGCTTGCCGCCCGCGACCACATCGAAATGCACCGGCGGAAACAACCCCGGCAGTGCCGTCGAGGCCAGCAGGATCTTGCGGAACAGCTCCCCACTCCTGGGGCCGCCGTGCTGGGCGATGCGGCCCATGTCCCAGTACACCGGCCGCTGCGCGTCGATGTTGGTGGTGCCGACCAGCAGGAAGCGGCCCTTGGCCCGCTCCTGCGCGATGCGCTTGAGCATGCGCGCATCGACATAGCGCTCGATCAGATGCTTGAGCGGGGTTGAATCGGCGAGCGCGCTGCCGCCGAGCAGCCCCGGCAGGATGGCGGCCTGATAGATCTGGTCGCTGCCGTGGGTGCTGAAAACCATGGCGAGCTCGCGGTCGTACTCGCGGCCCAGGAATGCGAACGGCGCGATCAACGCCCCCGCGCTGATGCCGGTGACGAGGCCGAACTCCGGACGATCACCGCGCTGGCCCCAGCCGACGATCAGCCCGGCGCCGAACGCGCCATCGTCTGCGCCCCCCGACAGAGCAAGCAGGTCCGACGTCACCGGGCGGCCGGCCTTGGCCTGTGCCTGATACAGCGCCTTGAGCTTGGGGATCTCGCCGGTCAGCAGCGCGCGCGAGAACGGCGCGTCGCCCCACGTGCGCACGTGGTCCATGTCCGGCACGGACGCTTCCGCCGCCAGCGCTGCCGGCACGGCAATGCGCGGCGGACCCGTGCCGCAGCCGGCCACGGCAAGCGCCAGCGCAGTCAACGCTGTGATGCGGCTCAGCATGCGCCAGCCGGCGAAACCCATGACCCGGCTCCACCTGGGAAGCCTGAACTGTACAAGGCCTTGATATGCCAGCTTTGTGCGCAAACGGCCAGCCCCGAGGCCTGGCGCCGCCGAGGCCGCCGGCCAGCTTATCTCTTGCCGCCCGCCTGGCGGGCCTTGCGGGCCGCGTACTTGGCGTCGCGCTGCTTCTTGCGCTCGGCGGCATCGGCCGCTTCGCGAATGACGCGCTCGATGGCCTCGCGCTTCTCGCGCGCCTCGCGCTCGGCCTTTTCGATGGCCTCCTGCTCGGCACGAAGCTTGGCTTCGGCTTCCTTGCGGATCTTGCGCTCTTCCTCGCGCACCTCACGCGCGCGGGCAATCTCCTCGCGCTCCCGACGGCGGCGGAGCACGTCCGGGTCATCTTCGGCCGGGCGCGAACGGAACCGCTCCAGCAGAGCCTGACGCGCGGTCTGCGCCTCGCTCAAACGGTCCTTAAACGTCTTTTCTTTGAAACCTCTCATGCCAGTCCTTTGCTAGAACGCACCGGATCGGACAAGCGGCCAAGGCTTCGCCTGCGCTTGCCCAACGGGCCAGCTTGCACAGCACAAAAAGCATCGCGCCGGCCGAAGCTGGCGCGATGCAATCCGCTTTACGCGGCCTGAATGTTATTGACGGCGATCTTGCCGGTGCGGCGATCGGGCTGCGTATCGAAGCGCACCTTCTGGCCTTCCCGCAGGCCATTCATGCCGGCACGCTCGAGCGCCGTTGCGTGTACGAACACATCCTTGCCGCCGTTGTCCGGCTGGATGAAGCCGTAACCCTTTTGCTCGTTGTAGAACTTGACAGTGCCGCTTTCCATAGAACGTCCTTCTCGAGGCGTAGGTAAATAGATGAGACGCCACAGCAGTTGTGGCGGCCCGACTTAGTCGATGTATGGGAAGAGAGTTTGATCGTGCGCCCGGGTAGAACCGGGATAACGGCCCCTCGTCTGGCCAACTTCGATGGCGGTCACATAGAGCCGTTCCGAGGCAAAAGCAAGGCCTTCAAAGATCCGATCAAGCAGGGTTGATCACGCATTTGTCATCTCCGGATGGCCCGCACGACCGCAACGCCGACCAGGTACAGGAAGGCAAATGGCGCCGTCAGGAACAGCAAAAGGGGCCACAAATTGGAGCCCCCAAGGAACGCCAGGACAGCGTGTCCCACGACCGGCACCATGACCACCAGCGGCGCCAGGGCAGCCATGCGCCAGCCGCCGCGATAGCGGGCTAAAGTCAGGTACTGGAGGAAGAAGTAGGCTGGCACCAGCACCAGCCAGATCTCCTCGAGAATGCCTCCCATGCGGCCCTTGGGTCCCTGCAAGGTCAGTCCGTGACCAGCGCGTCGTAGCCGATGCTCGTGAACTGGATGATACAGAAGCCGTTGCCGAAGGGATCGGCGAAGTGGGCGATATGCCCCCAGGCATGCGCGGCCACAGGCGTTTCCTGCACGGCGCCCGCAGCCAGCGCGGCCTCGACCGCAACGGCAATGTCCTCGACCACGAAGTCCAGATGAACCGGGGTCCAGTGACGCGCGAACCGGCGCCGGTCGCCGGCGGGGGTTGCAGATGAGCCCTCCTGCGCTTGCAGAAGATAAATGGCAACGCCGGCGCCGTTGAGCTCCAGCACCGACGGGCCGAGGCGGCGGCCGGGCTGCAGCCCGAACGCCGCCGTGTAGAATTTTTGCGCCGCCTCGAGGTCGCTGACGTCGATGTTGATCAGGGCCGCCGCCACACTGCACTCCTTTGCGCCGACACCGCCGCAATTCGTCTTTAAGCCGCGCTGACGCCCTTCGCATGTCAGGGAGACTGCGCCCATGTCCAAGATCGTTCTCTACCACGCTGCACCATCGCGCTCCTCGATCGTGCACTGGATGCTGGAAGAGTTGGGCGAACCCTACGAGCTTCAACTCGTCAGCTTCAAGAAGGGCGAGAACCTGAAGCCCGCGTTCCTCGCCATCAATCCCATGGGCAAGCTGCCGACGCTCAAGCACGGCGACACCGTCATCACGGAGGCGGCCGCCATCTGCACTTATCTGGCGGACGAGTTTCCCAAGGCGAAGCTCAACGTGCCCGTCGGCGATCCGCAGCGCGGCACCTACCTCAAGTGGCTGTTCTACGGGCCGAGCTGCGTCGAGCCCGCCGTGCTTGAGCGCGCCTTCCCGCGCAAGGAGCCGGCCCCGCGCAGCGCCGCGGGGTTTGCCGACTTCGACACCGTCATGAACGTGCTTGCAGACGGGGTCGGCAAGGCCGCGCCTTATCTCCTGGGTGCTCAGTTCACCGCCGCGGATGTCATCATCGGCTCCGGCCTGCGCTGGGGCATGATGTTCAAGCTGATCCCGGAGCGGCCGGAGTTTACGCGCTACGTGCAGCAGCTGTCGCAACGGCCGGCCCTCAAGCGCGCGACGGAGAAGGACGCGAAACTGCAGGCGGAGCAGGAGAAAGGCCTCTAGCGGCGTCAGGCGAGGCCCAGCAGCTTTTTCTGCACGCGCGCATCGAAGCGGGCGACGTTGACGACCACACGCTGATGCGTGCCGCCGCCGATCACCTCGCGGTCGTCGCGCGCCTCCACCTTGAAGGTGATGGTGCGACCTTCGACGGCGGTGACCTCCGCCGTGGCCGTCACCTTCAGCCCCACCGGCGTTGCCGCGAAGTGACCCACGTCGAGATGGATGCCGAGGCTCTGGTGACCCGCGGGCAGCAGATGCTCGACCGCGGCCAGCGCCGCCGCCTCGATCACGTTGATCATCACCGGCGTCGCCAGCACCGCGATCAGTCCCGAGCCCACGCGTGGCGCCGTATGCTCCGGGCCGACGATCAGCTCCGAAGTTCCGGCCAGCCCCGGCCGGACCGCGCTCAAATCGAGTGTGGGCATGCGGACGCCTTTTCGGACATGACGGGACGTCTTCCCTGCGGCCCCATTGGCCCTCAAGCCGGCCCCGAAGTGAAGGGGACGTAGTGACGCCTGCCCAACAAGCCGTCAGTTGCTCTTGGCTCGCGCGCCACGATCGGCATCGATCCGCGCCAGCAGGCCCATGATCTGCGCCTTCGGAATAGTGACGAGGGCGTCGCCGCCCTTGCGCGCGAACACCTTGAGCTGATAGCCCGCCGCCGGCGCCTGCCGCAGCTCCGCGTCCGGAATGTCGACCGTGAACACCTCGGTGAAGGCGCATCTCGCCCCCGGCGGGCAGCGGCCGTGAGAGGCGAGCCTGGTGAATCGCAGAGGCTGCGCGCGGCTGTCGCGGGCCGACTCGTAAGTGCGCTTGTGATCGCTCAAGTATGCAAACTCCACGCTGATGAGCGTCGTCAGCGCCCCCGACTTGCGATCGATGCGCCCGCTGAGCTCCACCGCCAGCAGGTTGGGATAGGCCCCAGCCCGAACCCGGCCGGTCGTGTATTCCCGATAGGGACGGAACTGATCGTCGCGCACCTGCACCTGGCCGGGCGCCGCTGCCTGCTGCGCGGCCAACGTTCCTGCTTGCAGCATACAGGCGGCCATTGCTGCCGTCCGAGCCAGCCCTCGACGCATGACACACTCCGCATATTTGCCGCTGGCAGATTATCCGACTACGCTCTTTCACGGCAATGGGACCGCTGTTACTTCCTCTCCCCGCGCATCGCCGACTTCGCCACATGCACCGCCAGCGCGGGGAGAGGGTCGGGGTGAGGGGCAGCCGCACAGACCAACGTCGTCATTTTCAGCCGCCCTCACCCTAACCCTCTGCCCATGAAGAATGCGGAGAAGGAACACACGCGCCTTCGGCCTCGAGGGTTGGGGTAGGAGGAGCGGGGCGTTCGGGCCTGCGCCCGAAGACCAAGTGATCGCTCATGCCGGCTAGCGGACGCAAAGAACGCCCTGCTCGGTCGCTTCGGGGCTCTCTCCGGCGCTGGTTTCGGTCAAACCCCATGCCGGAGATGCCTTGTCTTCCGCGACTTCGCTGCGTCCGGGCCCCCATGCCCCCGTTTATCGAGGGTCCTGGCGCTTGCACGATCTGTGCACCATGCCAGGCGAGGCTGACGGACCGCCGCCCTCGGCTCCTGCATTGAGACGCGGCCCTGCAGGCAACCGGCATCTCATCTCCGAGGCACGATCAACATGGGCGCACACCGGCGCTTTGCAATCCCGCCGTCGGCGACTTTATTTTCGCCGAAACTTATCCCCGCGGCTGAAAGCTGTGTTCGCGCGCTCCTCCTCCCTCTCCCCGCTTGCGGGGAAAGGGTCGGTGTGAGGGGCAGCCGCAATCCATGAGAGCAGCGGCGAGCCGAGCCCCAGCACGCGCATCCATCCTTGCGCGCACCTTATCCCCGCCCTCTCCGCCCGTGCCACACTCCGGCCATGGCCCGCGATGACCCCATGTTCGGCCCCTACGGACGCCACGCCACGCGCGAGGCGCGCGCCGTGTTCACCGCGCTCACCCGCCGCGGCGGCTCGATACGTCTCGCGCCGTGGCTGCGCCGCCTCGCCCCGGAGGAGCAGCGCGTCCTGTTCGAGGCCGTCGACGAACTGCAAGAGCGCTACTGGATCACGATCGCCTGGCGCAGGGCGCCGCCCGGCCTGCCGGAAGACGCGCCGCGTCCGCTCACCGACATCGACCGCCTGGTCTCCACCCGGTTCGGCCGGCGCAAATACCGATCCACCTGGCCCCCTGCCGACTGACGCGGGGCACCGCGGCGCGCCGTCACGGATCGGAGCGCGCAATGATTTACGATCGGGACAGTAAGCGGACGTACGGACCTCGACTTCCGCGACAATCGGGCGGCATGATCTGCCATGAACCGACGCCGCAATCGCCCATCCGCACTTCCCGCTCCATTCCTCAAACGCATCTGGCTTGATCCTGCCAAAGTGCCCGACCGGGATGTCTACCCGTTTACGTTGCCCGTGTTGCGGGATGCGTTCGAACTCGAGTTCGATCGCGCCATCACAATTGTTGTCGGCGAGAACGGCACGGGGAAATCCACCCTGCTCGAAGGCATCGCAGTCATGGCGGGTTATGATCAGGCGGGCGGCGGCAAGGGCTACATGTCCGTGGATCATTCCCGCGCCCTGGAGTCGACCGGCGGCAAACTTGCCGGTGCGCTGAGGGCGAGCTGGCTGCCGAAGATCACGAACGGCTGGTTCTTTCGCGCAGAGAGCTTCTTCTCCGTCGCACGCTACCTTGACGTTGCAGCTTTGGATGCAGGTGCGGCGCCTCCCGATTTCCTCTCGCACTCGCACGGCGAGGGCTTCCTGCGCTTCTTCAAGGAGCGCTGCCAGCGACAGGGATTGTTCATCTTCGACGAGCCGGAATCCGCGCTTTCACCCTCTCGGCAGATCGAATTCCTGAAACTCCTGCGCCGCATGGATGAAACGCAGAACTGCCAGGTGATCATGGCCACGCACGCGCCACTGCTGATGGCCTATCCCGGCGCACGCCTGCTTGGCCTCACGCGCCACGGCTTGGCGCCCACCACGCTGGAGGCAACCGATCACTACCGCCTTCTCTCCGAGTTCTGCGCCAATCCGGCCGCCTTCATCGAGATCATGCTGGAGTCCTAACGCGACCCACCCGCGCTACTTCAGCTTCCCCGCCCTGATCTCCGCGTGCAGCGCCCGCGCGCGCTCGAATTTCTCGGTGAACAGCCACATGGCGTCGAGGATCTCGCGGAAGGTGGCGGATGTGCGCGCGCGGTCGGCCTTGCCGAAGGCGAACATGGAGTTGTTGCGCAGATAGCCCATGATGCGCGCATCCGACACGCGCGTGCCTTCGAAGTTGCCGGAGGTGAGCGCGGCCCTTGTCGGCGACGGGATGATCTGGATCAGCTGGAACACCTTCATCTGGTCGATCTCGTCCGGCAGCATGCGCATGATTTCGGGAATGCGCGCGAACAGCTCCGCGTGCGAGTTCATCAGCCCGTTGCGCACCGCAGTCCAGTGGTTGAAGCGCTGGTCGCCCGTCCCGACGCGCGCGGTCTCCTCCGCGTCGCGTTTCGCCACCGCCGGCGCCACCTCGGCGATACGCGGCAGCAGCGCCGCCCACTTGCGCCGCCCGTTCGCGTCCTCCGCCACGCCCGCCTGCATGCTGCCCTTGTACTTGTCGGAGCGCGCGTTCTGGATGTTCTGGTTGCCGTTGGTCTCGCCGAAGAAGATGCCGAGCGCGATGCGCCCCGCCGCCGCGCCGGCCTTCGCATCGAGCCCCTTGGCGCGCGCGATCGCCGTGCCGATTCCGGCCACGTCATTGAACGGCGTCTTGGAAAACTGCGCCCCCGGCGGCGGCGCGTGCATGCTCTGGAACAGCGCCACGTAGTCGTCGATCAGCGGCTCGTTGGCCGCATCGAAGTACGCCGGCGGGATCGCGAACTTGTTGCCCCGCCCGATCCGCTTCGGCACGGCGTCGGTGAGGTCCTTGTAAGCCGACATCATCTCCACCCGCGCCAGATACAGCGCCTGCCCCGGCCGGCTGGGGAGCCGTTGCTTGCCCTCAATCTGCCCCCGCCGCTCGGCAACGATGGCACGGAACGCGCGCAAGGCTTTGTCGTAGGTGGCCTGGGCGGCGGCTTGCTCCTTGGAGGGGGTGCCTTGCGCAACAGCCGGCATCGCGAGCAAGAACGCAGCTGCCAATCCCGCCGCAACCGTGATCGAAAATCGCAAGCTCATCGCACCAATCGATCATAGTCCGCGTGCGACCCGATCCAGAACCATTGGAAGCCGGCCTTGCCTTGGATCGCCAGCGCGCGATGGCTTCGACCCACGCGCACAGACCACAGGTCGCCCGTCACGCGCTTGAAATGCAGGGATGGGTGCTTTGGGTCCTGCTTGAGCAGCGCAAAATTCTTGTCGGCCAGGGTGCGCACGCGGGCAGGCAGCGCGTCGTAAAGCGGCGTGAACCTCGGGTCCTTGACGTGCCGCACCAATGCCCCCGAGACCGGCCCTAGAACTCTTCGCCGCGCTCCGCGTCGTGATTGGCGCGCGCTTCCGCCATCAGCTTGTCCAGCTTGCCCGCCTTAGCATCGCCCTCGATCTTGGCGTCGAACAGGCGTTCCTCGAACGCCTCGAACCACAAGCGGAACTTGGCAAGCTCCGCCGGCGACAGCTGCTCGATGGCTTGCTCGATGTCTTCGATCTTGGTCATGGGGCTCACTATAGCACAGGTTTAACCGGTTACCGCCCCTCGCCCTGGCATTTCCCGCCGGCCGAAAAGCACGCAGCGCACTATGTGCGCGCCGCTTGCCGTCCGGACCCACCCGCAAGCGGCACGATTTGCTCCGCCAGCATGGCCTTGGCGATCACGTCGCGAGCGACCGCGGCATCGAGCGCGTGCTTCGCGATCAGATCGCCGCATTCCGCAACGATCAAGTCCGCGTCCTGCAGCAGCTTCAGTTCCTTGAAGCGGTCGTGCTGGGCCAGCCCCATGCTGCGCCCGACGATCTCCAGCAGGTTGACGATCTGGAACGGCCAGTCGCGCTCGTGCGCGCACAGCGCGCGATGGTCGGAGTGGTAGACCGTGACGAGCGCATCGACGCCCGCATCCCGCGCCGCCTCCAGCTCCTTGAGCTCCAGCTCGCGGCGGTATTGCGGCAGCACCGAGAGGTTGATGCTCTGCAGCCCCACCGCCGGCTGCTTGAGATCGACCAGCGTCACGCCGGGCACGGCCTCCAGGATTTCCGTTGCCGCCTCCACCACGCCTTTCACGCCCGGATGCTTGTGCAGCGCCACGCGCAGCGCCACCGGCTCGCGCATATGCGGCTGCAGGTCGCCGAGCCGTCCGCGCAGGAAGCGCAGGAACGGCGTCATCTCGAACGGCCGCGCGCCCTGCTGCGTCTCCAGCGTCGGCAGCGTCGTCTCGGTGAACTGCACGTAGCAGCTCGGGCACCACGACAGCACCTGCCCCGTCTTGCTGTGCGACAGCTTCTCGATCGACGTCGCGCCCATGCGGCCCGACATCTCCACATCGCCCGCGCGCAGCTGCAGCACGCCGCAGCAGTGGCTCGGCCCGCCCATCGTCTGGTAGCTGACGCCGATCCTGTCCATGATGTCGAGCGCCAGCAGCGCGATGTGCGGCGTCTTGAGCACGTTGCAGCCGGTGTAGAACACGAAGTCCGGCGGCTCTTCCGGCTTGGCGACCGCCGCGCGGCCCTGCCCCAGCCGCACCAGCACGTGCGCCTCGAGTTGCATGCGCGAGAGCACGCCAACGTCCTGGCTGGTGCCGCGATACTTCGCGACCCCCTCGCGCCGTCGCTCGGGCAGCCCGTTCGCCCGCTTCACAGAGGCGACGCGCGCCATCGCCAGCAGGAACCGCGGATTGACGCCATAGTCGCACGCCTCGATGCAATCGCCATGCAGCGTGCACGCATTAGCCCACGTGCGCGAGGCCTCCGGGCCGTCACCCGTGCGGACGAGATCCAGCACGCCGGCGATGACATCCTGCGGCGGCACATCCGCGATGCCGGCGGGCGCCACGCTCGGACATGCCTCCACACACTTGCCGCACTTCGTGCACGCGTCCAGCATCTCGCCGACGCGGTGGTCGAGGGCGGCCTCGAAGGATAGGGCGGTCATGGGGTGCGTTCCTTTGGCCTCGGCCAATCATAACCGTCGTTGCTCGACCCTAACACGCCGGGGCAGCGATGCATCCCGCCTTGTGTCCGCGCGCGCTGCTCCACTCGCCCGCTTCCCCCCGTTGAACCCTGGATCCTCGGCCCAAGGCCGAGGATGACGTTGAATATGTAGCTTGCGATGGCGCAAAATCCCGCGCT
>CADEEC010000126.1 GCA_902826255.1 uncultured Hyphomicrobiales bacterium | reverse complement strand
GCGATCGTGATCGGCAGGCGCTGGCGGCCCGGTTTGCGCGTGCGCGGGATGTGCGACCCCATTGCCGGCGGCGTATAGCGCAGGGGTTGTGACGGCGGCGTAGGCTGGCGGATCGTGACGGCGCCGGATGCTTGCGGCACGGGTTTCGATCCCGGCTTGTAAAGGGGCGCGGCCGCGACGTCCTGAGGCCGTCCCGCCGCCTGCAAGTGCTCACGCCGGCGCGCCATGAAGAACAGCACGAGCAGGGCCGTCGTCAGCACCATGAAGGCGGCGAACACGCCGGTAGCGGGGCTGATGGCCGAGAACACCAGCAGCGCCAGCGGGCTCGACGAGGTCTCGGGTGCGGCTTCCGGCTCGGTGGCGGCGCTCGGCGGCTCGGATTTGGTGATCGTTCCTGTGGTTTCGGGGGCACGCTGCGGCGGTGCCTTCTCTGCTGGCTGAGGTGCCGGCACGGACGCGACCGCGTCGTTGCGATTGATGACCCTCGGTACGATCGCGTCGCCCTCAGCCGGCGGCGACGGGCGTACCGCGGGCTTGGGTGCGGGCGGTGTGGGGGTGGCGGCCACTTTGGGAGCCGGCAGGGGCGGCGCCGGTTTCGGTGCGGCTTCTTGAACCTTCGGTGCTACCGGCTCTGGACGCGGCGGAGCGGGCGTCTCGGTGCGCGCAATCTTTGGCGGCGGCGCGGGTTCGGGTATCGATGCGCTCGGCGGAGCTGTGGGCAGGGGCGGCGCGGCGCTGACTGAAGGAGGCGCGGCTGTCACGAAGTATCCCTCGATGCCGAGCATCGGGGCGAAGCCCGCCGGCATCGCGACAACGGGCGGGACCATCGCGCGACGCTCCTCGCAGTAGCGTCGCATGCGGCCGAAGCCGTCGAAATTGCGCGAGCGCCGCGCGCACGGATCGTCTTCCTCGAAACTCCATGACGGCGGCATGCGCACGATCAGCCGGCCTTCGTCGAGCCAGACGCGCTGCGTGCGCCGGTCGTGGTTGGCGGCAGCGACGACGGCGGTCCAGGGCACGCGCGCGCCGTCGCAGTCGAGGTCGAAGCGATGCACCGTCCAGGTCCGGCACATGTCGCGGTTGACGGGCGAGCATGCCGTGAACGTGCGCTGCTCGCGGCGACCGATGATCTGGTGGCTTTGCTCAGGTCCGGGGGCCAGCAGCGGGCGGCCACTCGCGATGATGCAGGAGTAGGGCATCACCAGCAGCTCGCTGGCCGAGGCCGGAGCGATGCTTGCTGTCAGCAAGGCCAGGACCAAGCTCGCACGCCGTCTCAACGTACGCATGCGCATCCCCGCAGTTTCAAGGCGATTCCAAGGGCGACTCTCGGTTGCTTGGGTACGTCACGGGTGCGGCCGCAGCTTGTCAGCTTTGTGGCCGCCCCGCGTCGGCGATTGGTTAAGGCGCGCGCTCGTTCATGATCCGGTTCAGCTCGCGCTCCTCCCAGTTTGCAACCGTTTTGGGCTTGCTTCCAAATACGGCCAGGGCGTGGGCGACCACGCCGATGCCCCATCCGGCAAAAACCCACTGAACCCACCACTGGCGGCTTACGGCGAGGTTCAGCACGAACAGTCCGGTCAGGATGACCGCGTAGATGGCGAGGTGGATATAGAACGCCTTGCGTGCCGCCACCTGGCGCTTCGCCTCTCTCAAGCGGGCTTCGTGCGAGGCGGGGGTGCTGGTCATTTCAGTCATGTTCTTCTCTCTTTCTTTGCTCGAGTTCAGGCAACGGCGGGGCGGTGGGCCGGTTCCAGCTGGCCCGTGCCCCACAGCCGCCGATGCAGCCTATCCAGAAGAAGATAGATCACCGGTGTCGTATACAAGGTCAGCACCTGCGACACGATGAGCCCGCCGATGATGGCGATGCCGAGCGGCCGGCGCAGCTCCGAGCCCGGCCCGACGGCGATCGCCAGCGGCACGGCACCCAGCAGCGCGGCAAACGTCGTCATCATGATCGGGCGGAAGCGCACCAGGCATGCCTCGCGGATGGCCGCCACCGGCGATAGGCCGCGCTCGCGTTCGGCCTCGAGTGCGAAGTCGACCATCATGATGCCGTTCTTCTTCACGATGCCGATCAGCAGGATGATGCCGATGAAGGCAATGACGGTCAGCTCCATGCTGGCGAGTTGCAGCGCCAGCAGCGCCCCAAGGCCCGCCGACGGCAGGGTCGAGATGATCGTCAGTGGATGCGCCAGGCTCTCGTACAGCACGCCGAGCACGATATAGACCGCGAGCAGGGCCGCGACGATCAGGAGCACCTGTGCGCCGGCCTGCTGCTGATAGGCCTTGGCGTCGCCTGCGGGTTCCGCGCGGATGGAGTCCGGCATCCTGAGTTCGCCCACTGCTTTCTGGATCGCCGCCTGCGCGTCCGCGAGCGTCATGTCCTCCTCAACCCCGTAGTTGATGGTGACCGAGGGGAATGACCCCTGATGATTGACGACAAGCGGCGCCAGCGACTCGCGCACCTCGATCAGTGCGCTGAGCGGCACCTGCACGCCGTCCCGGCCCGGCACGAAGATGCGCGCGAGATCGGACGGCGAGCGTTGGAAATGCGGCTCCACCTCGAGCACCACCCGGTACTGGTTGCGCTCCGTGTAGATGTTGGAGATCTGCCGCTGCGAGAAGGCGTTGTTGAGGGCGGCGTTGATGGCCGACACCTGCACACCGAGACGCGCAGCCGCCTGGCGGTTGATGGTGATGTTGGCCTGCAGGCCGCCCTTCTCCCGGTCGGTCGACACATCCGTGAGGCCTGGCACGTTGCTCAGGCGATCGACGACCTTCGGCACCCATTCGTACAAGGCCTCGAAGTCGGGACTCCAGAACGTGAACTGGTACTGCGAGCGCCCTTGGCGCGCGCCGGCGCGGATGTCGCGCGCGGTAAAGAAGAAGACGTCGAGGCCCTGGATGCCGGACAGCGCGCGCCGCAGGCGCATCGTGACCTGCTGGGTGGTGACGCCGCCGCGTTCAGCCAATGGCTTCAGGCTTATGAACATGCGGCCCTGGTTCACCGACGCGGTGAAGCCAGATGCGCCAACGGATGAGCCCACGCCGGACACCGCCGGATCGGCAAGGACCTGAGCGAGGGCCCGCTGCTGCAGCTTGGCCATGGCCTCGAAGGAGATGTCGCCGGCTGCCCGGGTGGAGCTGATGATCAGGCCGGTGTCATCCTCCGGGAAATAGCCCTTGGGTGTCTTGATGTAGAGGTTTGCCGTGGCCACCACGGTCGCCAGCATGATGACCATGGTCAGGAAGCGGTGCCGCAGCGCCACGTCCAGAGTACGCGCGTAGAGCCAGAGCGCCCACCCCATGACGAATTCCACCGCGCGGTCGAGGCGGGTGGCATTCGGGCTCGGGCCGGACCTGACGAAGTGCGCGCAGATCATCGGCGTCACCGTGAGCGACACCAGGGTCGACACCGCGATCGCAAAAACCAGCGTGACGGAGAACTCCCGCAGCAGGCGGCCGACGATGCCCTCCATGAACAGCAGGGGGATGAACGCCGCCACCAGCGAGATGCCGATCGAGATGACCGTGAAGCCGATCTGGCGCGCACCGTCGAGGGCGGCGCGCATTGGCGTGGCGCCGCGTTCCAGGTTGCGGAACATGTTCTCGATCATCACGATGGCGTCGTCGACGACGAAGCCGACGGAGACGGCGAGCGCCATCAGGGTCAGGTTGTTGACCGAGAACCCGGCCAGCCACATTGCCGCGCAGGTGCCGGCGAGCGACAATGGCACGGTGATGCCCGCCGCGATCGTCGGCGTGCCGCGGCGCAGGAACAGGAACACCACCAGCATCACGAGCACGATGGATAGTGCGAGCGTGATTTGCATGTCGTGCACGCTGGCGCGCAGCGTCGTGGTCCGGTCCGAGAGCACCGAGATCTCGATGCCTTCCGGCACCCAGCGCCTGATCTCGGGCAGCGCGTCGCGGATGCGATCCACCGTGTCGATCACGTTGGCATCTGCGCTCTTGGTGATGGTGAGAAGGATGGCAGGCTGGTTGTTGAACATGGCGGCCGAGCGCGAGTTGCGCGTCGCCTGCCGCACGTCCGCGACGGCCGAAAGACGCAGCACATCGCCCTTGGCGGTCTTGACCACGATGTTCTTGTAATCATCGACGTTGCGAATCTGGGCGTTGGTCTCCAGCGCAATAGCCTGCGTTGCGCCCTCTATGATTCCGAGCGGAGCCAGCGCGTTGGACTTGACGATGGCGGTGCGCACGTCATCGACGCTGACCCCCATGCTGGAGAGCAGCATCGGGTTCACGCGCACGCGAATGGCCGGCTGCTCGGCACCCGCTGCGGTCACCTCGGCCACGCCTTCGATCTGCGAAATGCGCTGCACGATGACGCTGTCGGCGGCGTCGTAGATCTCGCTGGCGGGGATGGTCTTTGAGGTGAGCGCTAGGATCAGGATGGGTGACGCAGCCGGGTTCGACTTTCTGAAGGCGGGCAGCGTCGGCATGTCCGCTGGCAGGTCGGTGGCGGCAGCGTTGATGGCGGCCTGCACGTCCTGCGCCGCGCCCACGATGTCGCGCGAGAGGTCGAACTGAATGGCGATGCGCGTCGAGCCGAGCGAGCTGACCGACGTCAGCTCGTTGACACCCGGGATCTCGCCGAGCCGCCGCTCCAGGGGTGCGGCGACGCGGGCGGCCATGGTTTCGGGGTCGGCGCCGGGCAGGCTCGCCGACACCCGGATGGTCGGGAACTCGACCGCCGGCAGGCTCGCCACCGGCAGATTGAAGTAGGCGACGACGCCGATCAGAAACAGCCCCGCGGCCAGCAGCGTGGTGCCGATCGGCCGTTCGATGAAGGGCTGGGAGAAGCTCACGGGTGCTACTCCGCAGGCTCGGGGGCGGACTTGGCCGGCGCAGGAGCGAGACGCTCACGCACGCGCTCCATGGCGAGGTAGATCACCGGCGTCGTGTACAGCGTAAGGAGCTGACTCAGGAGCAGGCCGCCAATGATTGACACGCCGAGTGGATTCCTGAGCTCCGAGCCGATGCCGGACTCCAGCGCCAGCGGCAGCGCCCCGAACAGAGCCGCGAGCGTCGTCATCATGATGGGGCGGAAGCGCAGGAGGGCGGCTTGCACGATCGACTCCTGCGGCGACATCCCGCGCATGCGCTCCGCCTCCAGCGCGAAGTCGATCATCATGATCGCGTTCTTTTTCACGATGCCCATCAGCAGCACGATGCCGATCAGCGCGATGAACGAGAAATCCATGCCGGCCAGCATCAGTGCGAGCAGCGCGCCGATGCCTGCGGAGGGCAGCGTGGTGAGGATCGTGAAGGGGTGCACGAAGCTCTCATAGAGCACGCCCAGCACGATGTAGATGGTGATGACGGCGGCCAGGATCAGCCATGGCTGCCCTGCCAACGAGCGCGTGAACTCGTCGGCATCGCCCGAGAAGCTGCCCGTTACGGAGGTGGGCATGGCGATGCCGCGCTCGGCGGCCGCAAACGCCGTCACGGCGTCGCTCAGCGAGGCGCCCGGGGCGAGATTGAAGCTGATGGTGACGGACGGGAACTGATCCTGGTGCTGCAGGACCAGCGGCGCCGTGCGGCGCTCGATGCGGGCAACGGCGCTCAGCGGCACTTGCGCGCCGGTCGCGGCCGGCACGTACACGCGGGACAGCGCGGCGGGGTCGCTTTGATACTGCGGCATTGCTTCGAGGATGACGCGGTACTGGTTGGCTTGCGCGTAGATCGTGGAGATCTGGCGCTGGCCGAAGGCATCGTTCAGCGCGTCGTTGATGGCCTGCATCGAGATCCCAAGCCGTCCCGCGGTCTCGCGATCGACCTTCACAAGCGCGCGCAAGCCGCCGTCCTGTGCCTCCGAGACGACATCGCGCAAGGCGGGCGCCGACTTCAGCCTCTCCACCAGCCGTGCGGACCAGGTCGACACGTCCTCCGCGCTGCTGCTCACCAGCGTGTACTGGTACTGCGAGCGGCTGGCGCGGGTGCTGATCTGCACTTCCTGTACCGGTTGGAAATAGACGCGCACGCCGGGGATCGCATCCACCGCGTGCTGCAGCCGCTCCACGATGGCGGTGACGTGCGAAGGCCGGCTGCGGCGCTCCGTGAGCGTGATCTTCAAGTGTCCCGCGTTCGGCGTGGGATTTATGGAGCTGACGCCGACGACCGACACGACGCCGCTCACGTCGGCATCCTTGCGGATGGCCTCCGCCACCCTGTCCTGCAGACGCTCCATTTCCGCAAAGGAGACGTCCGGCCCCGCCTCGATCACGCCGGTGATCAGGCCCGTGTCCTGCACAGGGAGAAACCCCTTCGGAATGGCGATGTACAACCCAACGGTGATGACGAGCGTCGCTGCCGTCACCAGCAGCGTTCCCGTCTCGTGCCTGAGGACGAACAGCAGCGACCGGTGGTACAGGCCGACGATGCCATCCACCAGACCGTTGAAGAAACGCGAAACGCGACTGGTGCTGCCGCCACTGCTGTCCCTCAGCATGCGCGCGCACATCATGGGGGTCAACGTCAGCGAGACTACGGCGGAGATGACGACGGCGATGGTTAGCGTCAGCGCAAACTCACGGAACATGCGGCCGACGAGCCCTGCCATAAACAGCAGCGGGATAAAGACGGCGATCAGCGACAGTGTCAGTGAGATGATGGTGAACCCGATCTCGCGTGCACCATCGAGGGCAGCTTGCAGCGGCGATGCCCCGCGCTCCCTGTGCCGGACGATGTTTTCGATCATGACGATGGCGTCGTCGACGACGAAGCCGGTGCCGATCGTCAAAGCCATCAATGACAGGTTATCCAGGGAGAAACCCGCAAACCACATCACCCCGAACGTGGCGATCAGCGACACCGGCAGCGCTACGCCTGCAATGATGGTCGCACGGCCCGAGCGGAGGAACAGCAGCACCACCAGCACGACCAGCGCCACGCTGAGGCATAGCGTGAACTGCACGTCGCGCACGGAAGCCTGGATCGTCCCCGTGCGGTCGTGGACGACCGTCAGATTGATCCCCGCGGGTATCGCGCGTTCGATCCGCGGCAACTCTGCCTTGATGCGCCGCACCGTCTCGATCACGTTGGCGCCGGGCTGGCGGTAGACATCCACCACCACCGCCGGGGTGTCTTGATACCACCCTCCGACCTTGGTGTTCTCCAGCCCGTCCACCACTTGCGCCACGTCCTTGATCAGGACGGGTGCGTTGTTGCGATACGCCACGATCACGTCCCGATAGGCAGAGGCCTCCGTAATCTGATCGTTGGAGGAGATGGTGTAGGACTGATACGGCCCGTCCAGAGACCCTTTCGGCCCTGACACGTTGGCTGCCGCGATCGCGCTGCGCAAATCGGCCATGCTGAGCCCGTAGGCCGCGAGCCGCGCTAAGTCCGCCTGGATACGCACCGCTGGCTTGATTCCGCCTTCGATCGACACGTGCCCCACGCCCGCCACCGAGGCGAGGCGCTGGGTCATCAGCGTATCCGCAAGATCGGAAAGCCCGCGCAACGGCACGGTCTCGGACGTCAGCGCCAGCGTGATGATCGGCGTGTCGGCCGGATTGAGCTTCGCATAGGTCGGCGGATAGGGGAGCGTGCGCGGCAGTGTCGAGCCAGCGGCGTTGATTGCGGCCTGCACATCCTGTGCCGCAGCGTCGATGTCCCGCGTCAGCGTGAACTGCAGCGTGATCTGGCTGATGCCGTAGGAAGAGGTCGACGTCATCGAGGCCAGCGCCGGAATCTGCCCGAGCTGGCGTTCCAGCGGCGCCGTGACGAGGTTCGCCATGGTGTCGGGGTTGGCCCCCGGCAGCTGCGTCGTCACCTGGATGGTGGGAAAATCCACCTGCGGCAGCGACGACACTGGCAGCCACAGGTAGCCCAGCAGCCCGCACAGCGTTACCGCGATCCCCAGAAGGCTCGTTGCAATCGGACGCCTGATGTAGGGACCGGAAACGTTCATTCGGTCGAGCTGCTTTCACGTCCGCGCTTGCCGCGGGCGACAGCCTCGGCCGCCGCGGACTTGCACGCCTCGGAGAGTTGTGCGGCGTTGGCCTCCAGACAGGCGCGGATGGCGCTGCGCGAACGCTCCACATTGGCGCAGAAGCGCTTCATGTCGTCGGCGCACGCCGCGCGCATCTTTGCGGCGCGATCTGCCGGTGATGCCCCGGGTGCCGGCGGCGGGGGCTCGTTCTCGGGCAGGCTGATGGTGGCGCCGTCGCGCAAGCGACTGAAGCCGGTCGTCACCACGCGATCCGCGCTGGTGATACCCTGGGAAATGACCGCCTCAGTCTCCGTCTGGTATGCAACCGTGAGCGGACGCAGCGCGACGCGATCCTCGCTCTGGACCACATAGGCAAAGGTGCCATTCGGTCCCCGTTGCACGGCCGGCGTCGGAATAACGACAACCTGCTGCAATGTATCGATATGCAGCCGCACGTTGACGAACTGGCCCGGCCACAGTTGCAGGTTCGCGTTCGCAAATTCCGCCTTGAGGCGGATGGTGCCCGTCGATTGATCCACCTGGTTGTCCACGACCTGCAGCGTGCCGGTGTCGAGCACGGCCTTGCCGCCGGCATCGAGGGCGTCCGCTCTCGGAGGACCTTTGGCGAGGGCCGCGTTGATCCGGCCAAGCTGCTGCTGCGGCAGCGTGAACAGCACGCTGATGGGGCGCAGCTCGGTGATCACCACGATGCCGGCATCCGACGCGCGCACCAGGTTGCCCTCATCTACGAGGCGAATGCCGGAGCGCCCGGTGATGGGGGAGACGATGGTGGTGTAGGAGAGAAATGCCTTGGCGTTGGCGATGGCGGCATCGTCCACTTTGATCTGCGCCGTGAGCTGGTCGACCAGCGCGCGCTGCGTATCGATCGTCTTTTGCGCGATGATGTTGCCGCCGAGCTGCGCGTAGCGTTCCAGGTCCTTGCGCGCGTTGTCGAGCTGCGCCTCGTCCAGCGCCTTCTTGGCGACGGCCTGGTCGAGCTGGGCCTGATAGGTCGAGGGATCGATCTTGGCCAGCACGTCACCCTGCTTGACCTCCTGTCCCTCCTTGAAATCGATGCTCAGGATGCGGCCGTCCACCTGGGGGCGCACCGTTACCATGTTGCGGGCCTTGGCCGTGCCGACCCCGTCCAGGTAGATCGGCACGTCGGTCGTGCGCGCCTGTGCGGCCGTCACCGGCACCGCCGCGTTCTTCATCATCTGCCGTCCGCTGAGCTGCTTCTGGGCAGCGGGGATCATCGACAGATAGATGATCGCGGCGGCAATGGCGGCGGTCATGACAACGGCAGCCAGCCGCTTGAAGAATTTTGCCACGCACGATCCTCTTAGGGGCCGACCCGGCCGGGCGCCCGCAACGAAAACGGCCGGGATTAACGAAACCGTCGCAGTCTAACGGGGATCGCCGCGTAAAGCTTGGCGGGCGCAGAAAAATTGCTTCCCATCCTTACAGGATGATGGCCGTGGGAAACCGGCGCCACGCGGTTTTTTGCTTGGTTGGCAGAAGCAGGCAACCGGCGCTGTCGTCAAAGCAAAGGGGCCGCTTGCGCGGCCCCCCGGGATGGTCGGTTGCATAGGGTTTACTGCAGGCCTTCCACGCAAACCGTGGCTAGGCCTTTGAAGTTCGGAATTGTTCGATAAACCATGTTGACGCGGTCGATGCGACGGCCGCGGTCGCCCGCCAGATCAAGCGGACGTGTCCGGTCGCCCTGGCGAATGATGTTTCTCACCCTGATGTCGTCGCGCTCTCCGCTGGCATAGACGACCTCCAGATCCAGGATTTCCACGTCGGCACCACGCACGTATAGGCGAATGGCCTGGAAGCGGCCCTCACGCCGGCCGACGTCGATGCTGTCGCGGTCCCTGCCGAACAGGGAAACCTGCTTGCAACCAAGTTCCGACCAGTCGCGGCCGCGGTCCCGGTCACGATCCCTGTCACGATCACGGTCGCCGATCATGGGCGGGGGGCCCACCACGCTGGGTGGCGGCCCGTCCATGCGTCGCGCCGGCTCGCCGAACACGCGCATGATGGCTTGGCCTGAGAAGTTCGGGCGTGACCGGTAGGTGAACTCGATGTCGCGCAGGTAGCTGCGGTCGCCGCGCAGCTCGATCGGCATGTCGTCGCCGTCCCGAATCACCCTGTCGATGCGGAAGTCTTCGCCGTATCCGTTAATGTATACAAGACGCACGTTGATCAGATGGATGTCGCTGCCTTCGGCAACGAGGTGAAGGCGACGGAAGGCTCGGGTCCTGTACCACTCTTCTGGCTGATTGATTCTCACGACATCCCGGTCGACCCTGAAGCCGACGCGTTTCTCGCCCAGCAGCTGCCACTCGCCGCGATAGCCGCGGTCGCGGCGCTGCGCGAATGCATCCGTCGCCATGACGCCTGCCATGACGACCGCGACAGCAACGGCCCACCATCGTGTGCCACGCATGAATTTCCTCCTCACATTCCGTTCCGCACAAGTTGTCCGATACCTGAAAGACATCGCCGCACATCGCGGCGCGATCATGGCTGAAAGCTGTACGTCCACTCAGGATTGTTGGCGCAGCAGCCGGCGCGCCCGACGCTATCTAGGCGGGAAATTTCGATCTTTCAAAGGGCTAGGTGAAGCGCGCCGGCTAGCGTGTGCGCTAGTACTTCACCGTGCAACCGTAGGGCCGTGCCGAAGCAACCGGAACGGGTTTACCCGCCGCGATGGCATCCAGTGCTTCGCGAACATAATTGCGCGCCGTCTTGACGGTGGCATGGTTCGCAGACGGCTGATCGTCGATGCCGCCCATGAAGACCAGGGTGCCGTCGCCGTTGATGACGTACATATGCGGTGTGGTCTGCGCCGCATACAACCGCCCCAGATCTCCCTTCGGGTCGAGGATCACCGCGGATGGTCGCGCACGCCGCGTCTCCGTCAGCCGGTCCGCTTCGAGCGCTTCGACATAACCCTGCGAGCCCGGCCGCGACGAGACGACTGTGAGCCAGATCGTTCCCGATCCTGTGGCCGCCTGCTGCAGGGCTTGCATGTTGCCCGTCGCGTAGTGATTCACGGTGTAGGGGCACTCGTGATTGGTCCACTCCAGCACCACGATCTTGCCGCGATAGTCCGCCAGCGCGTGCCGCTTGCTCCCGCTGTCCATGGCAGTGAACAGCGGCGCGGCGACGCCCGTCTGCGGCGCCGCAATCGCGCGCGTCGTCCCGCCCAAGGTCGCGCCGGCAAGA
>CADEEC010000125.1:5466-11237 GCA_902826255.1 uncultured Hyphomicrobiales bacterium | reverse complement strand
GTGTCGAAGAACACGTAGACGATGTTGACCACCAGCAGGAAGAACGCGGTCGGCGACAGCAGCGGGAAGATGATGGTCCAGAAGCGGCGGGTGGGGCGCGCGCCGTCGATGGCCGCGGCCTCGATCACCGACTTCGGGATCGATTGCAGGCCGGCGAGGAAGAACAGGAAATTGTAGCTGATCTGCTTCCACACCGAGGCCATGATCACGAGCGACATGGCGTGGTTGCCGTTGAGCAGCGGGTTCCATTCCATGCCAAGCCCACGCATCCAGCGCGCCACAAGGCCGAGAGATGGCTGGAACATGAAGAGCCAGAGCACGCCGGCAATGGCGGGCGCCACCGCATAGGGCCAGATCAGCAGCGTCTTGTAGGCGCCGGCGCCCTTGATGGATTTGTCGGCCTGCACGGCAAGCATCAGCGCGATGGAGAGAGACAGCACGGTGACGGCGACCGAGAAGATCGCCGTGGTGGCCATCGCCTTGTAGTAGTCGGACTGGCCGAGCAGGTGGCGGTAGTTTTCGAACCACACGAAATCGGTCTTCAAGCCGAACGCGTCTTCCAGCAGGAACGATTGCCACACCGCCTGGCTGGCGGGCCAGTAGAAGAAGACGATGGTGATGAGGAGCTGCGGCGCCAGCAGCAGGTAGGGGAGCGTCTTGCCGCCGAAGATCGCGCGCTTTTCCATGGCCTACTCCGTCGCCGTCGGCGGCTCGGCGGTGCCCTGGCCGAACCAGAGCCAGATGCCGTCGGGATCGCGCAGCTCGAATTCCTTCATCTGATAGACCGTGACGCGCAGATCGGTGACAGGCAAGCCTTTCGTCTTCCAGGCGGTGTGCAGCCCTTCGACGTCGTCGGGGTAGAAGTAGAAGACCTGGAAGTCCTTGGCGCGGCGCGGCAGCTCCGCCATCTCGGCTGCCGGCGGCTGGTTGAACATGAGCCGGACGCCATCGCGTTCCAGGTGACACCAGACGGGATCGGGGTCGCCGAATTTCCCAGTGCAGGCGAAGCCCAGCTCGTCGCAGTAGAACGCCATCGTCCGCTTGAGATCGACGACACTCAGCATCGGTGTGAGCTGCTTGAGGTGCATGTGGTCCTACCGGCGCGATACGCCGTTGAATGTGTTCACACGCCATCTGCAGGTGGCGGCCTCGAAAGACAATTCGAGATCGGACATCAAGGGAGCCTCGAACGCTGGGCAGATCACCATCCCGCGAATTGGATCTCCAATCAGACTGCAGGAAAACAGGCTCTCGCCGCGGCAGTTAAATGCTTCGGCAGTTCGGGCTTGGCAGTCTTGCCGTTTGAACGATTGGAGTTTGTATCTCAAAAATCCGCTGGCGCTTGGGACGTGAATTTGGCAGGCGATGCCCGCGCGGCGAAATTGGGCTGGCGTAAGGTTTCCTCTCAGGAGTTGAGCCAAGCTGCTGCAGTCGGCGAGGATGAAATCGTTCGCAGCTTCCTGAATCTCCCACTCATCGGGCGGCCTCTTGGGAAGTGCGCCCTTGCATTGTAAGCGAGCGTGCCTGCTTATCGCTTGCGATACTGTATCTGTGAGCTGCTCGCCCGGTAACCGAAAACAGCGGCCATAGTTCAAGCCGGGTCGCGGCGTCAGCCTCCCGCCGCTTTTCATAGACTCCACAATTTCTTTCCATTCCGTCTCTGCAAGGCCTGCCTCAGCGAGCACGCCGAGATGGCACGCACACTCCGGCTCTGCCGATTTGTCCCCACGGGTGCACTGTTCGAACGCGGCTCCGATCAGTTGAGGAATATCGGCGGAAGCTGGCGTCGCCTGCAGTGGCAGGCAGCAGAGTAGGAGCAGTACGAAACGGCCGAACATGGCTTCTCCGATGGCCTGCCGCACGCGTAGCTCTGCAATTCAGTGCATCCGGGGCCTTTGGCCGCCGTTGGCACTAAGCGGTGCCGGATCTGAAAGATCCGACACCGCCTAGGTTTAGCGCGACACCGTGCGCTCGAACTGGCGCAGCATGGCGTTGCCGCGCGACACCGCGTCATCGAGCGCCTGCTGTGCCGTCTTCTTGCCGGAGAGGGCCGCCTCGAATTCCTCGGCCCACACCTCGCGCAGTTGCACCATGTTGCCGAGCCTAAGCCCGCGCGAGTTGTCCGTCGGCTCCTTGTTTGTGAGCTCGAGCAGCGGCGTCTCCAGATACGGGAACTCGTTGTAGTAGCCGGACGCCTTGGTCTTCTCGTAGGCAGCCTTGGTGATCGGCAGGTAGCCCGATGCCTTGTGCAGCCCCACCTGGCGGTCGGTGTCGGACAGGAACGTGAAGAACTTGGCGACGCCCTTGTATTCGGTGGCCGACTTGCCGCCCCTCACCCACAGCGAGGCACCGCCGATGATGGAGTTCTGCGGTGCGCCGGCCACGTCCGGATAGTAAGGCATCGGCGCGTTGCCGAAGTCGAACTTGGCGTTGGCCTTGACGTTGCCGAAGAACGCCGACGAGGTGAGGAAGATCGGGCACTCGCCGGAGGTGAAGCGGCCTTCACCGGTGTTGGTGCGGCCCGAGTAGTCGTAGGTCTTGTCCTTCTGCAGATCGACGAGATTTTGCAGATGCTTCACGTGCAGCGGACCGTTGAAGTTCAGCACGGTGTCGAAGCCGCCCATGCCGTTGGCCTTGGTGGCGAGCGGCGTGTTGTGCCAGGCGGACAGCTGCTCGACGTTAACCCAGGTGACCCATGCATTGCCGAAGCCGCAGTTGGGATGGCCGTTGGCCTTGAGCTTCTTGGCGGCCTCGAACACTTCGGGCCAGGTCTTGGGCGGCTTGTTCGGGTCGAGGCCGGCCTTCTTGAAGCTGTCCTTGTTGTACCACATCACGGTGCTGGACGAGTTGAAGGGGAACGAGAGCATCTCGCCCTTGGTCGTCGAGTAGTAGCCGGTGATGGCCGGCAGATAATTCTTCGGATCGAACGCCTCGCCGGCCTCTTTCATCATCACGTGCACGGGCTTCACGGCGCCGGTGGCAGCCATCATGGTGGCGGTGCCGACCTCGAACACCTGCATGATGTGCGGGGCCTGCCCGGCGCGGAATGCAGCGATGCCGGCATTCAGCGTGTCGGCATAGCCGCCGCGATAGCTGGGAACGACCTTGTAGTCCTTCTGGCTGGCGTTGAAGTCATCGGCCAGCTTGACGATGACGTTGTTGTTGGCACCGGTCATCGCGTGCCACCACTGAATCTCGGTCTGCGCGGAGGCCTGTCCCGCCGCAATCATCATCGCGCCGGCCACAAGCCAGCGCAGTTTCGCCGTCGACGTCATGGATAGTCCTCCCTTAAGCCGCAAGCATTGCGAGCCGTAGCGCTTCCCCGTTACAGTTATGTGTCACTGAGCCTAGCCTATCTGCCGCGGCCCCTGGAAGAGGGCGGCTGCATGCATCCCGACGGCAGAATACGTTACGATCCGAAAAGGACACAGGGGCGAAGAAACGTATGGGCACGTCGGGTTCCATTCTCGCCCTCGACCAGGGGACGACCTCGAGCCGGGCCATCCTGTTCGCGCCCGATTTAACCATCCGGGGGCTCGGCCAGCGCGAGTTTGCACAGTTCTATCCGCAGCCGGGCTGGGTCGAGCACGAGCCGGAGGACATCTGGAGCACCACGCTGGAGACGGCCCGGCAGGCGATCGCCGCCGCCGACCTCAAGGCCGGCGATATCGCCGCTGTCGGCATCACCAACCAGCGCGAGACGACCTTGGTGTGGGACCGGCGCACCGGCAAGCCCATCCACCGCGCCATCGTCTGGCAGGACCGGCGCACGGCCGACATCTGCCGCCGCCTCAAGGAGGCGGGCAACGAGGCGGCTGTGACGGCCAAGACCGGCCTGCTCCTCGATCCCTATTTCTCGGGTACGAAGATCGGCTGGCTGCTGGACAACGTGGAAGGGGCGCGCGCCGCGGCGGAGGCGGGGCACCTTGCCTTCGGCACCGTCGACACGTTCCTGATCTGGCGCCTCACCGGCGGCCGCGTGCACGCGACGGACGCCACCAATGCCTCGCGTACGCTGCTCTACGATATCCGCAAGGGCGACTGGGACGCCGATCTCCTGAAGCTGTTCGGTGTGCCGCGCGCGCTGCTGCCGGAGGTGCGCGACTGCAACGGAGACTTCGGCACGACGGAGGCATCGCTGCTGGGTACGGCGCTGCCGATCCTGGGCGTCGCCGGTGACCAGCAGGCGGCCACCATCGGCCAGGCGTGTTTCGCACCGGGCATGGTCAAGTCGACCTACGGCACGGGCTGCTTCGCCGTGCTCAATACGGGCGCCGAGCCTGTCGCCTCCAAGAACCGGCTTCTCACGACGGTCGCCTATCAGCTCGGGGGAAAACGCACCTACGCCCTGGAAGGCGCGATCTTCATCGCCGGCGCTGCCGTGCAGTGGCTGCGCGACGGCCTGAAAATCATCACCTCGGCATCGGAGACGGAGCCGCTCGCAACCGGCGCCGATGCGGCGCAGGATGTTTATCTGGTGCCGGCCTTCGTCGGCCTCGGCGCGCCCTACTGGCAGCCCGATGCGCGCGGTGCCGTGTTCGGCCTCACGCGCGGCACCGGTCCGGCCGAGTTCGCGCGCGCCACGCTGGAAGCCGTCTGCTATCAGACGCGCGATCTCGTCGAGGCCATGCACGTCGATTGGCATGGTAAGGCAAAGTCAGTGTTGCGTGTCGACGGCGGCATGGTGGCAAGCGACTGGACCATGCAGCGCCTCGCCGACATCCTCGATGCGCCGGTCGAGCGGCCCGTCGTGCAGGAGACCACCGCGCTCGGGGCTGCCTGGCTTGCGGGCCACAAGGCCGGCGCCTGGCCCGGTGCCGACGGCTTCAGCAAGCTGTGGAAGCTCGACAAGGCGTTCGCGCCGGCCATGAGCGGCGACGAGCGGCAGCGCAAGTACGCCGGATGGAAGCGCGCCGTTGCTGCCGTTCTGCACCTCGCCAAGGATCAACCGCAAGGCATCACGTCATGACCGAGATCAGCAGCCTCACCGACCTGCGTGCGACCTACGCGGCTCCAAGCGATATCGCCGTCAAGAAGGAGCTGGCTCACATCGATCGGCATGCGCGCGACTTTATTGCCCGCTCGCCGTTCGTCGTCATCTCCACCGCCGATGCGGACGGCTGGCCGGACGGCTCGCCGCGCGGTGATGCGCCGGGCTTTGTCACCGTCATCGACGAGCATCGCCTGCAGCTTCCCGACCGGCCGGGCAACAACCGCCTCGACAGCTTCGAGAACCTTATCGCCAATCCCAAGATCGCATTGCTGTTCGTAGTGCCGGATCGCCGCGAGACGCTGCGCGTCAACGGCACCGCGCGGATTCTCACCGACGAGGCGCTGCGCCTCCGGCACGCCGTCAACGGCAAGCCGGCCCGTGCGGTGGTCGAGGTCACGGCCAGAAGCGTCTACTTCCAGTGCGGCAAGGCCCTGATCCGTTCCGGCCTGTGGCAGAAGGAGAAGTGGCCGTCGCTCGAAGGCCTCGCCACATTTGCGGAAGCGATCTCGGATCAGGTCAAGGACCTCGACCCTGTCGCCGCCGAAGCGCGCCTGTCGGAGGCTTATCGCGACCGCTTGTATTGAGCAAATTGTCATCGCGGACTGCGCGACGACGGAGGCCTCCCTCTCCCCACGCTTCGCCAGCCTCGTCCACGCATTGCATCAGCGTGGGGAGAGGGCGGGGGTGAGGGGCAGCCACAAGTCCAACGTCGAAGTACGCAGCTGCCCCTCACCCTGACCCTCTCCCCGTAAGAACGGGGAGAGGGAATGTGCGATAG
>CADEEC010000125.1:0-5456 GCA_902826255.1 uncultured Hyphomicrobiales bacterium | reverse complement strand
GAAGGCCACGATGGCGTCGATGACGGCGGCTTCCTGATCGCGATGCGGAGCGTGGCCGCACTTGTCGAGCACCAACCTCGACACAGCGCCCGTCACGCCGCGCTCGATGCGGTCGAGTTGCTCCAGCGTGCCGTACTCGTCTTCGCGGCCCTGGATCGCAAGCACCGGCTGCGTGATGCCGCCGAGCAGGTCCTCGATCGACCAATCGAGGAAGGCGGGCAGCAACCAGGTATCGGCCCAGCCAAGGAACGCGTCGTCGACATGCGCGTGATATTTCGAGAGGCGGTTCCTCAGGTCGGGCTTGGCGAAGTAGCTCTCGCGGATCTTGGCAATGCTCTCCACGCATATCGGCTCGACGAATACGTGCGGCGCCATCACGGCGACGCCGCGCACGGGTTGCCCGGAGGCCGCGGCATGGATCAGTGCAATGGAGGCGCCATCGGAATGGCCGATGAGAAGCGGGGCCTCGATGCCGAGCTGGTCGAGCAGCCGGGGCAGCACGTCCAGGGCCTCCTCGTGCATGAAGCGCGGCTCGCGCTTGCCCGTCAGGCCGTCGGACTGCCCATATCCGAAGCGGGAATAGACCAGGGCGCGGGCACCGAGGCGGCGTGACACCTTGTCCGGGAAATCGCGCCACAACCCCGCCGATCCGAGCCCCTCATGGAGGAAGACCAGTGGCGGCCGTGCATCGGCCGCGCCTAGAATCATGCGGTATTCTATGCGCCGGCCGTCGAGCTCTGCGAAACGCAGCGGCGTGGATTGCGGGCCGGCTTCAGCCATCTAAGGGGATCTCTGGTGGCCTTTCGGACGCCACACTTAGCGGTTTCGATCTTGAGCATTACTGTTCGGCAGCGGGCATACGTCAAGTCTGTGAGCAAGATCGGCCAGACCGCATTCGTCCTGGGCGCGCTCGCATTCGGCGGCGGTTGCGCCAGCGCTATCGTCGGCTTGCAAACCGACGGCACATACATCCTGGAGAAGACGGAGCACACGCAAAGCTGCGACGCGATGAGCCGCAGCTTCGCGGAGCGCGTCCAGATCCTAAAGCTGCTGCCGGACCGGGCCAAAGCCGAGCGCGAGGAGGCGCCGCAAACGGCAGCGTCCATGATCAGCCGCTGGATGAGCGGAGGCAACAAGGGCGTCGCGGCCATCGAGCAATACGATCGCGAGCGTGCCCACGCTCACGCTTTGCAGCGCCTGATGCACGAGAAGAAGTGCCCGCAGGTCGACCTCGATCGCGAGCTGGCCGAAGCGGATGCGCAGGTGGCGGCGATACGCTCCAAGTGAGCACAGCGCCGCTCACGTCGCGGCGATGTGCTTCAGCCGCGGTTCACATTGGTGCCTCTATTGCAAAGACAATGCGAGCGTCCGGTGGAGGCGTAGCTCTCGCACAGTCTGGAGGTTTCTCGTCTTGCAATGTCCTGCCCGCGCGTCTGGCGTCGTGGCGGCCGCCTTCATCTGCGGCCTCGCGGCTGGTCCCGCGCATGCCATCCCGGAGTTCGACGTTCGCCCCATCGAGCAGCGGCCCGTGGAGAGCGCATCGGACGCCGAGTTCGATCTCTTCCTCGACCGGCTGATGCAGGTGGAATCCGGCGGGCGCGATCGCGCGGCTAATCCGCGCTCCACGGCGCTCGGGCCGTTTCAGTTCATCAAATCGACCTTCCTCGATCTCGTGCGGCGACATTTCACGGCCGAGACGGACGAGCTGAGCCAAGACGAGGTGCTGGAGCTGCGCGTCAACCGGCCGTTCGCGCGCCGCGCCGCCGCGATCTATACCGGAGAGAACTTTGCGACCCTGTCGCGGCAGGCATTCCTGCCGACGTTCGGCCACCTGAGGTTGGCGTTCCTGGTCGGGCCGACCGCGGCCGTGCGCCTGATCCGCGCCCAGCCCGACACGCCAGCCGAGGATATTCTGGGCTCCGCCGTCATCAAGGCCAATCCGTTCATGAGCCGCATGAGCGCCTACGACCTGATCGCCAGGGCGGAACGCGACGTCAGCGACGATCGCTCTCGTCCGCTCGCCAAGGCACCGCCGGCGCGCGAGCGGCCGGTGGCCAGCGCTCAGCCTGCGCCGCGCACCTCGCTGCGCGCGATCGATGTGTGGCGGCCGGTCAATGAGCCTCGGTCCACAGTCAACGCGAGGTGCAATCCCAATCTCGCGAGCTGCCGCCGCTGGATCACGTTGCGCGAGGCAAAGCTGCGCGACGATGCCGATCGCAAACGGCGGACGAAACGCGCCGGTGGCCGGCAGGCGCCGGGGTCGTAGGCTGCGCGTCGAGCGCGGGCTGGATTCCCGCTTTCGCGGGAATGACGGCCTGAGCCAAACCTAACACCATCGTCATTCACGCCAAGCGAAGCGCGAGCGGGAATCCAGCCGCGAGGAATGGCGCTCCTTGATAGATGGATTTTCGGGACAAGCCCGAGGATGACGTTGAGCTTGCGGCTACGGTTCTTGGGATATGAAAGGCACTACACGCCGAGCGTCCGGTGCATGAAGTCGGGCTTGGCGAGCAGCTCGGCCGGGGCGGCTTCGAACACCACCTCGCCCTTCACGAGGATGACGACGCGGTCGGCAATCGCGGTCACCGCGGAGACAGTCTTATCGACGATCAGGGTCGCCATGCCGGTCTCGCGGATCAGGCGGACGGTTTTCCAGATCTCGTCGCGCACGATGGGTGCCAGGCCCTCGGTGGCTTCGTCGAGGATCAGCAGGCGCGGATTGGTGACCAGCGCGCGGCCGATGGCCAGCATCTGCTGCTCGCCGCCCGAGAGCTGGTCGCCGCCGTTGTTGATGCGCTCGGCGAGGCGCGGAAACAGCTCCAGCACCGTTTTCTGCGTCCAGCGCCGGCTGCCGTCGACGCCGGCGCGCTCCGCAATCGCGATATTCTCGGCGACGCTCAGCGTGGCAAAGATGCCTCGCCCCTCCGGCACGTAGGCGACGCCGCGGCGGGCGATGGCATGCGTTGGCGTACGGGTAACATCCTTGCCGTCGATCAGGATCTCGCCCCGCCGCGGCTTCACCAGACCAACCAGCGTGCGGATCAGCGTGGTCTTGCCCATGCCGTTGCGGCCCATCAGGCCGACCGTCTCGCCTGGCCGGATGGCGAGACTGGCGCCGCGCAGGATGTGGCTCTGCCCGTAGAAGGTGTCGAGGCGCTGGCCTTCGAGGATCGGCGCCGTGCTCATGCATGGCCTCCGAGGTAGGCGTCCTGCACGGCGGTGTTGGCACGGATGGTCTCGGGCTTGCCTTCGGCGATCACGGTGCCTTCCGCCATCACGGTCATCCAGTCAGCGACCGCGAACACGAAATCCATGTCGTGCTCGATGAGCAGGATGGCGTGCTCTTGGGCGAGGCCTTTGAGCAGCGTGGTCATGCGCTCGGATTCCTCCGGGCCCATGCCGGCCAGCGGCTCGTCGAGCAGCAGCACCTTGGGGTGGCTCGCCAGCGTCATGGCGATCTCGAGCTGGCGCTGCTCGCCGTGCGACAGCGCGCCGGCCGTGCGCGCGGCGACCTCGGCCAACCCCACGCGCGCCAGCGCGGCGCGTGCCTGCGTGACGAAGTCGGCTTCGGCCCAGGTCTTGCCGTCCGGCCCGGAGCGGGCTGCGCCGACGCCTTGGGCGGCCAGGCGCGCATTTTCGAGCACGCTGAGCGAGGTGAAGATATTGGTGCGCTGGAACGAGCGGCCGATGCCGAGACGGGCAAGCCGATGTGCCGGCTCACCGCCCACCTGGCGGCCGTTGAGCGCGATCTCGCCGGCCGTCGGCCGAATGTCGCCGGACAGCATGTTTACGAGTGTGGTCTTGCCGGCGCCGTTGGGCCCGATGACGGCATGCAGCTCGCCCTGATGCAAAGCGATGGAGACGTTGCGCACAGCGGCGAGCCCGCCGAAGTTGCGGCTCAAGCCCCGCGTGGCGAGCACGGGCTGACCTGTTACGCGGCGCTCAGCCATTGGGCGGCACCTCCGCCTTGGCAACGGTCGGCTTTTCTGCCGGTGACGATCTCTGCCAGCGCGGTAGGCGCAGCCCGCTCAGGCCCTTCGGCAGCAGGATCACGACGAGAAGGATGACCACGCCCTCGATCAGCAGCTTGCGTTCGGTTAGCGATTGCAGGAACGCGCCGGTGTCGGGCATGCCGAGCGCATTGAACAGCCGCGCCATCGGCTTCCAGTCGGCCATCACCTGCGGCAGCTCGGCGAGTCCCATGTAGGCGAACGCGCCGATGATGGGCCCATGCAGTGTGCCGAGCCCGCCCAGCAGGATCATCAGCAGGGCCTCGGCGGAGCGATGCCAGCCGATCAGCTCGGGGTTCACGAAGCCGCGGTGCATGGCCCACATGTGGCCCGCCACGCCCGCCAGCATGCCGGCGATGACGAAGGCTGCGAGCTTGTAGCGGTAGGTGTCGAAGCCCAGTGCGCGCATGCGGTGCTCGTTGACGCGGATGCCTTCCAGCACGCGGCCGAACAGCGAGCGCAGGATCAGCACCAGCGTCAGGTACATGGCGACCAGGAACGTCAGCGCCACGTAGTAGGTCGCCATCGGGCGCTGTCTGCGCGTCAGCTGCAGCTGCCAGTCGAAGATGGAGATCAAGGGCCGGGTCAGGAATGCGCCGTCAGGTCCGCCGCCGATCTTGGTGTCATGAAACACGAAGAACACCATCTGCCCGAACGCGAGCGTCACCATCAGGAAAAAGAAGCCGCGCGTGCGCAGCGATAGGGCGCCGACTGCGAGCGCGACGATCCCGGACACGACCACGGCTGCCGGCAGCGTGATGAACATCGAGCGGCCGGTGCCCTCCGGCGTGATGAGATAGACGGTGTAGGCGGCAAGCCCGTAGAAGGCCGCGTGCCCGAGGCTGACGAGCCCCGTGCAGCCGACCAGCAGCTGCAGGCTCAGCGCCAGCATGGCGGCGATGAAGGCGTAGGTGCCGAGCTCGATGTAGTAGGGCGGCGCAAAGAACGGCACGGCGATAAGCGCCAGCACACCGAGGATCAGGATGGGAACGGCGCGCTTGTCGGGCAGCATGTCAGCGCACCGTCATGTCCGCTGCTGGCCGAACAGGCCGGACGGCCGCCACAGCAGCACCGCTGCCATCAGCACGTAGACGGCGAGGCCCGCCACGCGTGGCGCGTACGCCTTGCCCAATGTGTCGACGAGGCCGATCATGAGCGCCGACCAGAAGGCGCCTGACACCGAGCCCAGTCCCCCGATCACTACCACCACGAACGAGATGATGAGGAAGCCGTCACCCATGCTGGGGTAGACCGAGTACAGCGGCGCGGCCAGCACGCCGGCCACCAGGGCAAGCGCGGTGCCGATGGCAAACACCGTCATATGGACCTTGCGCGCGTCGATGCCGAGCACATCCACCATCTCGGGCTTCTCGGCGGCGGCGCGGATGATCGCCCCCATCTTGGTGCGCTCGATCCACCAGAACAGCAGCGCGGCCAGCGCCAGGC
>CADEEC010000124.1 GCA_902826255.1 uncultured Hyphomicrobiales bacterium | reverse complement strand
ATTGCCGGCCGGGCACGAGGGCGATGGCTTCGTCGACAAGTCGGCTGGGTACACGGCGGTCAGCGGCAACAGCACTGTGCGCGCCTGCCAACGCGCTGGGTCGCGAGCCCAGTTTCGCCATCGAGCTGCCGCTCATGCGAAAGAAGGTACGGCGCGCACTGCAAAGCGTAGTGGCCGCTTGCTACGCACGCAGATCACATCGACACTTATACCTAAGTCGCCTAGGCTCGCGACGTCGGCCCCGGCCGACAAACATGGTTCTTGGTGTGTGATTGGGAGGATCCGCGGATGAGATACAAGAAGCTTCTTGCAGCCGTCGTTGTTCTGCTGGCGCAGACACTTCCAACCGTCGCGCAGGACAAGCTGGCTATTAGCGTCTGGGGTGGCAGCTGGAGGGATCTTGTGGCCGACACGGCGGCGAAGAAATTCACGGCCGAGACCGGCGTCGCCGTCGAGTTCATCACCGGCGGCACGATCGACCGTCTCAACAAGGCGAAGCTCGCCAAGGGCAACCCCGAGGCCGACATCAATTTTACGACGTCGCACGTGGGCTGGCTCTACGCCACGGACGATCTCTACGAAAAGCTCGATCTGTCCAAGATCCCGAACGTGGCGAACCTGGTACCGGAAGCGCGCATCAGCCCCTATCACCTGGGTACCTGGGCCTACGTGTACACGATCGGCTATCGCCCGGACCTCGTGAAGGGTATCAAGTTCGACAGCTGGGCCGACCTATGGAAGCCGGAAATGAAAGGCAAGCTCGCCTCGCCCGACTTCGATCCAAGCCACCTCGTCGTCGTATCGGCGATGCTCTCGGGCGGCGATGCAGCGTCTTGGGAAAAGGGCCAAGACAAGCTCAAGGCCCTCAAGCCTAGCTTCAAGGCGTTCTACACGAACGACGCCAACAGCCAGCAGCTCATCGCCTCAGGTGAGACGCCGGTGCAGGTAATCCTGTCCATGAACGCGCACTACATGAAGGGCCAGGGCGTACCGATCGAGCTCGTGATCCCGAAAGAGGGCGCGGTACTCGGCATCGACACCGTTGCCATCTTCAAGGGCAGCAAGAAGGCGGATCTCGCCTACAAGTTCATCAACATCATGTTGGATCCGGCCGTCCAGACAGAAGCTGCAAAGCTGAAGAAGGCGAGCCCGGTCGTCACCAACGCCAAGCTCGATGCTGACGTCGCCAAGCTCCCCGGCGTGTTCACCACGCCCGAGCAGTGGAAGACGCAGGCTATTATTGTTGACCATAAGCTACGCGGCGAGAAAACCGGCGAGTGGCGGAAGTGGTTCGCTGAGAACATCATGAACTGAGGCTCCGGGCGAGCAAGGGTCGCTTCGGGAGGGCGCGTCTGTCGCTCTCCCGCGGGCGAAGGGAGACTTGAAGTGATGTCCCGGTCTCCGTCGAAGCTCGAAGCGGCCGCCGCATGAGGTCGCGACCGTTTCTTGGAGCCTTCGTCACGCCAGCCGCGCTTTGCGCCGTGGCGCTGGTGGCGGCACTTCTCGCCATCCTCCAATATAGTGTCCGCATGCATGTGCCGGGCTCGCTGGAGCCCGGCGACTATACGCTCGCAAACTTTGTTGCGTTATTGAAGCCGCTTTACGCCCGAGTGTTTTTCGACACGGCGTGGATCTGTCTTCTCACCGCCTTTGCGACCTTGGTTGCAGGCTACCCCGTCGCCTACGCGCTAGTGCATACCAAGCGGCCGTTCGTGAAAGGGTTGATCCTGATCATCGTGGTGACGCCACTGTTCCTCGGCGAGGTGGTGCGCACCTATTCCTGGATCATCGTGCTCGGCAACACCGGTTTCATAAACTCCGTTCTCTTGATGCTCGGTCTCATCGCCAGCCCCATCCAGCTCTTATTCACTACCATCGGTGTCGTGCTGGCCCTCGTGCACGTGACGCTGCCGGTGATGGTGGTGATGCTGGCCGCCGCGCTCGCTCACATCGATCCGGCCTACGAGCGGGCGGCCGCCAGCCTCGGCGCGAGCCCCTTGCGTGCTTTCCTCACGGTCACCCTGCCGCTGTCCACGCCTGGCATCCTGGCCGGCGTCACGACTGCGTTCGCCTGGACGTTCAGCGCCTTCGCGACCCCGCAGCTCATCGGCGGCGGCCGGGTCAACATGGTGTCGAACCTCGTCTATCAGCTCGGTTTTGCCAGCTTCAATTTTCCTTTCGCCGCGGCCCTATCGGTGGCGGGTCTCGTCATGACCTTCGCACTGCTGGGCCTCATCCGGCTCGGCACCCGTCGCTTCGAAAACGTGACACAGCACTGACATGGGTTCCATTGCACTCCATACGCTGCCTGGTCGCCTCGCGCGCCTTTCCGTCGTGGCTGTGATCGGCTTCCTGATCTTGCCGCCGCTCGTTGTCACCATCGCTGCATTCAATGAGAAGGCGCTGCTCTCCTTTCCACCGGAGCGGCTGTCGCTGCGTTGGTTTGCGAGGGCGCTGACCTACGAGGATTTCCGCGCCGGCTTCTGGAACGGGCTCATCGTCACCCTGTGGGCCTCGTCGATCGCGCTCGCCATCGGTGCCGCCTTCGCGTTCGCGCTCGACCGTTACGAGTTCCGCCTGAAGCGCACGATCGAGACCATCCTGCTGTCTTCCCTGATCGTGCCGCACTTTACCATCGGCCTTGGCTTCCTGATCATTGCCGCGCAGATCGGGATGGCCCGCGGCTTTACCGTCGTCGTGACCGCGCACGTGATCCTGGTGCTGCCGTTCGTGCTGCGCAGCGTCTATGTCTCTTTGCGCAATTTCGACAGGCGCCTCGAGCAGGCGGCAGAGAGCCTCGGCGCCCCGCCCGCCCGCGTCCTCCTCACCGTCACGGTGCCGCTGCTGCTTCCCGGCCTCGTCAGCGGCTGGCTGCTCGCCGCCATCTTGTCCTTCAACGAGTTCACCGCCTCGCTGTTCGTGACCGGGCAGCGTACGCAGACGCTGCCCGTCGCCATGTACAATTACGTGCGCGAGTACGCGGATCCCTCGATGGCTGCCATCTCCGTGCTCTACATCGCTGCCACCGCGGCGCTCCTCACGTTCGCCAACCTCTATCTCGGTCTCGGGAAAGTCTTGAATGTCGAGCAGCCGCGCTAGTTCATCGGCCGTTTCCCTCAATGCCGTGAGTAAGTCGTTCGGCGCTATCGCGGCGCTGAAGGCCACCTCGCTCGACATCCGGCCGGGCGAGCTGATGACCCTGCTCGGCCCCTCGGGCTGCGGGAAGACGACGCTTCTCAACATCGTCGCGGGCTTTCTCTCGGCAGATGCGGGTGACGTGGCCATCGAGGGGCAGCGGGTCAACGACGTACCGACCTTTCAGCGTCAGATCGGCATGATGTTCCAGAGCTACGCTCTGTTTCCCCATATGACGGTCGAGGCCAACGTCGGCTACGGCCTCAAGATGCGTGGGATGCCGAGAGCGGACATCCACCGCCGGGTCCAAGACGCGCTCGTTCTCGTCAAGCTGCAGGGGCTCGAAGCGCGCAAGCCCAGCCAGCTTTCCGGCGGCCAGCAGCAGCGCATCGCGCTTGCGCGTGCCCTCGTCATCGAGCCGAAGGTGCTGCTTCTCGACGAACCGTTCTCGGCGCTGGACAAGTCCCTGCGCGGCTCGATGCAGATCGAGCTCAAAGATATCCAACGCAAGCTCGGGATCGCAACGATCTTCGTTACGCATGATCAGAGTGAGGCGCTCAGCCTTTCAGACCGGCTCGCCGTGATGTCGGAAGGCGTCATCCGCCAAGTCGGCACACCGCACGAGGTATATGCGGACCCAGCAGACCGGTTCGTCGCCTCCTTCATTGGCGACGTGAACGTGATCCCCGGCGTCATCGAGAGCCTTGACGATGGGCGTGCGACGATCAGGGTCGGCAATGGACATGTGGGGGCGTCGCGCACGCATCTGGCGGACGCGGCGCCCGGCACGCCGGTCGATGTCTTCGTCCGACCCGAGCAGATCACGCTCGCGGCGCCTCGCGAAGAAATTCCACTTACCGGGAAGGTGCATGCGAGTGTGTTCCAGGGCGGCCACACGGACGTGCTCGTCGATGTCGGCGTGGAGGGAATGTCCACCGTCCTCGTCCGGCTCGCCGGCCCGGCGCACGTCGCGCGATGGGCAAAGGGCGCGCCCGTGGGAGTTGTCTTCGCGGTCGACACCGTGCTCGCCTTCCCGAAATCGGGTTAACCGCACAACGGCAGCAAGCGCAGGGCAGGAAGCGGAAATCGCATGAAATCCGACAAGGCAGCCTCGAAATCGAAGAAGCGCGCAAGCGTCTCCGCCGCATACCTCTCGCTGCTGTCGAGCCGTGGTGTGGACGTACTCTTCGGCAACGCGGGCACCGACTTCTCGCCGCTGATCGAGGCCTACGCCGAACTCGAGCAGCAGGGCGCACCGGTACCCCAGCCTATCACCGTCACGCACGAGAACCTCGCCGTCACCATGGCGCACGGCTATGGCATGATCAGCCGGCGCATCCCGGCCGTGATGGTGCACGTCAGCGTCGGCACGGCCAATCTGGTGTGCGGCGCGATGAACGCGGCCCGCGAGAACGTGGGCATTCTGCTGACCGCAGGCCGCACTCCGCTCACCGAAGGCGGGCGGCTTGGCGCACGGGACGGCTACATTCATTGGGCGCAGGAGATGTATGACCAGGCCGGCATGCTGCGCGAGATCGTGAAGTGGGACTACGAGCTGCGGAGCGCCGATCAGCTCGAGACCGTCGTCGATCGCGCCGTCTCGATCGCAGCGAGCGAGCCGCGCGGGCCCGTGTACCTGAGCCTGCCGCGCGAGGTGCTGGCGGAGGACGGTCCTACGACGATCTCGCCCACACCTCGCGTCGCGCCAGCACCAGCCGGTGCGCCCGATCCCGCCTCGCTCGAGGCCGCGGCCAGACTTCTCGCCGGGGCAAAGAGGCCGCTGATCGTGACCTGCAACGCCGGGCGCCTACCCTCGGGCTTGGCAGCCCTGGGCGCGTTCGCCGAGCGTCATGCGGTGCCCGTCATCCAGCACAAGCCGCGCTATCTCTCGCTCGCAACGTCGCATCCGATGTATCTCGGTACCGAGCCCAAGCGCCTGGTGCCCGAGGCAGACCTCATCATCGCACTGGAGTGCGACGTGCCGTGGATGCCGGTGCAGGCGGTGCCACGCGAGGGTGCGAGGATCATTCACGCCGGTATCGATCCGCTGCACACCGGCATTCCCATCCGCGGTTATGCCAGCGACGTCACGCTTGCCGGTGATCCCGCCCTCATCCTCGACGGCCTTTCGGCGGCGCTTGGCGCACCATCCGCTGCGATCGTCACCGCGCGACGCAAATGGGTGGAGGGCCATAGCCGGGCACTTGTGAAGGAGATCACGGCGGTGCGCGAGGCGGCTGCTACGTCAAGCCCGATCCACGCAGCGTGGGCGAGCCACTGCATCAGTGAGGCCAAGGATCGGGACGCGATCGTCGTCAACGAATACACGCTGATGCTAGACCACGCGCGATTCGAGGAGCCCGATTGCTATTACGGTTCAAGCTCTGCTTCCGGGCTCGGCTGGGGCGCGGGTGCGGCGCTCGGCGCCAAGCTCGCTGCACCCGAGCGGCAGGTGATCGCGGTGCTTGGTGATGGGGCATTCCTCTTTGCCAACCCGCTAGCCGTGCATCATGCCGCGACACTGCACGAGCTGCCGGTGCTGCTCATCGTCATGAACAATTCCATGTGGGCGGCCGTCCATCATTTCACTCGCGCCATGTATCCGGAGGGTGCAGCAATCAAATCCAATCGGCAGGTCTTCACCTATCTCGACAAGCTGCCACCCTTCGAGGAAGTGTGCCGCGCTGCCGGCGGCTACGGCGAGCGCGTCGAGCGGCCGGAGGATCTTCCCGTTGCCATCACGCGCTGCCTCGAGGTGATGCAGAAGGAGAAGCGGCACGCGCTTCTCAACGTCATCTGCCGCGCCTAAGCATTTACCCTTTCCCGCAGTACCCGCGATAGCCTACGCTTGAAAACGAGGACAACATTGATGCAAGCCGACATACCAAAGCCTACCCGGTTCCTGTCATGCCCGTGTGGAGCAAGCTATGTCGGTTGAGACGATTGACACGCTTGTCGTCGGGGCGGGACAGGCCGGGCTCGCTATGAGCGAGCATCTAAGTGCAAACGGCATTCCACACGTCGTGCTGGAGCGGCATCGGATCGCCGAGCGCTGGCGGTCGGAGAGATGGGATTCGCTGGTCGCCAACGGCCCAGCGTGGCACGACCGGTTTCCGGGGCTCGAGTTCGGCGACGTCGACAAGAGCGTCGGCCCCAACGATTTCGCACCCAAGGAGACGGTTGCCGACTATCTCGTCGCCTACGCGAAGATGTTTGCCGCACCTGTGCGTTGCGGGGTCGAGGTGCTGAAGGTCGAGCGGCGTGTCGGTGGTCCGGGCTTCCGCGTGGAGACGTCTGCGGGCGTGATCGAGGCAGCCAGGGTCGTCGCTGCCACAGGTCCGTTCCAGTCTCCCATCGTGCCGAAGATGGTTCCGCCCGAGGCCGGCATCCTGCAGATTCATTCCATCAAGTATCGCAATCCTTCGCAATTGCCAGCGGGCGCGGGGCTGGTGGTCGGATCGGGTTCGTCGGGTACGCAGATCGCGGAGGAGCTGCTCGAGTCCGGGCGGCGCGTCTACCTTTCGGTCGGGCCGCATGACCGTCCGCCACGGGCCTATCGTGGGCTGGACTACTGTTGGTGGCTGGGCGTTCTCGGCAAGTGGGATGCTTCCGCCCGCGAGGCCGGCAAGGAGCACGTGACGATCGCGGTCAGCGGCGCCAATGGCGGCCACACCATCGACTTTCGCCGCCTCGCGGCAAACGGGATGCTGCTGGTCGGTCGCACGCAAGGCTTCGAGAACGGCGCGATGCGCATTGCCCCCGATCTCGTCGAGAACCTCGCCAACGGCGATGCCAACCTGCGCTCTGTGCTGGACGAAGCGGACGCCTTTGCCACGCGGCACGGCCTCGACCTGCCGGATGATCCGGAGGCACGTTCAATCGTGCCGGATGCTGAGTGCATCAAGCATCCCGTTCTCTCGCTGGATCTCAAGGCATCTGGTATCACCACAATCATCTGGGCGACGGGCTTCACGACTGACTTCGGCTGGCTGAAAGTCGATGCGTTCAACGACATGGGCCACCCCAAGCATCAGCGCGGCGTTTCGAGCGAGCCCGGCATCTACTTCCTCGGCCTGCCCTGGCAGTCGCGGCGCGGCTCCAGCTTCATCTGGGGGGTGTGGCACGATGCAAGATTTGTTGCCGACCAGATCCAGATCCAGCGCAACTATATGGCGTATCACGACGTCATGCTGCGGCAGGATTGACCAGCGGCGGCACGCTATATCTGCCGCCCTCGCCAGTCCCGAGACATTCAAATGAAGGCCGACCCGACAGAGGCTCACATGGCTCACACCCGCATCCGCAAGTTCAATACCAAGGACACGTATCCCGAACAGAACCTCGACAACGACCTTGCCCACGCGGTCGTGACTAGCGGCGGCAAGATCGTGTGGCTCAGGGGCCAATGCCCGCAGAATATCGAGGATGCCGTCAACATCGACAGCCACGATCCCGCTGAGCAGACCCATAAGGTCATGCAGAACATCAAGCAGCTGATCGAGGAGGCCGGCGGCCGGATGGAACACCTGGTCAAGATCGTCGTCTACATCACCGACGTCCGCCACCGCGAGGCCGTGTATCGCACGATCGGCGAGTATACGAAAGGCGTACATCCCGTCTCGACCGGATTGGTCGTCCAGGCGTTGGCGCGCCCCGAATGGCTGGTCGAGATCGACGGCACGGCCGTGATCCCGGAATGAGCGCCAAAGCTAGATCAAGAGCAAGCCCATGACCTTCTCCCTCGTCGCCCGTTGCAGCCAGACTGGGATGTTCGGCGTCGCCGTGGCCTCTTCTTCGCCTGCTGTCGCCGCGCGTTGCGCCTATGCGCGGGCGGGCGTCGGCGCCGTCGCCTCGCAGAACGTGACGGACCCGTCGCTCGGCCCGCTCACGCTCGACCTCATGGAAGGCGGCATGAGCGCGGAGGCGGCCATCACCGAGATCAAGCAGCGAGGGCGCTTCATCGAGTACCGGCAGGTGCTGGCCGTCGACAGGAACGGGGCGACGGCCAGCCACTCCGGCCCCAACGTCCTTGGCACCTGGGCAGAGGCGCGTGCCGAAAACGTTGCGTCCGGAGGCAACCTGCTCGCCGACGCCGGCGTGCCGCAGGCGATCGTCGACGGCTTCCTGGTGAGTTCGGGTCACCTCGGCGACCGGCTGATCGACGCGATGCGCGCTGGCCTCGCCGCGGGCGGCGAGGCAGGCCCGATCCACTCGGCGGGGCTCAGGATCGTTGACAAGGTGAGCTGGCCAGTCGCTGACCTCAGATGCGACTGGACGGAGGATTGCCCGATCAACGCCATTTCGAAGCTCTGGGACATCTACAAGCCTCAGCTCGACGCTTATCTCCGGCGCGCGCTCGATCCACGCGAGGCACCAAGCTACGGCGTACCGGGTGACGAGTGAGCGCTTCAAAGGGTGGTCGGAGGGCAGTTGTTTTTGGTTCTGGGCGTGGCGCTGCTAGTGGGGTTCAACACCCACGCTTCATACAGAGCGCACGTGCTCGATCCGACGGTCTGGTATCTACACCAGCACTGCCTCACCTGCGCTCAGCCCGGTTACCTGCCCTCCGAGAGTTGAGCGCAGCTCGTAGATCGACTTGGCGCCGATCACCGGCCGAACATCGCAGGCGAACACGCGCTCGACCTCGGCGGCGCTCCTGAGCTTGCGGGCATGGCGGTCGAGGAGTTTTTCCAGCAGGGTGTTGACCAGCGGGTCGAAGGTTCGAGTCCTTCTACCCACCAAATTGCCTGCGACTGTCCGCAGTTGAGTTGGCTTGATGGATGCTGGGTCAATTGATGCGTCGCGACTTTCCAGACCAGTAGGGCGCGCGCAGGTCCTTCTTCAGGACTTTGCCGGAGGGGTTGCGCGGCAACGCGGCGATGAAGTCGACCGACGTTGGGCACTTGTAGCCGGCGAGGTTCGCCCTGCCGAATGCCAGGATGTCTGCGGCGTTAGCTTGCGCCGAGGCTTTCAAGGCGACGACCGCCTTGACGGTCTCTCCCCATTTGTCGTCGGGGACGCCGATGACGGCGACTTCGCCAATGGCGGGATGCGCGGCGAGCACGTTCTCGATCTCGGCCGGGTAGATGTTCTCGCCGCCGGACACGATCATGTCCTTCACCCGGTCGGTGAGGAACACGTAGCCATCATTGTCCAGATATCCGGCGTCGCCGGTCTTTAGCCAGCCGTCCGACGTGATGGTGGCTCCGGTTTCCGCGGCCTTGTTCCAGTAGCCCAGCATGTTCTGAGCGGATCGCGTCCACAACTCGCCGATCTCGCCTGCGCCGCAGTCGCGCCCTTCAGCATCGACAATGCGCAGCTCGACCCATGGGAACGGCTTGCCGGCGGACCTGAGGAGGTAGGACTTCGGCCCGGCGGGATCGTGATCGACGGCCGTCAGCTCCGTGATGGCGCCGGTTGTCTCGGTCATCCCGTAGAGCTGAACGAACGCGCACTTGAACGTGCGCATGGCCGCAAGCAGAACCTCATCGGTGATCGGCGAAGCACCGTAAACGATCGACCTGAGCGCCGGAAACTGCCGTGCCTCCGCCCCGGGCACGCGCGTCATGAAGCCGAGCATGGCGGGCACGAACAGTACGTTTGTGATCGCTTGCTCCTGCATCAGATCGAGGATCTGCACGGGATCGAAGTCGCGGACGAGAATTGTTGCCGCGCCGAGCTCCATGCCTGCTAGCGCCCACTCGCAGCCGGCGATATGGAACAGGGGCATGCACACGAGGTTGACGGAGCTGCGATCGAACCTCCACACGGCCTGTGCATTGCCGAGCAGGGTGAACAAATTGACGTTGGTGGTCAGCACGCCCTTGGGGAGACCGGTGGTGCCGCTGGTGTAGAGCTGCATGCAGACATCGTCTTGGGTAACCGGAGCGTTTGGATCGCGATCGCAGGCTTGTTCGAGCCATCGCTCATAGGCGATCCAGTCCTCAGAGTCGCCGATAGCGACCATGTGCTTCACATGAACCAGCTCGTTGCGGATCGTCGCGGCCATCTCCAACAGGTCGGGTCCGGCGATGAGGACGGTCGCGCGGGCGTCGTTGACGGTATAGGCGATCTCGGCAGGGGTCAGCCGCCAGTTGACGGCAACGACCACGGCATTGAGCTTCGCCGCGGCGAATGCGACCTCGAAATATTCGATGCAGTTCTTGGCCAGGAAAGCGATCCGGTCTTGCGCGCCGGCGCCTAGTGCCTGCAGAGCCGACGCACAACGATTGGACCTGCGGTCCAGATCGCGCCAGGTCATGCGTATGTCGCCGTACTTGATCGCCAGGTTGTCGGGAGTTTCGGCGGCAAAGCGGCGAACGATGTCCGCAATCGTGGTCACACGCACGGCGTTACCTTCCCCAACTGGCTGATCTTCTTTGCAGGAGGATACGGAAGCGCTCCATGCCCGCAAGGCGGTTTGTCAGCTACGGCGCAGGAACCCGACCGTCGACCCCGCGTTCTGATGCCAAAGGATTGCAGGAGTATCCAGCATGGCACGGCGCTATTCGAAGTCGGCGTCGAAGGATGTCGCAAGCGCGATGCGCAGACGCAAGCGCGGGACGCTGAAGAGCGGCGGCGGCGGCAGGAAGGTGAGAAGTCGCATGCAGGCGATCGCGATCGGCCTCTCCGAGGCCCGCAAGAAGGGCAAGACGGTCCCGAAGAAGGCCGCCAAGAGGCGGGCGGCGCGATAGGAGCAAAGAGCAATCCACCATGCCGGAAAGGGACCGCAAGCGACGTTGCGAGGAGGAGGCTCGATCAAAGGCGAGCCCAGGCAAGAACGTAAGCTGGGTACCTGGCCGCAAAGGGCAGGGCGGCGAAGGCCTGAGCAAGGGCTTGGGTGGCAGCGCCGGCCACGGGATCGGCCCGTCGGGACCGGAGGGCGCCCAGGCGCAGGCAAGGCGCAGAACGCGGCGGCGATTCCAATAACTGCCTGCGGGAACCAAAGAGCGTAAAGGGGCGTTGGCGAGGTTGGGAGGTGCTGCCAGCAGTAGCCGGGAGCCCGCCATGGCGTTGTCAGATACAGCCCCGCACTTCGATCTTGCAGATCACCAGCGAACGTACCGCGCTTTCGTGCGCGGAGTCGTGTTGTTCACGGCGCATGTGGCGATCATCCT
>CADEEC010000123.1 GCA_902826255.1 uncultured Hyphomicrobiales bacterium | reverse complement strand
TCGAATTGCACCATAGTATATCTATGGCGATGGCTTCTTGATATACTTTCTAAAGCTATGATTGCCGGTGTCGAATCACCAATAGCGGTAGTTTATTTGGTCTGATTGCATTCACCCGCCGGGTCTTTGGCGGGGTCCCCGAGTTTTTGTCGGGGCGATTGCGAGCCTGCTCAGAGTGTAGGAGCAGGTTTCAAATTGGCCGGCTGCGATAATTCCATCGTTCCCGCCCGCCCGTCTATCCGTGCACCCGTCCCCGGGACCTTTCAAACGGATCGACAAGTCAGGCAACTATGGGGAGCGCATTGGATGACTTCGATCCTCGCACAGGGAGCCAGTGACGCCCCACAACCGCGCCAGCCGGCCGCGTCGTGTCAGTCGCCTCCCGCGGGCGCCGGGAACCCGGAGGAACTTGCTCGCTCCCGGGTTGCGATAGAGGGCGTATGGCCCCAGGTCGATGGCGGCCGGTTCCCGGTGAAGCGCGCGGTCGGAGATCTGCTCGTGGTCGAGGCCGACATCTTCGCCGACGGCCATGACAAGATTGATGCAGCCCTGCTCTACAAGCGGAACGGCGAGCACGACTGGCGCGAGGCGCCGATGCGCCTTGTCGGCAACGACCGTTGGCGCGGCGCCTTCAATCTGAACGAGAACGCACGCTACCACTACACCATCATCGCTTGGCGCGACCTTTTCGCCTCGTGGCGCGACGAAGTCGCCAAGAAACACGCCGCAGGCGTGTCCATCGGCGTTGAACTCACCGAGGGGCGTCTTCTTATCGAGCAGGCGGCCACCGACGACACCCGCGGCGGGGAAGCCGACCGGCGGGCCTTGCGGAGCTTGGCCGCGCAGCTTCAAGAGTGCAAAGACGCGTTGTCACTATTGAAGCCGCTGCTCAACGACGAAGTCGTTGCACTGATGCATCGTGCCGGTCCGCGCACGCACCTTACCGTCTATCCTAAGAATCTTCCTGTCTGGGTCGACCGGCGCGCGGCTGCGTTCAGCGCCTGGTACGAGCTGTTTCCGCGCTCGCAATCGGGCAACGTCACGCGTCACGGCACGTTCGACGATGTGATCAAGCACCTGCCATATGTGCGCGACCTCGGCTTCGATGTGCTCTACTTCCCACCGATACATCCGGTCGGCCGCACCAACCGCAAGGGCCGCAACAACTCGCTGGAGCCGGCGCCCGATGATCCCGGCAGCCCATATGCGATTGGATCGTCAGAGGGCGGGCACGACAGCGTTCACCCCGAACTCGGCAGCCTCACCGATTTTGAGCGGCTCGTGCGAGCCGCTCACGAGCACAAGCTTGAGATTGCCCTAGACTTCGCCATCCAGTGCTCACCGGATCACCCGTGGGTCACCGAGCATCCAGAATGGTTCGACTGGCGGCCTGATGGCACCATCAAGTTCGCCGAGAACCCACCGAAAAAATACGAGGACATCGTCAATGTCCACTTCTATCGCGATGCCTTCCCGTCGGTTTGGCACGCGCTGCGCGATGTCGTCATGTTCTGGGCGAAACGTGGCGTGCGGATATTCCGCGTCGACAACCCGCACACAAAGCCGTTCCCATTTTGGGAATGGATGATCGCCGACGTCCAATCAAGCTTCCCGGACACGATCTTCCTGTCCGAGGCGTTTACCCGTCCGAAGGTGATGAAGCGGCTCGCCAAGGTCGGCTTCACGCAGTCCTACACCTACTTCACCTGGCGCAATACCAAGGGAGAGCTGAGCGAGTATCTAACGGAACTCACCCGAACGGAGGCTTGTGAGTACTACCGGCCCAACTTCTTCGCCAATACCCCAGACATCAATCCCTCATACCTGCAGACCAGCGGGCGCGCGGGTTTCCAGGCGCGCCTTGTACTCGCGGCAACACTAGCCACCAACTATGGGCTCTACAACGGCTTCGAGATTTGCGAGGCGCGCCCAATCCCTGGCAAGGAGGAATATCTCGACTCGGAGAAGTACGAGATCAAAGCCTGGGACATGGATCGGCCCGGGAACATCCGCGAGGACATTAAACTCATCAATCGCCTGCGGCGCGAGCAGCCCGCGCTGCAGCAGTTCAATAATCTCCGTTTCTACAACGCCTGGAACGATCAGATCCTTTGCTACGGCAAGTACACAAGTGACCGGAAGGATTTTGTCCTCATCGCAGTCAATCTCGATCCCCACAACCCACAGGGCGCCCACTTCGAGGTGCCGCTGTGGGAGTTCGGATTGCCGGACGACGCATCGATCGATGTTGAGAACCTAGTAACCGGCGACCGGTTCACTTGGACAGGCAAGGTGCAGCATATGCTGCTCGATCCGCGCGAGAGACCCTACGCCATTTGGCAACTTGACCAACCGAAAGAGAGGTAGCGCGTGAAGGCAGCCACGCTTGAGAAGACACCCGTTTCGGCTGTTGGCCTGATGGGCGAGAAGGCGCGAAAAGAAGTTGGCATCGATCGCACTGACACCGACTGGTACAAGAACGCCGTCATTTACCAGCTACACGTCAAGGCGTTTCACGACACGTCCGGGGACGGCGTGGGTGATTTCGCCGGCCTCATGCAGCGCCTCGACTATGTGCAGGGATTGGGTGTCAACACGCTTTGGCTGCTGCCGTTTTATCCCTCGCCGTTGCGTGATGACGGCTACGACATAGCCGACTATCTGTCGATCCATCCAAGCTACGGCGATCTCGACCAGTTCAAAGCGTTCATCGATGAGGCGCACCACCGCGGCATCCGCGTTATCACCGAACTCGTCATAAACCACACATCGGATCAACACCCTTGGTTCCAGGCCGCGCGAAAGGCGGCTCCCGGTTCGCGCGAGCGCGAGTTCTATGTTTGGAGCGACAGCGACGCTAAATACAGCGGTACGCGCATTATTTTCATCGACAGTGAGAAGTCGAACTGGACGTGGGATGACACCGCGGGCGCCTACTTCTGGCACCGCTTTTATTCGCACCAGCCGGATCTCAACTTCGACAACCCGGAGGTCTTTGCCGAGGTCATTAGAGCTTTGCGCTTCTGGCTCGATCTGGGCGTCGACGGGCTGCGACTTGATGCGGTGCCCTATCTGTGCGAGCGCGAGGGCACCAACAACGAGAACCTGCCCGAGACGCACGACGTCTTGAAGCGCATCCGCAGGGAAGTCGACGCCAACTACCCTGATCGCATGCTGCTGGCCGAGGCCAACCAGTGGCCCGAAGACACGCGCCCATACTTTGGCAACGGCGATGAATGCCACATGTCCTTCCACTTTCCGCTAATGCCCCGGATGTACATGGCGTTGGCTCAGGAGGATCGATACCCAATCACGGACATTCTCAGGCAAACCCCGGAGATTCCCGAGATCTGCCAATGGACGCTGTTCCTGCGCAACCATGACGAACTCACGCTGGAGATGGTGACGGAGGACGAGCGGGACTACCTGTGGCGCACGTACGCATCCGATCCCCGAGCCCGAATCAATCTCGGCATCCGCCGACGTCTTGCGCCGCTGCTCGACAACGACCGGCGCAAGATTGAGCTCTTGAACGGCCTGTTGCTGTCTATGCCGGGAACACCCGTCATTTACTATGGCGATGAGCTGGGAATGGGCGACAATTACTATCTGGGCGACCGCGATGGTGTGCGCACCCCCATGCAGTGGTCGGCCGATCGCAACGGTGGCTTCTCGCGCGCCGATCCACAGCGGCTATACCTGCCGCCGATCATGGACGCAAACTTCGGCTACCAGGCCGTCAACGTCGAAGCACAGCAGCGCGACCCGTCCTCCTTGCTCAATTGGATGCGCCGCATGATTGCGGTGCGGCAGTTGCAGCCCGCCTTCGGCCGCGGCAGCCTGTCTTTCCTCTATCCGACCAACCGCAAGGTGCTGGCTTTCACGCGCGAGCACGGCGATCGGACCCTCCTTTGCGTGTTCAACCTCGCTCGTTCGGCACAAGCCGCCGAACTCGACCTGTCCAAGCACCGCGGGACGACGCCGGTCGAACTCACAGGCAACTCGCCATTTCCCTCCATTGGCGAGCTCCCCTACATGCTCACCCTGCCCGGCTACGGCTTCTACTGGTTCCTGCTGGCGAGTGATTCCGAAGAGCCAGCATGGCGCCTCTCGCCAATTGAGTCGGCCAAGGAGCTCATTACGACCGTATTTGCGCACGGCTGGCCAAGCATCCTCGAAGGCCGCGAGCTGCAACATCTGCAGCGTTCGGGCCTGCCCGACTTTGTGGCGCGTCAACGTTGGTTTGCAGGCAAAGATGCGCGCATCTTGAGCGTTTCGCTTGAAACGCTGGCGACGCTTGATGACGACAGAGACGGATATGCCTTGGCTCAACTAGATGTTGAGGTCCAAGGCCAAGAGGTGCAGCGGTACTTTTTGCCTCTCTCAGCTTTGTGGGGCGCCGAGCATCTTGCTGCCGGCGCGCCCAAATTGCCGTTCGCACTTGCCAAGCTGCGCCGCGGCGCTCGCGTTGGCGCACTGCTCGACGCTGCGCAGGACGAGCCATTTGCGCGCGCGCTGGTCAACGCGGTGGCAGACGACAGGTCGATCACGAGCTCAAAAGGACATCTCGTGTTCGAGTCGACTGGAACGCCAAGTCGCGTTTCCATTGATGCAAGCGTGCGCTCGGTCGGTGTCGAACAGAGCAACAACGCGCTCATCCTCGACGAGCGCGTATTGCTGAAGCTTTACCGCAGGCTCCAGAAGGGCGTGCATCCTGAGATCGAGATGGCCCGCTTTCTCAGCCAGGTTGCCGGGTACAAGAACACACCCGCTCTTCTGGGACTATTCGAGTTTCGCCCCGAGGAGGGTCCGGCGATAGTGCTGGGTGCACTGTTCGATTTTGTTCGCAACCAGGGAGACTGCTGGCATGTGATCGCTGAGGCCCTCGATCGTCATCTCGATGACGCGCTGATGGTGCCGCCTGCTGAGGATGGCCCGCCGCAGGAAGCTCCCGACTACCAGCATCCCTTGAACCTGCCCGCTATCCTTGGCCAGCGCACAGCGGAGATGCACCAAGCGCTTGCGATCAATACGGATGAACCCGGCTTCGCGCGCGAGCCCGTCGTGGACGGGGATATGAAGGCGTGGGCGGATGCGGTGCGGAGCGAAGCGGAGAGGGCTTTCGACGGGCTTGTTCGCAATCAGAGCCAGATCGACGAGGGGGCCCGCCCGCATGTTGAGCAGCTCCTGGCCGCCCGAACCACCCTTGAGGCAAGGCTCAAGCTACTAGAGGACGTTCCGGCAGCCGGCGCCAAGACCCGCATTCACGGCGACTACCACCTGGGCCAAGTGCTGGTGGCCGAGCACGACGTCGTCATCATCGATTTTGAGGGCGAACCGGGGCGCCGGCTCGAGGAGCGACGCCAGAAGACGTCACCGTTGCGCGATGTCGCCGGCATGTTGCGGTCGCTCGACTACGCGGCCTTCGCCGCGCTCGACCGCATTGCGACGCGAACACCGGAGCTGCCTCAGCGCGTCATCGAGGCTGCAAGAGCCTGGCGGGACACGGCGCAGGTCGAGTTCCTCGCCGCCTATCGAACCGTTGCAAAAACGACGCCAAGCTATCCGGCAGGCGCCGAGTCCGCGCGCGGTCAGCTCGATCTCTTCGTTTTGCAGAAAGCCTTCTACGAAATTTCCTATGAGGCGGCCAACCGGCCGGGTTGGCTATCGATTCCAGTGCGTGGCGTTCTGGCTCTCCTGGCAACTGACGCGAGGGAGGGTTCATGATCGCCCCGCCCTCCGCTGCCGGGCCGGCCGATTGGCGACCAGCGGCGTCCGAGATCGAGGCCATTGCAACAGGCCGACACGGTGATCCATTTGCCGTGCTCGGACCACATAGCGACGCAAACGGGCGCATCTACGTGCGCGTGTTCGCTCCGGATGCTGATGCCGTCGAGGTGATCGGCGCCGGCGACGAGGCGGTGCTCGTGCCACTCGAGCGGCTTCACAGCGCGGGCTTTTTTTCAGCACCCCTCCCGGCAGGCATCGGTAGATCAGACTACCGGCTGCGTTTGCGCAAGACCGGCCACGTCTGGATCTCCCACGACACCTATCGCTTCCCACCATACCTTGGGGAAATGGACGTCCATCTAATTGGCGAGGGGAGTCATCGCCAACTCTTCGAGAAACTCGGTGCGCACCCACTGACAATCGAGGGCGTGGCTGGCGTAGCATTCGCCGTCTGGGCGCCGAACGCGCAACGCGTGAGTGTCGTAGGCAATTTCAACTCCTGGGACGGGCGCCGCCATACCATGCGCCGTCGCATCGAAGCGGGCCTCTGGGAGCTTTTTATCCCCCATCTCAGCCCAGGTGATCTTTACAAGTTTGAGATTATCGGAGCGAAGGGCGAGCTCTTGGCGCTGAAGGCAGATCCGTTCTCGTTCGCGCAAGAACTGCCGCCTGCCACCAGCTCGCGGGTGCAAAGCCCGCTGCATCGCTGGGCCGATGACGCGTGGATGGCTGAGCGGGCAACCGCCGATCACCGCTCGAAGCCCATGTCTATCTACGAAGTCCATCTTGGTTCCTGGCGTCGAGGGCCGGACAACTCGTTCATCGGTTTCCGCCAACTGGCGCACGAACTTGTCGACTACGTTCTCGATCTCGGCTTCACGCATATCGAGTTGCTGCCGATCAGTGAGCACCCTTTCTCGGGCTCTTGGGGTTACCAGCCGGTTGGCCTCTACGCCCCGACGGCGAGACACGGTACTCCTGAGGATTTTGCTTACTTCGTCGATCATTGTCATCGGGCAGGCATCGGTGTGTTGCTTGATTGGGTTCCGGCGCACTTTCCGTCCGACGCGTACGGGCTGGCGCATTTCGATGGCACGGCTCTTTATGAGCACGAGGATCCGCGCCTGGGCTTCCACAAAGACTGGAACACGCTGATCTATAACTTTGGCCGTCGCGAGGTAGCTAACTTCCTCTACGCCAACGCGCTGTTCTGGCTTGAGCGCTATCATGTCGACGGCCTGCGGGTCGATGCCGTCGCCTCGATGCTCTATCTCGACTACAGCCGACAGCCGGGCGAGTGGGTTCCGAACAAGCACGGTGGCCGCGAGAACCTTGAGGCTGTCGATTTCTTGCGGACCATGAACACACGCGTCTACAGCGCGTCCCCCGGCGCCATAACGGTCGCAGAGGAATCGACGGCTTGGCCAATGGTGTCGCAACCTGTCGACAGGGGCGGCCTCGGCTTTGGCTTCAAGTGGAACATGGGCTGGATGCACGACACGCTGCGCTACATGTCGACGGAGCCGGTGTACCGCAGCCACCATCATTTCGACATGACCTTCGGCCTGCTCTATGCGTTCCAGGAGAATTTTGTTTTGCCGTTGAGCCACGACGAGGTCGTGCACGGCAAGGGTTCGCTGCTGGGCAAGATGCCTGGCGACCGCTGGCAGAAGTTTGCCAACCTGAGAGCCTACCTTGCGTTCATGTGGACACACCCCGGCAAGAAGCTGCTGTTCATGGGCGGCGAGTACGGCCAGGAGCGGGAGTGGAACCACGACCAATCGCTTGACTGGCACCTGCTGGCCGAGGCCGAGCACCGCGGTGTGCAGGGACTCGTGCGCGACCTCAACAGGCTCTACCGCGGAACACCGGCGCTACATCAGCTCGACTGCGAGGCAGCTGGCTTCGAGTGGGTCGTCTCGGACGACGCCAGCCAAAGCGTACTCGCGTTCCTGCGCAAATCCAAAGACCGTAGCCCCCCGGTATTGGTGGTGAGCAACTTCACTCCGATCGTGAGGCATGAGTATCGCATCGGCGTCCCGCTGGCTGGCACTTGGCGCGAGCGATTGAATACTGACGCCGCAGGCTACGGCGGGAGCAATCAAGGCAACAGCAGAGCCAACGAAACCAAATCCATTGCCGCACATGGCTGCTCCCAGTCACTAGAACTGACGCTGCCGCCGCTCGCCACTATCGTTCTGAGCTTATGAGCCACAAACCCGGAACGAAGCCGATGGATAGGGCTGCGACGCCGCGTGTTCAGTCGGGACAGCCCTACCCACTCGGGGCCACACACGACGGATCCGGTGTCAATTTCGCTCTTTTCTCTGCCAACGCTACGCGCGTTGAATTGTGCCTCTTCGACAATCAGGGAGCAGTCGAAACAGCGCGAATAAGCCTTCCGGAGTTTACGGATGAGGTATGGCACGGCTATGTGCCGGGGCTGCGGGCAGGCCAGTTGTACGGCTACCGCGTGCACGGTCCCTGGGCGCCAAACGAGGGACACCGCTTCAATTCACATAAACTCGTGCTCGATCCCTATGCCAAGGCGCTCAGAGGGCAGTTCGTCTGGGACGACGCCGTGTACGGCTACAAGATCGGCGCCACTCATGGAGACCTCACTAGTGATCCCCGCGACTCGGCACCGTTCATGCCGAAGTGTGTCGTCGTTGATGGTGTCTCTCGATGGCGGCCGTCGTTCTCGTGGCGACGCGACACCCGTCCGCGGACGCCGTGGTCCGACAGCATTCTCTACGAGGCGCACGTCAAGGGCATGACTGCGCACCACCCTGCGGTACCAATTAGTGAGCGCGGCACCTTTGCCGGCCTCGCGCATCACGCAGTGATAGAGCACCTCGTGCGACTTGGTGTGACTGCGGTGGAACTGCTGCCGGTGCACGAATTTGCCGACGACCGCCATCTGACCGAGAGGGGCCTTAAGAACTACTGGGGCTACAATTCGCTCGCCTTCTTCGTCCCGGCACAGCGATACCTTCCGCCGGGAGGCGACATAAGCCAATTCAAGCAGATGGTGGATCGCCTGCACGAGGCGGGCATCGAGGTGCTGCTCGATGTGGTCTACAATCACACGTGCGAAGGCAACCATCTGGGACCGACGCTTTCCTTCCGCGGCATCGACAATGCCAGCTACTACGTGCTCGCCGACGATCCGCGTTTCTATTTCGACACGACCGGCTGCGGCAGCACCTTGAATCTGGATCACCCGCGCGTTCTCCAGATGGTTCTGGATTCGCTGCGCTACTGGGTCGAGGAAGGTCGCGTTGATGGCTTCCGCTTCGACCTCGCAACGTCTCTCGCCCGGGAGCAGCGCGCTTTCAAGCCGACGGCCAAGCTCTTTGCCGCGATACGGCAAGACCCGGTGCTGTCGCAGGTGAAGCTCGTCGCGGAGCCGTGGGACCTTGGCGATGGCGGATTCCAACTCGGCAACTTTCCACCTGGGTGGGCGGAATGGAACGGTCGCTTCCGTGACGATCTGCGCAGTTACTGGAAGGGCGATAAGGGTTTCTTGCCGGCCCTGGCTTCCGCGCTCCTCGGCTCCGCCGGCCTTTTCGACAAGCAGGGACGGCGACCTTGGGCCAGTGTCAACTTCGTCACTGCGCACGACGGATTCACGCTGGCAGACCTCTACGCTTATGACCACAAGCACAACGAGGCGAACGGCGAAGAGAACCGCGACGGACACGATGACAACCGCAGTTGGAACTGCGGCGTGGAGGGTGCTACCGAGGCGCCTGAGGTTCGCGACCTACGCGAGCGCATGCGCCGCGGCGCGGTGACCGCGCTGCTCCTCTCGCAAGGAACTCCAATGCTGCTAATGGGCGACGAGATTGGTCGCAGCCAGGCCGGCAACAACAATGCCTACTGCCAGGACAACGAATTTTCTTGGATGGACTGGGAAAAAGTGAGCGATCGCGACGAAACCTTCTTCGAGTTCGTCGCGGGGCTGGTCCGCGTGCGCCGCCGACAGCCACTGCTTCGTCAGAAAAGATTCCTGCATGGCGCGCGGGCGCTGCGCGACGGGACGCGCAACGTTACGTGGTTGCGGCCGGATGCAAAGCAGATGATGAAATCGGACTGGACTAACGGCTTTGCGCGCACAATTGGGCTAATGCTGGCAGAGAGCGGAGCCTCGTTATTGCTTGTCCTGCTTAACTCGCATCACGACGACATCCAGTTCAGGTTGCCCGCGCCCCAGGTTGTGACCGGTTGGCGACTGATCGTCGACTCGGCACGCGGTGTGATTGAGCCTGACGAGCCGATGCATGCGCCCGGCGCCAGAGTGGCACTACCGGCACGCGCCATCTTTCTGCTCGAGGGACGGCGCAAATGACAGACAGATTCCGCTTTGAGAGAACGTGGGGCGCGGAACCCGGCAGCGACGGCGCGGCGCGCTTCCGCATCTGGGCACCGGGACAGAATTCGGTCTCGCTTGCGACCGCAGCAACCGACGCGACCGAGGCGATGCGACCCATCGGCGATGGATGGTTCGAGTTGGAAAGCAGAGCTGTTGCCATCGGCGCGCCCTACGCCTTTGCGCTCGATAACGGAATGCGGGTCCCAGACCCCGCCGCGCGCGCGCAAGCCGGCGACGTGCATGGACAGTCGCTGCTGACCGATCCAGGCGCCTACCGCTGGAAAACAGCCGATTGGCAGGGTCGGCCGTGGTCTGAGGCGGTGATATATGAGCTGCACACCGGCACGTTTTCCCAAGACGGCACCTTCGCCGCCATCGAGGCAAAACTCGACCACCTCGCCAACATAGGCATTACCGCCATTGAGCTAATGCCGGTCGCGCAGTTCTCCGGCAACCGCGGATGGGGCTACGACGGCGTTCTGATGTACGCGCCGCACATCGTGTATGGCGGCCCCGATGGCCTCAAGCGCCTCGTCGACCGCGCGCATTCCCGCGGGCTTATGGTGCTGCTCGACGTCGTCTACAATCATTTCGGTCCCGACGGTAACTACATCGGCCTCTACGCCCCGCAGTTCTTCGATGCGTTGCGGCAGACGCCCTGGGGCGCAGCGATCGACTATAGGCAAGCTCCGGTGCGCCGCTTCTTTATCGAGAACGCGCTTTACTGGCTTGAGGAGTTCCGGCTCGACGGCCTTAGGCTCGACGCTATCGACCAGATCCGCGACGAATCCACACCTCACATTCTGGAGGAGCTTGCCACCGAGGTGCGGCAGCGGTTCGGGAATCGGCACATCCACCTGACGACTGAGGACGAGCGCAACGTTGCCCACCTGCATGAGCGCAATGCTTCGGGGCAGCCGCGCTTCTATACTGCCGAATGGAACGACGATGCTCACCACGTCGTGCATGTGCTGGCGACGGGTGAGCAGGAGGGGTACTACATCGACTACGTGGATGAGCCCGCGGCAAAGCTCGCACGCGCGCTTGCCGAAGGCTACGTCTACCAAGGGGAACCGTCCCGCTTCCACCACGGCCGAAAGCGTGGAAAGCCAAGCCGCCACTTGACCCCGCTGGCATTCGTTAATTTTCTGCAGAACCACGACCAGATCGGTAACCGGGCCTTCGGCGACCGACTGACGGTGCTGGCCCAGTCCGAGGTTGTCGATCTGTTCAGCGCAATCGTGCTGCTCAGCCCGCAGGTGCCGATGCTCTACATGGGTGAGGAGTGGGGAGCGACGACGCCTTTCCAATTCT
>CADEEC010000122.1 GCA_902826255.1 uncultured Hyphomicrobiales bacterium | reverse complement strand
CGAATGTGCGGCCGACGCGCGTGCTGCCGGGGATCACGTCGCCGCTGCGGCACGTGGAGCGGGCGGAACTCGACTGGGTGATCGTGCGCGAGAACTCGGAAGGCGAGTATGCCGGTGTCGGCGGACGCGCGCACCAGGGCTCGCCGCTGGAGGTTGCGACCGACGTCGCTATGTTCACGCGCGCCGGCGTCGAACGCATCATGCGCTTCGCTTTCAAGGTGGCGCAGTCACGGCCGCGCAAGCTTCTAACCGTCGTCACCAAGTCGAATGCCCAACGCCACGCCATGGTGATGTGGGACGAAATCGCCGTCGAGGTCGCGCGCGAGTTTCCCGACGTGACCTGGGACAAGATGCTGGTCGATGCCATGACCATGCGCATGGTGATGAAACCGCAGTCCATCGACACGATTGTTGCGACCAACCTGCACGCCGACATCCTGTCCGACCTTGCGGCCGCCCTCGCCGGCTCCCTCGGCATCGCGCCAACGGGCAACATCAATCCGGAGCGGACTTATCCCTCCATGTTCGAGCCGATCCACGGATCGGCGTTCGACATCACGGGCAAGGGCGTCGCAAATCCGATCGGCACGTTCTGGTCGGCCGTGATGCTGCTGGAGCATCTCGGCGAGGACGCGGCCGCCACGAGGCTCATGGGTGCAATCGAGCGCGTGACGGCCGACAAGCGCTTTCACACGCCAGACCTCGGCGGAACGGCGCGCACCGCCGAAGTCACGCAAGCGGTGATCGACGCTATTCACGGCGCGAACGCCTAGTGCCGGTCAGTTCGGCTCGCCGCTTGGTTGTCATCCCGGAATTACGCGTCAGGACCAGCGGCTATGGCCCTGGGTCCCGGCTCTCGCTGCGCCCGGCCGGGCAGAGCTGGTTCTGATTGAAGTGCCCAACTAGCTCACCAACGGGCCATTGGCCTTGCGCCAGGCGTCGATGCCGCCGTGCATGTGGCACGCCGAGGCGATGCCGGCGTCCTGAGCAGCTTGCACGGCCATCGCCGAACGCTCGCCGAATGCACAATAAAAGACCAGCTTCCTGGCATTCGCCAGCTCGTGCAGGATGCCCCCGGCACGGATGTTGTCTTGCAAGTCTGGGTAGGGTGCATGCACCGAGCCTGGAATGCTCCCGTGCTTCTCGCGCTCGGTGCGTTCCCTGAGGTCGACAAGCGCGGCATCGGGCCGACCGATGAGACCCATGACCTGGGAGGGCGTCAGCGCCCATCCCTTGCGCGCAATTTCATCCTGAGCGAGGCCCTGGCGCATGTTGGCGGGAACGGCCACGTCCATCATCTTGGGGTTCGGCAGGTTGAGCTTGCTCATCAAGTCGACGTACTCGTCGACCGATTTCACCTGCAGGCGCGGGTTGTAGCGTTTCTCCTCGCCGATGGTTGAGACGGTGTCACCCTTATAGTCGTGGGCAGGGTAGACCATCGTCTCGTCCGGCAGCTTCAGCAGCTTGTTGAACAGCGACTCGTACTGCTCGCGGGCGCTGCCGTTCTGGAAGTCGGTGCGGCCGGTGCCGCGGATGAGCAGCGTGTCGCCTGTAAAGACGCGGTCCCTCATCAAGAAGCTGTAGGAATCGTCCGTGTGGCCCGGCGTGTACAGCACGTCCATCGACAGTCCCTCGATGGTGAGCTTGTCGCCCTCGGTCACGCGCATGGAGACAACATCGACCTTGGCGTTCTCGCCCATCACCGTGATGCAGTGCGTGCGGTCGCGCAGGGCGCCGAGCCCGGTGATGTGATCGGCATGGATGTGTGTGTCGACGGCCTTCACCAGCTTGAGATCGTGCTCGCGCACGAGCTGCAGGTAGCGGTCGACCTTCTCCAGCACAGGATCGATGATGAGCGCTTCTCCGCCGCGGCGGCTGGCCATCAGGTAGCTGTAGGTGCCGGAGACCTGATCGAAGAGCTGTCGAAAAATCACGGCTGTCTCCTCGGCGTGTGGCGAACTTTCATCCTAATATAAGCAGCGTGCGGGGGCGAGTGTACCCTATTCCGCCGCCCGCACGTATGTCTTGATCCAGAGCAACAAACGAAAAGGGCGCAGCATCCGCTGCGCCCCTTCTCTGCGATTCAGACTGTTCTGATCAGCGCGGCTGCGGCACGATGCGGATGTAAGGCTTGGGCGCCTTCCAGCCGTTGGGATAGGTCTTCTTGGCGTCTTCGTCGCTGACCGAGCCGGCGATGATAACGTCCTCGCCGTGCTTCCACTGCGCCGGCGTCGCCACCTTGTGCTTCGCGGTCAACTGAAGCGAGTCAATCACCCGCAGGACCTCGTCGAAGTTGCGGCCCGTTGTCATCGGATAAACAAGCACCAGCTTGATCTTTTTGTCGGGGCCGATCACGAACACGTTGCGCACGGTCTGGTTGTCGGCGGCGGTGCGGCCCTCGGACGTGCCGGCCAGCTCGGCCGGCAGCATGCCGTAGGCCTTGGCGACCTTAAGTTCCGGATCGCCGATCATCGGGTAATTCGGCGCGTAGCCCTGGGTTTCCTTGATGTCCTCGGCCCATTTGGCGTGGCGATCCGTGGGATCGACCGAGATACCGACGATCTTTACATCGCGCTTGTCGAACTCGGGCTTGATGCGCGCCATGTAGCCAAGCTCGGTCGTGCAGACCGGTGTGAAGTCTTTCGGATGCGAGAACAGCACCGCCCAGGAGCTGCCGATCCAATCGTGGAACTTGATGCGGCCTTCGGTGGTATCTGCCTCGAAATCGGGTGCGGTATCGCCAATTCTCAACGTCATTGTCGGCTCCACTTTAAGAGTTGTGTGTGCGACCGCCCAGCAACGCGCTTAATATCCCCGCCGACAATTAGACACCTCAAAGGTGGTTCAATCAACCCTTCCGAACTCTTAACATGCGCCGGCCGGCGGCTCCCAAGCCATTGCAATTGCAATTATTTCAGTAGCGCTTCGGGGCACGCTCACCCACCCCCGGAAAGTACGATGATTAAACACTTGCTACCGCGTGCGCGACGAGTTCGGTGCCCGCATTAACTGCAAGTTATGCTCTGAGACCTACTCTCCTGCGTTGGGCTGTCAGGGGTAAAGACTTTTCGTCATGTTGAGTACGCCATCAGCGGGATCTAGCAGCTCCCTCATGGGCGAGTATGCGACGCTGCTCGCCGATGCGGTGATGCGGCAGCGCGCGCGGGAGGCCGAGCATACGGCCCGCGTCGAGACCGAACTCGCGAGCCGGGTGAAGTCCGAATTCATCTCCAACATGAGCCATGAACTACGGACGCCGCTGAACACTGTAATCGGTTTTGCCAAGCTCGTCAGCGAGTACGACCAGCGCCGGCTTTCCGGCGACCAGATCATCGAATACGCCAACCTGATTCACGACGCGGCCACGCACCTGCTGGCTGTCATCAACGACATCCTGGACATCTCCAAGATCCAGAGCGGCAAGTACACGCTCGACGCGCGCGAGGTTGAACTCGGCGACCTCGTCAACACAGCTGTTGCCGGCTTCAAGGCCAACGCGACGAGCCTCGGCCTTGAGCTGGAAGCCGTTGTTTCGCCAGACCTGCCGGCCGTGCGCGGCGATCCAGGGAAGCTGCGCCAGGTTCTCAACAATCTCATCAGCAACGCCGTCAAGTTCACCCCGCCGGGCGGCTCGGTGCGCGTGTCCGCAAAGGCGGGCGAGGACGACGGCGCGGTCATCAGCGTGCGCGACACTGGCGTCGGCATGACGGAGGAGGAAGTCAAGCTTTCGCTGACCCCCTTCGCACAGGTCGATGCCAGCCACTCGCGCTGGCGCGAGGGCGCCGGCCTCGGCCTGCCCATCGCCAAGGCGCTCGTGCAGCTGCACGGCGGCAAGCTGAAGGTGAACAGCAGCAAATCAATCGGCACCGAGGTGATTGTCACCCTGCCGAGCCGCCATGAAGTATCCGTGTCGAGGGGCAGAGACGCTCTGCTCGGTACCGGCGAGATGAACTTGCGTCAGGAATAGAGCGGGACACCATGTCGTTGTCGGTTTCCGAGAAAGAGCCACAGAGCGCTTCTATTGGCCGGATTGTGTCCGTCACCGGCGCCAAGGCCATCGTGATGCTCGAAGGTGGGCATGTGGGCGATGACAACCGCCTGCGCGAGCCCAAGCAACGGCCGGAGATGGGCACCCTGTTCGCCATCGACACCACCAACACGGCCGTGCTGGCCATCGTCTCCGCCCTGAGCGTCCCCGTGCCCGCACAGCGCGAGGGCGAGCGCGAGCTCTGGATTGCCGAGCTCGGTCTCGTCGGCGAGTTGTGGAAGGGCCAGAACGGCCGTGCCACCTCGTTCAACCGCGGCGTTTCCGTCTATCCCGCGCTCGGAGATCGCGTCCGCATCGCCTCGCGCCAGGAGCTGGAGCTGGCCTTTTGCGGCGAGAAAAAGAACTCGGTCCGCGTCGGCTGCATCCGGCAGGACCCCTCCATCTCCGCCATGGTCCATGTCGACGACCTGCTCGGCAAGCACTTCGCCATTCTCGGCACCACGGGCACAGGCAAGTCGTGCACCACGGCGCTGATCCTGCGCTCCATCCTGCAGAAGAACCCGGCGGCACACATGGTGCTGCTCGATCCCCACAACGAGTACGCTACAGCCTTCGGCGACTGGGGCGAGGTCGTCAGCCAGCGCAACATGCAGCTGCCCTACTGGCTGCTGAACTTCGAAGAGCTGATCGAGGTTCTGATCGGCAATGCGCCCGACCGCAAGGCCGAGATCGAGATCCTGCAAGAGCTGATCCCGATGGCGAAGGGCCGCTACAGCTCCGGCCGCGCCAACACCCAGCAGCAGGCGCTGCGCCGCGCCACCGACGTCAAGTACACCGTCGATACGCCGGTGCCCTATCGCATGTCCGACGTCATTGCCATGATCGACGAGCGCATGGGCAAGCTCGAGAACAAGAAAGACCTCTCGCCCTACCGCAACGTGAAGTCGCGCCTGGAAGCCATCAGTGCCGACCCGCGCTACGCCTTCATGTTCGGCTCGCTGACCGTCTACGACGGCATGGCGCAAATCCTGGGCCGCATCTTCCGCGTGCCGGTCAACTCCAAGCCCATCACCATCCTCGAGCTCACGGGCCTGCCGACCGAGATCGTCAATGTGGTGGTGTCGGTGCTCTGCCGCATGACGTTCGACTTCGCGCTGTGGAGCGAGGGCCAGACACCCGTCACGCTCGTGTGCGAGGAAGCGCACCGCTACGTGCCGGCCAATTCCAGCCTCGGCTTCGAGCCCTGCAAGCGCGCCATTGCCAAGATCGCCAAGGAAGGCCGCAAGTACGGGGCCTCGCTGTGCATCATCACGCAACGGCCTGCGGAGATCGATCCGACCATCCTGTCCCAGTGCAACACGGTATTTGCGCTGCGCATGTCCAACGACCGCGACCAGGAGATCGTGAAGTCGGCCATCGCCGACACCGGCTCCGGCTTGCTGGAGTTCCTCTCTGCCCTTGGCCAGCGCGAGGCGATCGCGTTCGGCGACGGCGTGTCCCTGCCCGTCCGCATCCGTTTCGACGAGCTGCCCAGGCATTGCATGCCGCGCAGCTCGACGGCCCGCTTCACAGAGAAGTGGCAGGAATCGATGGGCGACGAGAATTACCTGGAAGCGATCGTCGACCGCTGGCGCAATTCCTCCAGCGTCGCGGCCATGGAGAACGTGGCCATGTTCGCCGAGGCCATGAACCTGCAATCTGCACCACCCCCTGCCGACCCCCCGCCGTCGGGAAGGGGCAACGGCTTCGGGACGCAGACAGCGCCGCCGGGACCTGGAGCCGGGCTGCGCCGGGCGACCGACCAGGCAACGTCACGTCCTCCGCCGGTCCCCCAGCCCGCTCCGAACGACAGCTTCCGCTCGATCCGCGAAAGGTTGCAGCAGCGCTGATCGGCGCTGCCGCACGGTAGGCTTGTTGCGGGCGTTTCCTTGAGCGCGAGATGGCTCGCTGCTATCCATGGCGCGACCGCTCGAGGGTTCTCATGGCATCCGTTTACCCTGTTGTCTTGTCGGGGGGCTCCGGCACGCGGCTGTGGCCGCTGTCGCGCGCCATGTTCCCGAAGCAGTTCGTTCGCTTCTCCAAGAGCCAGCCCAACAGCTTCCTGGCCGCAACCCTGCAGCGGCTCGCGCAGGAGCGGGGCTTTGCGGCACCGCTCGTCATCTGCAACAACGACCACCGCTTCCTGGTCAAGGACGAGGCAGACCGGCTGAGGATCAAGCTGGGGTCGATCGTGCTGGAGCCCGACGCGCGCAATACGGCGCCTGCCATCGCCGCCGCGGCTGTGCTGGTGGAGCGCAACGACCCGGATGGCATCCTCGTGGTGATGCCGTCGGACCATGTGATCGAGAACGACGAGGCGTTCGCAACTGCGGTGCGGCGCGCAAGCGAGATCGCAGCAACCGGGAAGCTCGTGCTGTTCGGCATTCCGCCGGGGTCGCCGCACACCGGCTACGGCTATATCCATCGCGGCGCTCCCCTCGAGGGCTTCAAGGACGCCTACGCTGTTGCCGCCTTTACCGAGAAACCCGACAGGGCAACGGCCGAGGCATACCTGGCGACTGGCGAGTACCTCTGGAACAGCGGCATCTTCGTGCTCGGCGCGCGCACCTTCCTCGACGAGGTGACACGGCTCGCGCCGGAAGTGGCGGCGGCGGCACGGGCGGCCGTCGCCAACGCCTCCGAGGATCTCGGTTTCACCCGCCTCGACGCCAAGTCGTTTGGGGCGGCCCCCAGCATCTCCGTCGACTATGCCGTGATGGAGCGCACTAGCGCGGCTGCCGTCCTCCCGCTCGACGTCGGCTGGAGCGACGTGGGGTCATGGTCGTCGCTGTGGGAGCTGAGCGCACGCGACGCCAACGGCAACGCCGTGCATGGCGAGGCGATGCTTGAGGACACCAGCGGCTCCTACATCCACTCCGAGAACGCGCTGGTTGCGACGCTGGGCGTGAAGGATCTCGTCATTGTCGACACCCCGGATGCGCTGCTGGTCGCCGACCGCGCCCGCGCGCAGGACGTCGGCGGCCTGGTGGCCAAGCTGCGCAAGGCCGGCCGCAAGGAACACGAGACCCAGGTCCGCAATTATCGCCCGTGGGGTTACTTCGAAACACTGAACATCGCGCCGCGCTTCCAGGTGAAGCTGCTGCACGTGAAGCCCGGCGGCAAGCTCTCCATGCAGATGCACCACCATCGCTCGGAGCACTGGGTGGTCGTGCACGGCACCGCCAAGGTGACGATCGGCGACGAGGAGAAACTGGTTTACGAGAACCAGTCGGTTTACATCGTCGCCACCCAGTGGCACCGCCTGGAGAACCCGGGCAAGACGCCGCTGGAAATCATCGAGGTGCAGCTCGGCAGCTATCTCGGCGAGGACGACATTGTCCGCGCGGACGACGTGTACCGCCGCGCGCCCGACGAAACGAAGTAGCCGACGCTCGTCCGGCAACCCCGATCAATGCTTGGTTTGATTGGCCGGGTCGGTGTCCGGCATCCTGTGGTCCGCCGCAGGCAGGGCCGTGTCGTCGGGCTGGGCTACAGTTGCCGCAGCGGGCTCGCTCAGCTTGCGCTCGAAGCGCCGGTAGCTGACCGGAACCATCGCCAGATACAGCAGCGAAAGCAGCGTCAGCGCGCCGTAGGGGTAGGTGATGAGGAGGGCAACGCCTGCGGCGGCCCCGACGAACATCGGCAGGATGTACTCATTGGAAATGCGCTCGCCCATCAGCTTGCCCGAGAAGGTCGGGATGGTAGAGACGAGCATGAGAGCGATGATCAGCGTATAGACCGCGATCAGCCACGGCCACGCGCGCACGTCGAACAGGCCGAGCCCGTCGAGGTACAGCGGCAGCAGCACCACAGCTGCCCCGGCCGGCGCCGGCACGCCGGTGAAGTAGTTGGCCTGCCATTTGGGCTTTTCGACATCGATCATGGAATTGAAGCGCGCCAGCCGCAGCCCCATGGCGAGCGCGAACACGAGCGCGACGATCCAACCGAAGCCCTTTGGCAGGCCGCCGAGGCCCCACACGAACACCAGCACGGCCGGTGCCACGCCGAAATTGACGAAGTCGGCAAGGCTGTCGAGCTCGGCGCCGAATCTGGATTGGGCCTTGAGCAAGCGTGCCAGGCGGCCATCTACACCATCGAGCAAGGCCGCCACCACGATCAGGGCGATCGCCAGGTCGAAGCGTTGCTCCACCGCCATGCGCAGCGCGGTGAGACCCGCGCATAAGCTGAGCACCGTGAAAAAGTTCGGCACCACCATGCGCATCGGAATCTTGCCCTGCCGGAACAGCAGACGACCGCGGCGGCGGCGTTCTTCTTTTTCAAGGCGCGGCAGAACGGGGTCCATGCGCATTGCGCTCCATCAGGGTCTGCGACTAGTGCAGGCGGGCCTCACGCTCCGGCTCGGTCGACTTGAGGTCTGCCATCACCGTCTCGCCGCCAATTGCCCGCTGTCCCACGGACACGAGCGCCGTGCGCTCGGGCGGCAGGTAGAGATCAACACGCGAGCCGAACCGGATCAAGCCGAACCGGGCGCCGATGCCAAGGGTGTCACCTTCCCGGATGAACGTCAGGATGCGGCGGGCGATCAAGCCCGCGATCTGGACCACGGCGATCTCGGTGCCGTCCGCGGCGGTGAGGACGGTCGAGCAGCGCTCGTTCTCCTCGCTCGCCTTGTCGAGGGCTGCATTGAGGAAAGTGCCCGGCGTGTACACCACCCGGGAGACGCGCCCCGCAATCGGCGTCCGTTGGATGTGGACGTCGAACACGGACAAGAAGATGGAGACGCGCACACGCGGGGCATCGCCAAGGCCAAGCTCGGCCGGAGGCGTCACGCGCTCGATGGCGGAAATCCGGCCGTCCGCCGGAGCCACGATCAGCCCGTCGCGCAGCGGCGTCACGCGCGGCGGGTCGCGGAAGAAGTAGGCGATCCAGGCCGTGACGAGCACGACCACCCAGGCCAGCGGCGGCCAGAACCAAAAGAAGAACAACGCCACCGCAACGCCGATGGCGAGAAATTTGTAACCGTCGTTGTGAACCGGCACGACGCTGTCGGCAATCGTGTCGATCAGGCTATGGCGCTCTGCCAACTCGTCCCTCCGCAACTGAAAATGTCTGGACGCGCGACAGCCTATTCGATCGGCACGGCGACAAAGCGCATGTCGCCCTTGCCATCCTCGACCCGCAACAGCACCGCGTTGCGGCCGGCCGTGCGCACGCGCTCGATGCCCTTGCTGATGTCATCGATGGAGGTCACCGCTTCCTGCGCGACCTCCACGATCACATCGCCGGCCTTGATCTGGCGCTGTGCGGCCGGACTGGCCGGATCGACGTCAACCACCACCACGCCCTTCACATTTGGGCCGAGCCCGTGCTTGGAGCGGAGATCATCGGTCAGAGGCGCCAGCACCAGGCCGATCAGCGACTGTCCCGGCGGGCGTATGTTGCCGCCCTTGTCATTGCCTTTGCCGCCGCGGCTCTTCGGGTTGACGCGCTTGCTGGTCTTGGCCGGCGCCGCCTTGGCGTCCTCGACGAGGCGGCCGATGGCAACGCGCACGGTGCGCCGCTGCCCCTTGCGCAGCAACTCGACATCGACCTCCTTGCCGATCTGGGTCTGCGACACGAGGCGCGGCAGGCCGCGCATGGTGGTCACATCCTTGCCGTCGAACTTGACGATGACGTCGCCGTCGAGAATGCCGGCTTTCGCGGCCGGACCTTCCGGCGCCACGCTTGCCACCAGCGCACCCACGTTCTCCTTCAGGCCGTAGGCCTCGGCCAGATCGTCGGTGATGGACTGCACGTTGACGCCGAGCCACCCGCGCCGCGTCTCGCCGAACTGGCGCAATTGCTCCACCACGATCGTTGCAGCATCCGAGGGAACAGCGAAACCAATGCCGATCGAACCGCCGGTCGGCGAGATGATGGCCGTGTTCACGCCGATGACCTCGCCGTCCATGTTGAACAGCGGACCACCGGAGTTGCCCTTGTTGATGGCCGCGTCGGTCTGCAGGTAGTCGTCGTAAGGCCCGGTGTTGATGTCGCGCTGCTTGGCCGAGATGATGCCGACGGAGACGGAGCCGCCGAGGCCGAACGGGTTGCCGATCGCCATCACCCAGTCGCCCACCTTCATCTTGCCGGATGCACCGAACGGCACCTGCGCCAACGGCTTCTTGGGTGTGACCTTCAACAGCGCGAGATCGGTCTTGCTGTCCTTGCCCAGCACCTTGTCGACCTTGAGCTTGGAGCCGTCGGCGAAGTTGATGATGATCTCGTCGGCACCTTCGATGACGTGATTGTTGGTGACGATCAGGCCTTCCTTGCCGTCGATGACGAAGCCCGAGCCCTGCGCGCTGACCTTGCGGTCTCCCGGCCCTCGGCCGCCCTTGCGATCGAAGAAGTCCTCGAAGAATTCCTCGAAGGGCGCGCCCTTGGGAACCTTGGGCAACGGCGCACCTTCGGAGCCCTTCAAGGTTTGATTGGTGGAGATATTGACGACGGCATCGAGAAGCTTCTCGGCGACCGGCGCCACGCTTGCCGGCCCGCGCATCTGCGCAAGGGCTGGAACCAGCAGCAGCGCCGTGAAGGCCGCGACGAGGGCCGCGGTGCGCGCTACGGGCAAGGCCCGCCACGCCGATCGAGGACGCTCCACCCGCTCGCACTGTACCGGACCGTTCATGACCGCGCCTCCTGAACGCTCGCCCTGCCAGATAAGTTGCGCTTCAGCCCCGCACCATCCATACGACGAAAAGGCCGGCCACGGCCGATGAAATGCCTGCGGTGCGCAAGGATTGCTCGGACATATGGGCGACCGCCTCGTAGAACTTCATACCCCAGTGCGGTGCCGCCGCCCAAAGCAGGCCTTCGATGACGAAAGCTATCCCAAGGGCGGCGATCAGGTCACTCATCACTTCGCTTTGGGTTGTGCGCCGCCCGGGCTCGAGAAATACCTGAAGAACTCGCTGTCAGGCGACAGCAGCATCCTGGTCTCGCTGCCCTTCATGCCGGCCTCGTAAGCCTGCATGGACCGGTAGAAAGCGAAGAAGTCCGGGTCTTTGGTGAAGGCCTCCGCGAAGATGCGGTTGCGCTCGGCATCGCCTTCACCGCGAATGCGTTCGCCGTCGCGCGTCGCATCGGCCTTGATGATGGTGACCTCGCGATCGGCGTTGGCGCGAATGCGATTGGCAGCACCCACACCCTCGGCGCGGAACTCAGCCGCCTCACGCAGGCGCTCGGCCCGCATGCGATCGAAGATGTTCTTGGAGTGCTGCTCGGGCAGGTCGGCGCGCTTGATGCGCACGTCCACCACTTCGAGACCGAACTCCTTGCCCTCGTCGTTCACCTGCTGCGCGATGCGCTTCATCAGCGCCTCACGCTTGTCCTTGACGACGTCCTGGAAGGTGGAGCCGCCGAGCACGCGACGCAGCGAGGATTCCACGATCGGGCCGAGCCGCGAGCGCACGCTCTGCTCGAAGCGAACCGTCTGATAGAACCGCAGCGGGTCGACGATGCGATAGCGCGCGAAGGCGTCGACGACGACCTGCTTCTGGTCCTTG
>CADEEC010000121.1 GCA_902826255.1 uncultured Hyphomicrobiales bacterium | reverse complement strand
GCGAAGCCGGCGCCGATCTCCACGCCCTTCACGGCGTTGATGCTCATCATGGCGGACGCGAGGTCCTGGTCGAGCTTGCCGTAGATGGGCGCGCCCCATCCCGCCGGTACGCCGTCGGCCACCACCTCGATCACCGCACCGATTGAGGAACCGGACTTGCGAATGCCGTCCAGGTAGCTGGTCCAGGTCTCGACGATGCCGGGGTCAGGCGAGAAGAACGGATTATTGTCGACCTCGTTCCAGGACCAGCGGCTGCGATCGACCCTGTGCTTGCCGACCTGCACCAGCGCGCCGCGAATCGTCACGCCCGGTATCACCTTGCGGGCGATGGCGCCGGCAGCCACGCGCATCGCCGTCTCGCGTGCGCTGGAACGACCGCCGCCGCGATAGTCGCGGATGCCGTATTTCTCGAAGTAGGTGAAGTCCGCGTGGCCCGGGCGGAACTTGTCCTTGATGTCGGTGTAGTCCCGGCCGCGCTGGTCCACGTTGTCGATGACGAGGCTGATTGGCGTGCCTGTGGTGACCTGGCGCCCGTCGGCATCGTCAAACACACCGGACAGCAGGCGCACCGTGTCCGGCTCCCGGCGCTGGGTAGTGAACCGCGACTGCCCCGGCCGCCGCTTGTCCAGGAAAATCTGAATATCATCGGTGGTGAGGGGGATGCCCGGCGGGCAGCCGTCGACCACACAGCCGATAGCGGGCCCGTGGCTTTCGCCCCAAGTCGTGACCCGAAACAAGTGTCCGAACGTGTTGTGAGACATGGCCTCTTCGGCGCCGCCTTGCGCAAGGCACTCATACCGGGAGCATACCGGCGATGCAACGCGCAACGCCCGCGTGTGCCTGCATTTCTACAGGCCGTCCCGGGGCTCCTTGGGTACGCGGTTGCTGCGCCGCAAAGCGGTGGTCCGTATCCGGTCAGTCATCTGCTGTTCATGTAGCTACGCCTAGTGTTCATGCGCGGTGCCGAAGGTGCAGACAGGGGGGCAATCCTGTCGCGTGCTCTTGGGTTCGCACGTCGTCCATTGGGAGGTTATCCAGATATGCAACTTCGCAAGACACTTATCGCCGCGCTTGGCCTCGCTGTCGCATTTGCCTTCGCGCCGATCGCACCCCAGGCTGCGCCCGGCCTCGGTTCTGAAATTGGCAGCACCAGCCTGATCGAGCAGGTCGCGGCCAAGAAGAAGGCCAAGGGCAAGAAGGCCAAAGCCAAGAAGGGCAAGAGCAAGGCCAGCAAGGCCGGCCGTTGCGGCACCGGCAAGTACTGGAGCCGGTCCAAGCGTAGCTGCCAGGATGCGGCTCTCGGCCCGGCAAAGAAGTAAGCCGGTCTCCGTCTGAGACACGCGGCCGGAGCCCATGCTCCGGCCGTAGCCGTTCTAGCCCCACGTCATTCCCGGCCCAGGCGCGTCAGGCCTTCGAGGGCATCCTCGTGGCCGGGCTCCAGCGACAGGGCGTGTTTGTAGTCGCTGCGGGCAGCGACAGGGTTGCCCAGCTCTTCGTGTGCGGCGCCGCGCGCAATGAACAAGCTGGCGTCCGCCGGTTCGACCTGGATGGCCCGATCGAAATCGGCGATGGCTGCCCTATAGTCGCCTTTCAGGGCTTGCGACAAACCACGATTGTACAATGGCTGCGCGCTCTTCGGGTTCAGGCGGGCGGCCTCGGTGTAGTCGGCGATGGCGCGGTCGTGGTCCCCCTTGTTGTCGAACGACTGGCCGCGGTTGTTGAAATAATCCGGCTCCGCCGGGTCAATCCGGATCGCTTCCGAGTAGTCGGCGATGGCGAGGTCGAAGGCCCGCAGGGCATCGTGTGCATTACCCCTGTTGAAGTAGGCAATGGCGCTGTTTGGGTCGATCTTGATCACTTCGGTGTAGTCCACCACGGCGGCCTGGGGGCTGCCCGTCAGCTCATGCAACACCCCTCTTTGCAGGTAACCCTCGATCCGCAGGTCACTGTCGGAGGCAGCATCGATCAGCCGGGTACAAGCGCTGATGCGAGCGGCCGAGGTTGCCGTGGGGTCCTGGCATCCGGCCAGCAGGGCCCCGGGGTCCACCTGAGCAAGCGCGGGTCCGGCCCAAGCAAGCGACACCGCAACGGGTAAGCAGAGCAAAATACCTGTGCCGGGTCGGCGCATGTTCGGCATCATCCTTGTTCGTTGCCGCGCGGCGCTATGTATGGCGGCGCCTGCCGCCACACCACATCCACCTGCAGCCAGCTAACCATGGGCAGACCCTTGTGGCCGGCCGGTCACGCTGGAAAGGCCCGATTAAGCAAACTCCGCACAAATCGCTCGCGACAATGGTCGTCAGCAAACGTATAGTCCTCCGGCACGGGGAAAGTGCACTAGTCGAGTGTTTAGGAGCTAATCGTCATGCGTTTCGGAATTCTCGCCTCTCTCGTGGGTGGTTTGGCCCTTGCCTTCGTGGCCGTCGGCACCGAGCCAGCTGAAGCCGCGAAGTCGAAGATGGGCTGCACCATCGGCGCCCAGAAGTGGGACGCCACTCAGGGCAAGTGCGTGGCCAGGAAGGCCGCACCGAAGGCCAAGAAGGTTGCCGCCAAGAAGGCGCCTGCGAAGAAGAAGTAAAATGATCGCGGCGTAGCGGGTTCAAAGCCAGCTCGCTGTTGCGCCGCGGATCACCAGCACCTTGTCCTGAGGCACTTCCAGAAGCGGGATGTCCGCGCTTTGGAGTCTCAGGATGAGGCCGCGCAGCGCTCTGCTGACGCCGCCATGGGACACTACCACCGCATCGCGCTTCATGTCGGCGAGCCATAGCGCTATCCGATCCGACAGCATCCGATAGCTTTCGCCGCCCGTCGGCTGCCAGCCCCAGATGTCGGCGCGGCGCCCCTCAAATCCTGCAGGATCGGTCGTGGGCAGCTCGTGCCAGAGCCTCCCTTCCCATTCCCCGTAGTTCATTTCCTTCAGGCGCGCGTCAAGGCGATAGGCGTGTGGCGCAAGCCCCATCTCGCGGCGCACGATCTCCATGGTCTCCCGCGTTCGCGACAAGGGGCTCGCGACAAAATCCAGCGCTTCGGCGTCGGGCCCGAGCTTGTCCAGCAACGTCCTGCCGTTGCGTGCGGCCTGCCCGCGGCCGGTATCGTTGAGCGGGATGTCGCGCTGCCCCTGGTAGCGTTGCGCCAGGTTCCAGTCCGTCTCGCCGTGACGGACGTAGTAGAGCGTAACCCCCGCAGCGAGCATCAGACCTTCAGCACCAGCTTGCCCATGTTGCCGCCTGTATAGAGCAGGTTGAGCACGTCGGTGAATGCGTCGAGTCCGCCCTCCCGCACGTCCTCGCGAATCTTCAGCTTGCCTTCCTTGTGCCACTGCCCGAGCTGGGAGATGGCTTCCGGCACGCGATTGGCCCAGTCGAACACGATGAGGCCCTGCATCCGGAGTCGCTGGGTCAGCACGGCGCGCAAGTTCTTCGGCCCTTCCGGAACAGCCGTCGCATTGTACGCCGAGATCAGGCCGCAGACAGGAATCCGGCCGAACACGTTCATCTGCATCAGCACGGTATCGAGGATCTCGCCGCCGACGTTCTCGAAGTAGACGTCGATGCCCTTCGGCGCCGCCGCCTTCAGGTCCGCCGCCAGATTGCCGCCCTTGTAGTCGACGCACGCGTCGAAGCCGAGCTCGTCCTTCACATAGCGGCATTTCTCGGCGCCGCCGGCAATGCCGACCACGTGACAGCCTTTGATCTTGGCGATCTGGCCGACCACCGAGCCGACCGCGCCGGAGGCCGCGGAAACGACAACCGTCTCGCCGGCCTTCGGCTGGCCCACCTCGAGCAGGCCGAAGTATGCGGTCCACCCCGGCATGCCGAGGCCGCCCACCCAGCGTTGCAGCGGCGCCTGCGAGGCATCGACCTTCACCACGCGGCTGCCGTCCGAGATTGCATAGTTCTGCACGCCGAACAGGCCCTGCACGGCATCGCCGGTCTTGAAGGCAGGATTGTTCGATTTTTCCACGATGCCGGCGGCGTAGGCGCGCATCGTTTCGCCGATCGCCACCGGGGGCACATAGGACTTGGTGTCGTTCACCCAGCCGCGCATGGCGGGATCGAGCGAAACATAGGCGATCTTCACCCGGAACTGGTTGTCGGCGGGCTCGGGGATTGCTCCCTCCTCCAGCCTGAAGTCGTCGCGGACGATCATGCCCTTGGGCCGGCGGGCAAGCTTGACCATGCGGTTGCTCATAGGAACCTCGCGTTCAACGCTGGATCAGACGGTGCGGGATCAGATGCTCATCACCCGGCCTCGTCAAGGGATGCGCCAGAGGTTATAGGACGAAGCCCGTGGCAGTTCGAGGTCGCATGCTGCACTCACCCAAGTCACGCAACGGATTGGCGGCCGTCCTGGCGCGCTGGAGCCGCATAGAGCCGCTTACGTTGATGGCCATCGCCGTTCCCGCGGGCGTGGTGCTGGCGTTCGTGACTCTGGGCCGCGCCGTCGGCGCCGGCAGCACCCGCGCGTTCGACGAGGCGATCCTGCTTGCCATGCGCACCCCTGGCAATCTGGCCGATCCCGTCGGGCCGCTCTGGTTCCAGGAGATGGTGCGCGACTTCACCGCGCTCGGCAGCACCGGCGTATTGACGTTCATGGTGCTGGCGATTGCCGGCTTCCTGACGATGACCCGCAAGGGCCAAGCCGCCGTGTTCATCATCCTCTCAGTCGGCGGCGGCGTACTCATCAGCGAGACCATGAAGGCGTTCTATGATCGTGCGCGGCCGGATCTCGTTCCGCACGGCGCCGAGGTATATTCGGCGAGCTTTCCATCCGGCCACTCGATGCTGTCCGCCGTCGTCTACCTGACGCTTGGCGCCCTCGTCGCACGCACGCAGGCTGACCGCGGCGTGAAGCGCTACATCGTCACCCTGGCGGTGATCCTGACAATCTTTGTCGGAACGAGCCGCGTCTATCTTGGCGTGCACTGGCCGACGGACGTTCTGGCCGGCTGGGCGCTCGGCGGCGCCTGGGCGCTGGTATGCTGGTTCGTCATGACGTGGCTGCAGTCGCGCGGCGAGGTCGAGCCGGAAGCGGATGGATCGGGGGCTGCATCGTGAAGCCCGGTGTGCTCGGTATCTGGAACGATGTCGCCTCGGGCGGCTTTGCGCATCTGGAGAAATGGTACACGCGCGAGCACATTTTCGAGCGTGTCGGCTTGCCGGGCTTTCTCAGCGGCCGCCGCTATGAGCTCATTTCCGGCGGCGACACCCGCTTCTTCACCTTCTACGAGGCGGGCGACCCTTCCGCCTTCACCTCGCCGGCCTACTTGGAGCGCCTCAACGACCCGACCCCGTGGACCACGGAAGCCATGAGCCACTTCCGCAATATGGTGCGCACGGTGTGCGAGGTGCACGCGTCTGCCGGCCAAGTCAGCGGGCCCTATGCCGTGGTGTTGCGCGCGGACGGCGACATCAAGCCGGCCCCGGCGGCCGGTGCATTCCTGGAAGATCTGGCGGCGCAGGAGGGCGTGCTTCGGGCCCAGCTCTGGACCGTCGCGCCGGGCTTCACGCGCAGCGACACCGCCGAGGCCAAACTGCGGCGCGGCGACAAGCTGGTCGCCGGCGCGCTCGTCGTCGAGTGCGTCCGGCTCGACGATGCCGAGAGGGTCGCAGAGAGCTTGACGCCGGAGGCAGCCGCGGCCATCGGCATTTCAGGGCCGGTCGTGCTTGGAACCTATGGCTTGCTGTGTATCCTCGAGAAGCGTGCACATCCCGGGGCCTAGCATTCAGGCGTCGTCGCTGACCGGCGTCGTCACCACGATGAACACCAGATCGGAAAGCCCCGTGTTCTGGATCGCGTGCTCCGATCCCGCGGGCAAATGGATCACATCGTGCTTGCGCACCACGCGGCGATCGCCGTCGAGATCGATCAGGGCCTCGCCTTCGAGCACGTGGAAGACCTGCTCCTGCACCTTGTGGCTGTGCAGCTTCACGTAGGCCATGGGCTGGTACATGGAGATGCGGTAGTCGAGATGCTTCGCCGCTGCATTCTCCGGGTTCACCAGCGGTTTCGACAGTGCACCCCCGAAATGGTCCGGAAACTGCTTCCATGGCACGTCGGCAATGTTGCGGACGGTGGCCCTCGGTTTCTCACGGGGCATGGCGCGCTCCCTCACGTCGGTGGCCGATTGTCGGCACAACGATCCTAGGATGGCTCCGCGCGCGTTGTCCATGGATCACGAGACGCGCACAGGGGCGCCTCACTTGCGGCGCGCGACCTCGTCGAACACCTGCGCGAACTCGATCGATCCGGCATTCTTGATGTTGGCTTCCATGCGCTCTTCCAGCGCGAGCAGCAGTTCCTGCGCGGTTCTTTCGCGCACGATGCTATTGCGGTAGTAGCCGTCCTCGCTGAAGAAGTTCGACGTCGGCATGTGACGGCCGATGGGCTTCACCATCGCACGCCGCGTGGCGGGACCGGCGAGAGTCATGGTCTCGAGCTGGGCGCCGGTCGGCCGCGGGTAGCCGGCCCTGGCAGCGGCTTCCAGCAGGTCTCTCAACTTGAGCGTCTGCAGCCACGGGGCGACGTCAGCATCGAGATTGAGCGCGTGGATGCCGAGGCCCTTCGCGGTCGACGCGAGCCGCCGGTGCACGCTCCATTCGTAGGGCACCGATCGCGCCACACGCATCATCTTGCGCACGATCGCCGCTTTGGCGCGCAGCTCGGTAGCCCTGTTGGCAGGCGTGCCGGGAATGGTGGCGAGCGCCAGCAGGCGCTTGGCAAACTCGTCGCCATGCTTGGCTGCTGCCCCCACCGAGTTGGCGTGCAGGATTTGCGCGTAGCCGAGCGCCGACGATTTGGGCGTGCCCTGTCGGGTTACAGGATTGATGCCCGACAAGGTATCGTAGGTGCCGTTGCCGCCGGTCTCCAGCGCATACACGCGCACGACCTGATCCTTGGTGAGCCCGATCCTGAGCGACTCCATCGCATAGCGCCGCTTAAAGTCGCGCTCGGTGGTTACCTTGGGCACGAAGCCGAACTGCTCCTTGGCGTGCCTGAGGAAGTCGTCGACGCCCGGCAGCGGTTCCGGTGTTTCGCCGGCAGGCCGCATCTGCGCAACAATGCGCGCGATGTCCGCCGGCAGCTCCGGTCCTTTGTATTGCGGCGGCTGCGTCAGCACGTAGTCGTCCGGCGTGTAGTCCTGGGCGAGTATGCGGCGCGCTCTGCGTGCATCCCGCTTTGCATTCACCTTGGACCAGTACGTCCTATGCGCACGCTCGAAGGCGTCGCGTGCCTCGCGATAGGCGATGTAGGTGTGCTGCTGAGCCGGCGTGAGCCGTGCTGCAAGCTCTGCCTTGATTTCAGTTGCGTGCGCCGTGCCGGCAGCCGGCATTGCAAGAAACGCACAGCCGAGCACGGCGGCGCAAAAAAGGCGGGCCGCAGCAAAGCCTGCGCTCCCTCGTTCCCGCACCAGAGCTGCTGTGCTTCTTATCGGCCGCGAATCGCTCATCGGTGCGCACGTATCTACCGTGAATCGGGCAAAACGAGTTCGAAAATCTGCCCGCGGTTCAACGTTTTGCGTTGCGCGCCTGAAATTTGGAGATGGCGCGGCACAGCGCGGGATCTTGTCCCATCTCCTCCAGCATGTCGGCCGCCTCGCCCATTTCCTGCGACCGCCGGACGCCGTGGGTGGCAACCCGCTCGCCGCAGTGCGCGACCAGCTTGGCCCAATCCATGCCGGGATAGGTCGCCTGCAGGCTGGCAATGACCTCTTTCTCGACGCCCCAATGCCGGGCGGCCGCGCTGCATTCCAGCAGGATCGCTTCGAGGCCTTTCATGACGATGCTGCGCGACAGCTTGGTGGCCGAGGCAAGTCCATGCTCGGTTGCGTATGGCGTGAGGTTCATGCCGAGCCCATTGAGCAGTGCGGCCGCGGCTTCTGCCCTCGGGCCTCCAGCCAGTATCGGAACCTTAAGGCCCGGACCGCCGACCGCGGCCATCACCGCGCCTTCGACATAGTCGGCACCGGTGCTCTGCACGAAGGTCGCCGCCTTTCGCTTCGTCTCGGGCGACGCCGAATTGACGTCGAGATAGAGCTGCCCCGGTCTCAGGTAGACGGCTGCCTGCTCCGCTACGGCAAGGGCGGCGGAGGCCGTGACAGCCGACACCACGACGCGCGCCTCAGCGCTGGCTTCGGCGGCGGTGCGCGACACGCGCACACCCGTTGTCGCCGCCGTGTCTCTGAGACTGCCATGCGGCTGATCGAACAGGATGTCATAGGCGGCAACACTGACATCGCCGCGCGCAAGCAACGCCTTGGCGAATGTCCGTCCGACTTCTCCAAATCCGATCAGGGCCAGCGTCGTCATGGTGCGCTCCTACAATCGTCCACCGCAACAAGTGACACCGGCCTCCCATGGGCGCAAGCCTCCGGGCTAGATTGCGGCATGTGCACCGCTTTCTCCGGAGGCCCGGGTCCATGCGGGTGATCGTCTTGGGCGGCAGGGGTGTTGCCGGCCGCGCTCTGATCCGCGCATTGCAAGGCGAACCGGGAACCGAGATCGTTGGCGTCACCCGCAAGGGGGACGATCTGCCCGATGTCAGCCATACCGTTCGTGGCAACTACGGCGAGCTCGCGGGGACAAGGGCGTTTCATCGCGAGTTGGCAAAGGTCGGCACCGTCATCCACCTCGGCGATGGGCTCTCTGTCCTCGAACATCGCGAGAATGGGCGCGACAAGGCCCTGGCAGATCGCCTCGTCGCCGCCTCGTCTTGCCTCGCGTTGGCAGCCCGCGACGTGGAGGTGCCTCTGTTCATCTACGTGAGCTCGATCAAAGCAATTGCCGACGAGGAAGACGGCCGCGTCCTGGCTGAAGAGTCCGAGCCGCGCGGCACCACCCTCTACGGACGATCGAAGCTGGAGGTAGAGCGGCGCGTTGCCGACGCCTGTGCGGGCTCGGCCACGCGCCACATCATCCTGCGGCCTCCGGTCTTGTACGGCGAGGGTATGCGAGGAAGTGTGCATCGTCTGCTTAAGTTGGCGGACTCGCCCTGGCCGTTGCCGCTCGGTGGCCTCAGCAACCGCCGCAGCCTGCTGGCGACCCACAACTTGGCGAGCCTGCTGGCCTATCTCGCGCGGCACGGCGCGGCTTTGCAGAGGGGTTGCTACCACGTCCACGACGGAACCCCGCTCAGCACAACACAAATCGTGGCGGCTTTGCGTGAAGGCCTCGGCCGTTCGCCGCGGCTGCTTCCCATCTCCTCCCTTGGCCGTGCGGCGCGTCATGTGCCTGGCGTGGGGCCAGTTGCCCGCCGGCTGTTGGGCTCGCTGGAAATAAACGATGCGCGTTTGCGCCAATCGATATCCTGGATGCCGCCGGCGAGCAGTCAGGCCGCATTGGTGCAGATGGCACGCGTGTACCGTGCGGACTAGAGAGCCTGCGTGTTGGTGGATCGTGCCATGCGCTCCAAATGAAACGTCAGCGCAGTGACGGTGCCGATCGCGCCAAGCAGTGCCAAGATCGTGTAGTGAACAGACAGCGCCGCCAGCGCGACCAAAACGGCGTTTACGGCTGCGACACGCAACACCACCGCCGCGTGCGACCCCGCAGCAAGCGCAGCGCGCTGATAGGTGTGGTCGCGATGCGGCGTCCAAGGCAGCTCCCCTCCCAGAACGCGTCTACCCAGCGTCAGCGTTGCATCCGTCACGAAGTACAGGGGCAGGATGAAGGCCGCGACCGGGTAGCCGCGCAACGCCAGGTCCAGCATCAGCCAGCCGAGCAGGAACCCCAGCGGGATCGATCCGGTGTCCCCCATCATCACCTTCGCGGGAGGCCAGTTCCAAACCAGGTAGCCCGCTGCGGCCCCTGCCAGTGTGAGCGCGACCGGGCTGGCAAGGCCCACGCCTGAGATGGCGATCATTACCAGGCTGTAGCCGATCGAAATCGCGATCGTCTCGCTGCCGGCCAGACCGTCGATGCCGTCCATGAAGTTGAACAGATTGATGAACCAGACCCAGGCCACTGCGAGCAGTACGCGCTCCGCGGCCAGCGGCAGTACAGGGAAAGCGCGCTGCGCGCCGTCGAGCTGGAACAGCATGACGGTCACGGCTGCCGCGTGGGCGGCAAGGCGCACTAAGGGTGACAGGCCTCCGTGCTGATCGTCGATCCACGACAGGGCCGCCAGCAGGGCCGCGAGCACAATCAGTGTGCCGGCGGCAGCCAGCGGCTCGTTGCCAGACATGCCCGCAGTGAGCGCACAAATGACCGCGACGATGACAGCGCCGGCTCCGGTGACGACGGGTGCGTTGTGCATGCCGCGCGCGCTTGGCGGTTGCTGGCGATGATGCGCCTGCATCACGCGCAGAAAGGCCCAGGTTGCACCCCAGGTCAGGACCGCAGCAACGATCGGGAAGAGGTGTGCTGCCATACGGAGGTCGAGCAAGCGCGAAGCGCGACAAACCTAGCGTGGGCAGGGTCTTTGTCCAACTCCCGCCTGGAACTCCTGGCGTCGAAGGACGTTGATCCATCAATCCCGGTGGTCACCAGCCACAGTCCCCAGTCCGCGGAGCCCGCAAATGCAGCAGAGCCGTTTCCAGCCCCAGCCGGGCAAGAGCGAAGAAACCCAAGGCCTCTATGACACCGCGGCGCGCGCGGGCGAGTACGCTGCCGAATCCGCGCAGGCGGCCGGCAAGGAAGCAAGCCGGCTTGCGGGCGAGGTCTCGGCGGCCGCAAAAGAGCATCCTTACGCTGCGCTTGCGATCGCAGCCGGTTTGGCGTTTGCCGTCGGTGCACTTTGGAAGATGGGTTCGCGCCCGCAATCGCGTTTCGATGCGCTCGTGGCGCGTCTGCCGGACGTGCCGAACAGCAGTGCACTTTGGCCGCGCGGCTGGCGGTAGACCTCGCCAGTCCTGAACGTTGGGCCGGCGCTCTCCCCGACGATGAGCACTCGGGGGTGGCGCTGGCGCACGCCGTCCACGGAATATACGGCGCGCAAATCATTGATCCGTTGACGATTCATCCGTTCAAGTGCTGATCTTGCGCGGGCAGAGATTTCTGCCTGGCTAATCGCGCGTGGTCGATGCTGCGCGCGCAATGACGTCCAGTGTTGTTCGTCGGATGTCTTGCTGAGGATTCCGCGACGGGTCGTTGCGACCGCTTTTGCAGGCGGCAGGCTGCAAAGCGACAATGAGGGGCTCGAGTGATGGCCAACGGAGCCACCAGCAGAGGCGCGCCGTTCGGCGAGGCCTGGCTGGAGTTGCTGCATGGTTTCAAATCCTGGCGGCTGTGGACGCGATTCGCCAAGGATGATCTGCGAGCGCGCTTTCGCAGGTCGTGGGTGGGCCCGCTGTGGCTGGTGCTGACGACTGCGATCTTCGTCGCCGCCCTGGGGTTCGTCTACGGCTCGCTCTTTCAGCTCGATATTGGCACCTATCTGCCGTTCGTCGCGGTCGGGCTGGTGGTGTGGGGGTTCATCTCCGCCATTGCGTCCGAAGGCGTCATGACCTTCGTTGAGTCCGAAACCTTCATCCGGCAAATCCGCATCAACCCCTTCGTCTATGTGCTGCGGGTGGTCTGGCGCAACACGCTGGTGCTGGG
>CADEEC010000120.1:1823-11945 GCA_902826255.1 uncultured Hyphomicrobiales bacterium | reverse complement strand
GGGATGAGAATGCCGAGGCAGCCGCCCGCGCACACGACGCCCGCCGAAAGCCGCACGTCGTAGCCGGCACGCAGCATGGCCGGGAACGCGAGGAGCCCCATCAGCGTCACCACCGCGCCGACAATGCCGGTCGCGGTCGCAAACATTGCGCAGGTGATGAGCGTCGCCACGGCGAGGGCGCCAGGGACCCTCTTCATCGACAGTTGCAACGCGAAGAATAATCGATCGAGAATGTTTGCGCGTTCGACCAAGTACCCCATGAAAAGGAATAGTGGCACGGCCGTCAGAACGTCGCTCGACGTCACCTCGAAGGTCTTCTGCACCAGCAGCGTGAAGATGCGGTTGTTGAAGAACTCCTGCCCCGGCGTGTAGTAGGCGTAGTAGCCGAAGCCGACACCCATCGCCATCAGCGTGAAGGCGATGGGAAAGCCGAGCATGATGATGAAGATGAACAGCACCAGCATCGACAAGCCGATTTGAGGGTCGGTCATTGTCAGGCCCCCTGCGCCGGCAATTCGCCACGATCGCGCTGATGCTTCTGCTCGTGCATGATCACGCTTTCCGTCTCTTCGACGTCATGCAGCCGGGCAGGCCAAGCCCCGCTACGAATGCACATGATGCAGCGTATGACCTCGGCAAAGCCCTGGATGAACAGCATGAGGCCGGCGACGGGGATGAGCGCCTTCAGCGGAAACACCGGAATTCCGGCCGGGCTGAAGATACTGACTTCGCGGAAGCGCACGGAGAACTGCGCATAGTTCCAGCCGGCGTACATCCACGCCATCACGGCGGGAAAGAAGAACAGGATGTAGAGGATCAGGTCCATCACCGCCTGCGTGCGCGGCCGCCAGAACCTGTAGAGGACGTCGGCGCGCACGTGCTGGTTTCGCACCAGGGTGTAGCCGCCGGCCATAAGGAAGAGCGCGCCGTAGGTGATGTAGCTGAAATCGAACGCCCAGGTGGTGGGAGCCCGGAAGACGTAGCGCACCAGAACTTCGTAGCTGATGCCGAGGGTTAGGATCAGGATAAGCCACGCAAAGGCCTTTCCGATCCACGTGCTCAATGCGTCGATGGAGTGAAGAAAACGGATCATGGCGGATTGCCCCGCTGCCAGCGTCGCATGCGCTCCCCCTCATGGCTGGGGCGGCACTCGTCGGTGCCGCCCTCTTTTGTAGTTCTGCCTAATCCGACGTCAGATCTTGAGGACGTTCGGGAAGTGATGGTTGAACGCACCCTTGTAATCGGTCGCGTTCATCATGTTGTAGAACACCACGCGGCGGACCCACTCCTTCTGCGAGTCCATCACCTTCTTCATGAAGGGGTCCTTGGCAAGCTGGTCGATCAGGCCGTCCCAGGCCTTGATCTGCGCATCGAAGATGGCCTGGGGCGTGCGCAGCACGTTGACCTTGTCCTTGCTGATCAGCTCCTGCAGGTCCTTCGAGTAGTAGTCCATCGCCTTCCACTCGTTGGCGGACGAGGCTGCTTCAGCCGCGTACTGCAGGATCGATTGATGCTCGGCCGGCAGCTTGGTGAACAGCGAGCGCTTGATCATGACCTCGAAGTACTCGGTCGCCTGATGGTGGCTACCCAGCATGTAGTTCTTGGCGACGTCCTGCGCGCCGAAGCGGCGGTCCGAGGTCGGGTTGTTGAACTCGAAACCGTCGATGACGCCGCGCTCCATAGCAGGCACGATTTCGCCGCCGGGGAGCTGGGCAACTGAGGCCCCCATGGCCTGGAACAAGTCCGCGGCCAGACCCACGGTGCGATACTTGAGGCCTTTGATGTCGGCAGCACTCGTGATTGGCTTCTTGAACCAGCCGAGGGGCTGGGTGGGCATCGGCATCACGAAGAAGCTCTTGATGTCGACCTTCATGATCTGCGTCATGAGCTCTTCGTAGAGCGCATAGCCGCCGCCGTTGTGGATCCAGCCGAGACCTTCGTTGGCGTTGAAGCCGAACACCGGGCCGGTGCCGAACAGCGATGCCGCCTTGTGCTTGCCGTACCAGTACACGGGCACGGTGTGCGCCGCGTCGATCTGGCCGCCATGCACGCCGTCGAACACCTGGAAGGGATGCACGACCGAGCCGCCGACGAGATAGTCGATCTTGAGACGACCGCCCGCCATCTTGTTGACGCGGTCGACATAGTCCATCGCCATCTCGTTGAAGACGTCCTTCGCGCTCCACGAGCCCTGCATCTTGATGGTGGTCGTCTGCGCGCGGCTTACTTGCGGCATTGCCACGGTGCCGACGGTGGCAGCACCTGCTGCCAGCGCACCCGTCTTCAGAAACTTGCGGCGCGAATAATTAGACTTGGTCATTCTATTCCTCCTCCTAAAGCGTTCCTCAGATCACATGCATTCTTTTTGGTAAGCTGGTATACCACGGCTGGGCTCGGCAACAAGCCTGAGCAGCGTATCTGCCGTTATTTTCAATGATTCTGAACGTGTCTACCTAGACCCTCGGCTAATCGGCTTCCTTGAATACCTGGTCGCGGCTCTTGCTGATCGCTGGAAGGACGGCGATCACCAGCAGCAGCAAGGTAATGACCAGCAAAGTGGCACTCAGCGGACGTTCCACGAACGTGATGAAGCTGCCGCGCGAGATAACCAGGGCCTGGCGCAGCTTCTCTTCCATCAACCTGCCGAGTACAAAGCCCAGCAGCAGTGGCGCAGGCTCGAGCCCAAACTTGTAAAGCGCATAGCCAAAGAGACCAAACCCGGCCGTCATCACCACTTCGATCGGAGAGTTGTTGACCGAGTAAATGCCGATGCAGCACAGCAGCACGATGGCCGGAAAAAGCAGCCGATAGGGGACTTTGAGTAGCCGCACCCACAAGCCGATCAGCGGCAGGTTGATGATCAGCAGCATCAGATTGCCGATCCACATCGACGCGATCATGCCCCAGAACAGGTGCGGCTGTTTGGTCATGATCTGCGGTCCCGGCACGATGCCGTGGATGGTCATCGCCCCAACCATGAGCGCCATCACCGCGTTGGGCGGAATCCCCAGCGTCAGCAGCGGAATGAACGCGGTCTGCGCACCGGCATTGTTGGCCGATTCTGGACCGGCAACGCCTTCAATGGCGCCACGCCCGAAGCGAGACGGGTCTTTCGCGAGTTTCTTCTCGACCGTGTAGGACGCAAACGGGCCGAGCACGGCGCCGTTGCCGGGCAAGAGCCCCAGCACCGAGCCAATGATCGTGCCGCGCGCGATCGGCTTTGCCGACTGCCTGAAATCCTCGCGCTGCGGCAGCAACTTGCCGATTGCCGCGTGAACGACATCGCGCGCCTGGGTGGTCTCCAGGTTGCGCAATATCTCCGCAAATCCGAACATGCCCATGGCGATGACCGCCACGTCGAGACCATCGGAGATTTCTGTCCACCCGAACGTAAGCCGCTCCTCGCCGCTTTCCAGGTCGGTGCCGACGGTCGACATGAGAATGCCGACCAGGATGACGCCGATGGCCTTCACGACGGAGCCGCGCGCGAGCACGACCGCGAACATCAGACCCAGAACCATCAGTGAGAAGTAGTCCGCCGGGCCAAACAGCAACGCCATGGCAGTGAGCGGCGCGGCAAGCGCCGCAATGACGATGGTCGCAAAGCAGCCGGCGATGAACGAGCCGATGGCGGCGATGCCGAGCGCGACGCCGGCGCGGCCTTGCTTCGCCATCTGGTGACCGTCGAGCGTGGTGACGACCGCCGTCGCCTCACCGGGAATATTGACGAGAATGGCTGTGGTCGATCCGCCGTACTGGGCGCCGTAGTAAATGCCCGCCAGCATGATCAAGGCACCGACGGGATCGATGCCGAAAGTGATCGGCAGCAGCATCGTGATGGTGGCGATCGGTCCGACGCCGGGCAGCACGCCGATCAACGTGCCGATGAGACATCCCAGAAAGCACAGGCCGACGTTCTTGAGCGACAGGGCGACAGCCAGACCGAGGCCCAGGTTGGTGAAAATATCCATGAGCCGGCCCTAACCGCCAAACAACTGCTTGATGCCGAGAATGATGTTGCCGACCGCATGCTTGAACGCTTCGTGAGCGTTGTTGACGAAGTCGGGCACAATGCCGGCCGGATCGAACGGAATGGGAAGTCCGAGCAGGTCCTTGAAAAGCAGTCCCGCCACGAGGGTCATCACCACGGCGAAGATGATCGACTCGACAGGACGCGATTCGTTCGATGCGAGCCCGGACACCAGCATCGCGAGAGGCCCGGCCACGATCAGGCCGAGCGCCGGGATCTTGAAGCTCGCCAGCACCGGAATGCCGAGGATGCCGCCGATGGTCAGGGTAGACCCCCGGATCACGAGCGCGAACAGGAGCACCGAACCAAGGACAAACAACGGGCCGCGCAAGTGCCATTTCTCAAGACGCTCTCCGTCCGCGAGAAACGATTGGATGACGAGGAGCAGGCCGAACGCTGCGACGAGCAGGGACACGGTCCGCGGCAACAATCCCGAGCCGATGCCGGACAGCGTGCCGAACGGCAGGTCATACCCGCCGAGAAGACCAAGGACGCCGAGGAATATGAGAAACAGACCTCCTCCGAGGTCTATGGGCGATCGTACGGGGCCCCAATCTGAATTGGGGCCGCCCGCGGCCGGTTGCGGCGTCATTGTTCCTCCCCCCCGAAAACTTACGGTATTGGCTGTCCTTATACCGGACCTGCCCGATCAGATCGCCCGTCGAGATTGCATCCTAGATGCCTGATAAAGCCTACAGTTCGCCGCCCCTCACGTCCACCCGGTGAAACAGGAGCGCGCGTTCGCCTGCAGGGCTGGTAAACCACGGAGGGGCACCGATCAAGCGATCCGGCTGGTTGGACGGCATAGCCAGGCTTGCGGCGCCCGAGGCGCCGGGGTGCAAAGGCCCATTCGCAAGCGCTGTATCTCGGAGGTTCGTCCACCAAAGTGGGCGATTACGCCCGGGGACTACGCCCTTGGTAGGCGTCTCTGCAGCACTTGGAGAATATTACCTTTTCGTCCGTGCGCCGCGCGCACAGCAAGCCCCCCGAAGCGCGCAGGAGCCTAGTCCGCTAGGCTCCGCCAGAGGATCCGCGCGACGTGCTCCGCCCTGCGGCCACTGCCGTCTGCGATCTGGTGGCGGCAGGAAAATCCATCCGCCGCGACGACGGTGCCGGCCGCGGCGCGGCGTACGGCGGGCAGCAGCGACAAATTGGCCATGGCCATCGAAGCCGCATGCGTCTCCGCCCCGTAGCCGAAGGCACCTGCCATCCCGCAGCAACTCGACTCCACCGTTTCCACGGTTAGACCCTCGACAAGGCCCAAGGTTTTCTGGATGGCGGGCATGGCCGCGAAGGCCTTCTGGTGACAGTGACCGTGCAGCAGGACACGGCCGTCATGCCGCGCGATGCTGCCTTTGATGTGCCCGGCATCGGCTTCCCGCGCGAGGAACTCCTCAAACAGCAGCGCATGTCGCGACAGCTGCTCGGCCTCCTGTCCCGGCAGCATGGCAAGGAACTCATCGCGCAGCGTGAGCAGGCACGACGGCTCGAGGCCGACGATCGGCACCCCGCGCGTGACGAAGCGCTTCGCCGCCGCAAGAACGCGCCGCGCCTCGGCGCGCGCCTCCTCGACGAGGCCGGCCGAAAGGAAGGTGCGGCCGCAGCACAAGGGACGCGCGGGGCCGACGGTGCCGTTCGGCGCCTCCGCCTGCAGGATCGACACGCGATAGCCGAGGTGCGTGAGCACGGCGACGGCGGCGCGCAAGTTGTCCGGTTCGAAGTAGGTGTTGAACGTGTCGGCAAACAGCGCGACCTCGCGCGCTGCAATCGTTCCCTCGCCACGAGGGGGAGGGGACGATCCGTCGAACACGTCGCGCCGCCAGCGCGGCAGCTTCCGTTGCGCGGACAGGCCTGTCATGCGCTGCGTGAGCGCGGCGATTCCGGGAACCGCATCACGCAGGTTCATCAGCGGGGCGAGCTTGGCCGCGTAGGGGGCGTAGCGCGGCAGGTAGGCGATCAGCCGGTCACGCAGGGAGAGGCCGCGCCGCTTGTTGGCGGCCGCCAGCACCTCGATCTTCATTTTCGCCATGTCGACGCCGGTCGGGCATTCGCGGCGGCAGCCCTTGCAGGAGACGCACAGTTTCATGGTCTCCAGCATGTCGTCGGAGGCAAAGGCGCCGGGTCCGAGCTGACCGGAGATGGCGAGCCGCAGCGCGTTGGCGCGGCCGCGCGTGACGTCGCGCTCGTTGCCGGTGATACGGAACGACGGGCACATCACGCCCGACACATGCTTGCGGCATTCGCCGTTGTTGTTGCACATCTCCACGGCGCCTTGGAAACCACCGCCGGCGCCGGGATATGCGGACCAGTCGAGCGCCATTCTCATATCCGGCACGCGATAGTCCGGCTTGAAGCGCAAGAGCGTGCGGTCGTCCATCTTCGACGCGCGCACGATCTTGCCGGGATTCAGCACGGCTGCCGGATCGAAGCGGTCCTTCACTTCCTCGAAGATGTCGACGGTCCTGCGCCCGTACATCTGCTCGTGAAACTCGGAGCGCACCAGGCCATCGCCGTGCTCGCCGGAGTGCGAACCCTTGTACTCGCGCACGATCGCGAAGGCTTCCTCAGCGATGGCGCGCATGGCGCGGGCATCTTTCTCCAGTTTCAGGTTCAGCACCGGGCGCACGTGCAGGCAGCCGACGCTCGCATGCGCGTACCAGGTGCCCCTGGTGCCGTGCTTGGCGAACACGGCCGTGAGCCGCTCGGTGTAGTCGGCGAGATGCTCCAGCGGCACCGCGCAGTCCTCGATGAAGGAGACGGGTTTTCCCTCGCTCTTCATCGACATCATGATGTTGAGGCCGGAGGTGCGCACGCCCCAGACCGCGCTCTGGCCGGCGGCATCGGCCACCTTCACCACGCTGTTCGGGTAGCCGAGATCGCCCATCAGCGCGTCGAGCTGGGCGAGGCGGCGCACGTTCTCGGCCTGATCGTCCTGCGCGAACTCGACGAGCAGCAGCGCATCCGGTTGCCCACGCACGTAAGTGTCCATCACCGGGCGGAACATGGCGATGTCGCGGGCGAGCTCGATCAGCGTGCGGTCCACCACCTCCACGGCGACGGGGCCTAGCTTGACGATGTGCTGCGTCGCCTCCATCGCCTGCCGGAAGGTGGCGAAGTGGCAGATGCCGAGCGCCTTGTTCTTGGGCTGCGGGGAAAGCTTCAGCTCTATCTGACGGGAGACCGCGAGCGTTCCCTCCGAGCCGCACAGCAGGGTGGCGAGATTCACCGGCCGGTCGCCCGGGAGAAGCGCATCGATCAGGTAGCCGCCGACGCGGCGGGAAACATCGGGAAACGCGTGTGCGATGTGCTCCGCCTCGCGGCGGCCGAGAGAAAGCAGGTCGCGGAAGAGGGTGAGGGGCGGCTCAGGAGTAGTCGATTGGAGCATGCCGCTGCCCCTCACCCCGGCCCTCTCCCCGCGCTGTTGGAGTGCGTGGGGTTCTTGGCGCTGCGCGGGGAGAGGGAGATCAAGATTGTGCCCCACCTCAGCAAAGCGCGCCTCGGTGCCGTCGGCCAAGATGGCGTCGATGGCGAGGACATTGTCGCGCATGATGCCGTAGCGGATCGAGCGGGTGCCGCACGAGTTGTTGCCGGTCATGCCGCCTATTGTTGCGCGGCTCGCCGTGGAGACATCGACGGGAAACCACAGCCCCGTGGATTTGAGCTGGCGGTTGAGCTCGTCGAGCACGATGCCGGGTTCCACCACGCACGTGCGCTGGGCGGCGTCGACCGAGACGATCTTGTTCAGGTGCTTGGTGAAGTCCATCACCAGCGCGCGGCCGACCGTCTGGCCGGACTGCGAGGTACCCCCGCCGCGCGGCAGCAGCGGCACGCCTTCCTCGCGTGCGATGGCCAGCGCGGCACGCACATCATCGGCAGACTTGGGAACGACGACGCCGACGGGCTCGATCTGGTAGTGCGAGGCATCCGTGGAATAGCGGCCGCGGCTGAAGCGGTCGAACAGCACCTCGCCCTCCATCTCGTCCTGCAGGCGAGCGGCGAGGCGATGAGAGACCGGGTCGGCTTTGGTCGTTGCCATCGTGCTGTCTTGCCGCTCCGGCGGCGCGGATGCAAGCACGCACCTCATAGCCCCTGGGTCCCGGATACTCGTCAGCGGCGAATTCCGGGATGACAACTCTTGTCGCACTTTGCCATCATCTGTCATCCCGGCCGAGCGCAGCGAGAGCCGGGACCCAGGGCCTCGGGCGCATGCTCCGTATCCTGCGGGATGGATGGCGCAACGGCGACGGGCCGGATAAGGTCACTGGCATTTCTCGGCACAAGACATTGCTACCGGACCCTATGACAACACCATCACTGACTGTTCGCAGCTTGCGCGCGCGGCCTGTCGTGCTGAAACTCAAGCGTCCCGTGGTGGCACGCATCGCCACCCTCACCGACTGGCCGATGATCCTGATCGACCTGGAGACGGAGGAGGGCGTCACCGGGCGCGCTTATCTGGAGCCTTATGTCGTCAGGGCGATGCGCTATCTCGTGCCGGCGCTGCACGACATGGGCGAGATGCTGAAGGGCCGCAAGCTCGCACCGGTCGAGTTGTATGAGGCCGCGCGCAAATCGCTGCACTTCGTCGGCTATCAGGGCCTGTCGACGATCGCCGTGTCGGGCCTCGACATGGCGGCCTGGGATGCGCTGGCGAAGGCGGCGGGCGTGCCTTTGTGCGTGCTGCTCGGCGGCACCGTCGGCCCCGTGAAGGCCTACAACAGCAACGGACTGTGGCTGCGCACGCCGGCAGAGCTGGCCGACGAGGCGGTCGAGCTGCGCAACGAGGGCGGGTTTGCCGGCCTCAAGCTGCGCATGGGTCGGGAGAAGCTGCGCGACGACATCGCCACGGTCGAGGCCGTGCGCAAGTCGGTCGGCGATGACATGGCGCTGATGGTTGACTTCAACCAGGGTCTCGACATGAGCGAGGCCCTGATCCGCTGCCACACCATCGACGATCTCCGCCTCGCCTGGATCGAGGAGCCGATCGTCTACGACAATCTCGACGGCTTCGCGCAACTCGCAGCGGAACTCAAGACGCCGATCCAGATCGGTGAGAATTTCTACGGACCCCGCGACCTGCACACTGCGCTGCAGAAGAAGGCGTGCGATTTCGTGATGCCGGATTTCATGCGCATCGGCGGCGTCACCGGCTGGCTGCGTGCGGCGGCCATTGCGGGCGCGGCGGGAATTCCGATGTCCACGCACCTCTATCCTGAAGTTGCCGCCCACGTCATGCGCGTGACGGAAACGGCGCACTGGCTCGAATGGCAGGACTGGGCCGATCCGGTTCTGCAGCGGCCCTACGCCATCACGGACAGCCACCTGCACATTCCCGACGTGCCGGGGCTAGGGCTGGAGTGGGATGAATCGGTTGTGGCGAAGCACCTTTTCGAGCTCTAGCCTGCACTGCCCGTTTCGCCGCATCGACCGGTGCACTATCGCTCGGGCTGTGTCATGGTCGAGCTTGCCTGCCCTCAGCGAAGGCCGAGGGTCCCGACCATCCATCCTGCAGCCTGCTCCGGCGTCGGTGGAGGGCTGGATCCTCGGGACAAGCCCGAGGATGACAACAACAACACGCCTTGGGAACGAACGACGGAGGCCCTGATGTCCAACCAGCCGCGGCGCGCGGGGCGCCATTTTCTGCAGATTCCGGGGCCAACGCCGGTTCCGGATCGGATTTTGCGCGCCATGGACATGCCGGTGATCGATCACCGGGGGCCTGAGTTCAAGAAGCTCGGGCTGCGTGTGCTGGCCGGCATCAAGACCATCTTCAAGACGTCGCAGCCGGTGGTGATCTATCCCTCGTCCGGCACCGGTGCGTGGGAGGCGGCGCTGCTCAACACGCTGTCGCCCGGCGACAAGGTGCTGATGTACGAGACCGGGCACTTCGCCACGCTGTGGAAGACCATCGCCGTCAAGCTGGGGCTGCAGCCGGAGTTCATCGGCTCAGACTGGCGCAGCGGTGCGGACGCGGCCGCCATCGAGGCCAAGCTGCGCGAGGACAAGGGCCATGCGATCAAGGCCGTGTGCGTGGTGCACAACGAAACCTCGACGGGCGCCACCTCGCGCATCGACGAGGTGAGGAAGGCGAT
>CADEEC010000120.1:0-1723 GCA_902826255.1 uncultured Hyphomicrobiales bacterium | reverse complement strand
CCAACAAGGATGGCTTCTTTCCTTACACGCCCGCCACCAACCTGCTCTACGGCCTCGGCGAGGCCGTAGACATGCTGCACGAGGAGGGCCTGGACCGCGTGTTCGCGCGCCACCAGCGGCACGCCGAGGGCGTGCGCCGCGCCGTGAAGGCCTGGGGCTTCGAGAACCTGTGCAAGGAGCCCAAGTACTATTCGCCGGTGCTGACGGCCGTCCTCATGCCCGAGGGCCACAACGCGGATGCTCTGCGCAAGGCGGCGCTCGACCATTTCGACGTGTCGCTTGGAACGGGCCTCGCCAAGGTGGCCGGCAAGGTGTTCCGCATCGGCCATCTCGGCGACACCAACGACCTCACCATCATCGCCACGCTGGCGGGCGTGGAAATGGCGCTGAAGCTCGCCAACGTGCCGCACAAGGCGGACGGCGTGCGGGCAGCGATGGGATACTTCACTGAGACGGCCAATGTGGTCACGGCGTAGGATTGCCTGTCATTCCGGCGCTTGTCGCCGGGATCCATCTCTCAATAAACGCCAGCGCCCGCTGATGGCTGGATACCGGGGACAAGCCCCGGTATGACGAGGTTGCGTGAACGGCATGCCATCGGGGACACAATGAAAGACACCGCCAGCGAAGAAATCCTCTACGAGGTGAAGGGCCACGTCGGCGTCGTGACGTTCAACCGGCCGTTCGCGCACAACGCGCTGACCTTCACTATGTACGACCGGCTGGGCGAGATTTGCGCCACCATTCCCGACGACCGCTCGGTGCGGGCGCTCGTCGTCACCGGCGCCGGCGGCAAGGCCTTTGGTGCGGGCACCGACATCTCCCTGTTCCGCGACTTCTCGACGGCCGAGCACGGCGTCGCCTATGAGGCGCGCATGGAGGCGATGTTCGACAAGCTCGAGCACTGCAAGATCCCGACCATCGCCGCCATACCCGGCATATGCACCGGGGGCGCGGCGGTGATCGCGGCGACGTGCGACGTGCGGCTCGCCACGCGCAACTTCAAGTTCGGCTTCCCCATCGCGCGCACGCTGGCGAACTGCCTCTCTTCGGGCAACATCGCGCGTGTGGCGATGATCACCGGCGTCGCGCGCGCGGTCGACATGCTGATGACGACGCGCCTGATCGAGGCGGACGAGGCGCTGGCCATCGGCCTCGTGCGCGAATTGGCCGACAGCCCCGAGGCCCTGATGCAGCGGGCGCTGGCGCTCGGCGAGCAGATGGCGACGCAGGCGCCGCTCACCATGATGGCCGGCAAGGAGGTCGTGCGCCGCATGCGCGCTGAGATGGCGAGCGTCGAGGACCAGGACCTGATCCGACTGTGCTACGGCAGCGAGGACTTCCGCGAAGGCCTGCGCGCCTTCCTCGACAAGCGCACGCCCACGTTCAAGGGGCGGTAATATCTTTTCGCCTACGGCTGACGCCCGGCGGGATGATCCGATCCCGCGCAGAACCGTGACCTGGATCCCCGCCTCCGCGGGGATGACGCCAGTTGTGGCGCTTGCACCTCTCTAGGAAACGTCATTCCCGCGAAGGCGGGAATCCAAGACACCGTGCTGCAACGGTGTGCTGTCAATTGCGCAGCCGAAGCGGCCAACGGCGTGGGTGCCGCACTGAAACGTGACCTGGACCCCCGCCTGCGCGGGGGTGACGTTTGTTGGGACGGATGTCGCTCCAATTCAATCGTCATTCCCGCGGAGGCGGGAATCCAGTGCACTGGGCT
>CADEEC010000119.1 GCA_902826255.1 uncultured Hyphomicrobiales bacterium | reverse complement strand
TGAAAGCCGAAGCGGCCAGACTCGCTGATCGGCTCGATGGGTTTCGGACCGATGGGTTTTGGCGTTGCCGGCGTGATGGGCGCGAAGTTTGCCGCGCCCGATCGTCCCTGCGTGTCGGTGTGCGGCGATGGCGCGTTCTTCATGCACGCCAACGTGCTGGGCACTGCGGTGGAGTACAACCTGCCGGTCGTTTGGGTGGTGTGGAACAACTACGCCTATGCCTCGATCCGCGGCCTGCAGCGCGGCTATCTCGGCGGGCGCGAGCTGGCCACTGATTTCCACGATCCCACGACGGGCCAGCGCTACAATCCGGATTTCGCGGCAATGGCGCGCTCGGCCGGCGTTGCCGGCGTCCGCGTCGACCGCGCCGCCGATCTCGGCGATGCGATCCGCAAGGCGATCGCGGCTAACAAGCCCTACCTCATCGACGTCGATATTGCCGCCGACACCAATCCCTCCGGTGCCGGCGTTTGGGAATTGCCGGGCCTCGGGCGCAGCAAGCCCGGCATCGGCACGCGCTACGAGCCATCGTGAAGTTGAGCCGGGTCCGCCGTCCGAACGCCGGGCCGTCCAGCGGCGCCTCATTCGTGAACAATATTGGACAATCGCCCCAATCGATTGAATTGGCGTCTCGGCGCCGGCCCGTGCCAAGCATCTCCCTGATCTAAGGGAGGAACAATGTACACAATGGATCGGGGAGGCGAGCCGCGCGCCGTCATCGGCGGGCTCGGCCGTCTGTATGAGAACATCGCCGTCCTGCACTGGCCGCTGATCCGGGCCACGGCCGGCGTCATTCTCTTCACGCACGGCTGGCCCAAGTTCCAGCTTGGGGTTCAGGCAGTGGCGGCCAACACGCTGGCAAAGCGCGGCATCGAGCCGTCGCTGGCATTTGCCTACGCGCTCATCTTTCTCGAGACGGTCGGCGCGCTTCTTATCGTGATCGGACTCTTCACGCGCGTTGTGGCGGTTGCGCTGGTGGTAGAGTTCGCCGTCATCGTCTACCACCACATCCCAAATGGATACGCGTGGCTCAACCGCGGCTACGAGTACCCCTTGTTCTGGGGCCTGATCTTCCTGGCTATCGCGTTGCGCGGAGGAGGGCCCTAATCAGTGGACCCGTGCCATAGGCCGAGAAGTGTAGCTCGATCCTACTGGCTGACCGAGATTCCCGCGGCGCGGATCGCTTCGCCCCAGCGCTCGACTTCCGTGCGCACAAATCCGGCCAGGTACTCCGGCGAACGACGCTCGGGCCCGACGATAACCAGGCCCAGCGCCTCGAGCCTCTGCTTGACGTCGGGCCTGTCGATCATGGTGCCGATCGCCTGGTTCATCTTGCGCACGATCGGCTCCGGCGTTCCCTTCGGGAAGAAGAAGGCGTTCCACACGCTGGCTTCCACGTCCTTGAGCCCCTGCTCGCCCGTGGTCGGCAGGTCGGGAAGGATGGGAACGCGCTGCGGCGCCATCACCGCCAGGCCCTTCACGGTGCCGCTTCTGACCTGCTCCATGCCGGTCTGGATGGTGTCGCACATGTAGTCGATGCGCCCGCCGAGCAAGTCCTGCATCGCGTTGCCCGCACCGCGATAGGGCACGTGCACGATGTTGACGCCCAAGGCGATGTTGAGAAGCGCGCACGGCACGTGCGTGCCGGACCCCACGCCCGCGGACCCGAACTGCATCTTCGCCTGGTTCGCCTTGGCGTAGTCGATGAAGCCCTGCAGGTTGTCGACCGGCAGGTCTTTGCGGGCGACGAGAATCCGCGGCGACTCCGAGACCAGCCCGATCGGCTGGAAGTCTGCGGCGGCGTCATAGGGCGGCTTCTTGTAGAGCCACTGGCTGTAGGCGTGCGTTCCGGTGTTGCCGATCAGGAAGGTGTAGCCGTCGGTCGCGCTTTTTGCGACGCGCGCGCTCCCCACCGTGCCGCCAGCGGCGCCGATGTTCTCCACGATCACGGATTGACCGAGCACCTCGCTCAGCGCCAGGGCCTGCACGCGGGCGGTGGCATCGATGCCGCCGCCGGCCGCGAACGGCACCACCAGCGTGAGAGGCCTGTTCGGCCACTCCTGCGCGACACCAGCCTGCGCGCAAGCCGCAATCGCGATCAACGCTGCAAGGACGCGTCCAAGCATCGAAGCCCTCCCATCAACGCAGCCAGCCGGTTCGTGCCGGCGGCCTTGGCTCCTTCTTACTCTGAATACAGCCCAGGAGGAAAAGATGGCGTGCCCCGCGCGCCGCAAAGGGCTTGCACCTCATCAAGCGTTGTTCATGTATAGGCCTATTCGTGGATTTGTCTCATGCCGGGGTGCCATGACCATCAGGCCCGACTTTCTCGGTCTCGAAGCCTTCGTCGCCATCGCCGAGCGCGGCAGCTTCAACAAGGCGGCGGCCTTGCTCGGCATCACCCAGACCGCGCTCAGCCACCGCATGCGCAAGCTGGAGGACTACCTCGGCATCGCCCTGTTCCACCGCACGACACGGCAGGTGTCGCTGACGCCCGCCGGGCTCGAGTTGCTGCCCCGCGCCAAGTCGCTGATCGAGGATGCGCACGGCATGTTCGATGATCTCGGCAAGGCCGCTGCCGTGCGCCAGGAGCGGGTGGCCGTCGGATGCCTGCCGACCCTCGCCGTTCATTTCCTTCCCTCGGTGCTTGCCGAGTTCTCGGCAAGCCATCCCGGCACGCTCGTGCGGGTATTCGACAACTCGGTCGGCGAGATCGCGGAACGCGTGCAAAAAGGCGAGGCCGAATTCGGCCTCACCATGCTGGCCACCAACCGGTGGGACCTGGAGGTGAAGCCGCTCGCCAAGGAACGCTATGTCCTGGTCTGCCGCACCAACCATCGCGCAGCCAAGCTGAAGAGCGTGAGCTGGAGCGAAATAGAGGGTGAGCGCCTGATCCGCATCTCGACCCAGACCGGCAACCGGGTGCTGATGGACGACAAGCTCGGGGCCGCGGGCGAGCGGCTGCGCTGGGCGGTAGAGGTCCAGCACGTGTCGACGGCGGTGGCCATGGTCGCCTCCGGCGTCGGCCTCACCGTCGTTCCCCGCGGCGCGGTGGAGGTGGTTCGCGCCAGCAACCTGGCCTGCGTGCCGCTTCGCAGTCCCGGCATCGCGAGAACACTGGGCGTCGTCACCCGCCGCGGCATACCGCTCACGCCCTTGGCGGCCGAACTGCTTGCCATCGTCGAGCGGCGCGTCGGCTCCATTGCCACCCTCGCGCGCGGCCGCCATTCATGAGCCAAATTGAATAAAGCCGGCATAGATTGCATTGGACGGGAGGTGGCGCGCATGTGAAGAGCGGTGATGCGCGCATCGATCGCTGCTAAAGCTCGGCAGGCGACGTGGTCCTTTCAGAGTAGCAGGCATGCACGACGAGCCCCTATTGGACGTAGCCCATCTCGGCCATCTGGAGCTGCTCACCCCGAAGCCGGACGAGAGCCTGAAGTTCTTCGTCGACGTGCTCGGGATGACCGAGAGCGGCCGGCAGGGCAACTCTGTCTATCTGCGCGGCTGGGACGACTACGAGCGCTACTCACTCAAGCTCACCGGCTCGGACACGTCCGGCCTCGGTCACGTCGCCTTCCGCGCGCGCAGCCCGCAAGCGCTGCAGCGGCGCGTCAAGGCGCTGCAGGGATCGGGCTACGAGGTCGGCTGGCACGAGAACGAGCTTGGCCATGGTCCCTCCTTCCAGTTCCACGATCCGGACGGCCACCTGATCGAGCTCTACTACGAGACCGAGTGGTATGAGGCGCCGGCGCCGCTCCGGCCGGCGCTGAAGAACCAGGCCCAGCGCTTTCCTGCGCGCGGCGTCAACGTGCGCCGGCTCGATCACTTCAATTGCCTCGCGGTCGACGTGAAGGCCAATCGGGAATTCTTCGAGCGCTATCTGGGTTTCCGCCTCACCGAGCAGATCGTCCTCAACGACGGCACGGAGGCAGGAATGTGGCTCACCTGCACCAACAAGAGCTACGACCTCGCCTACACCCGCGAGGCGCATGGCGTGAAAGGCCGCTTCCACCACGTCACCTACGCGCTCGACAGCCGCGAGGCCATCCTGCGCGCCGCCGACATCTTTCTCGAGAATGGCGTGCACATCGAGACCGGGCCGCACAAGCACGCGGTGCAGCAGACCTTCTTTCTCTACGTCTACGAGCCGGGCGGCAACCGCGTGGAAGTGGCCAATGCAGGCGCGCGTCTGGTGCTCGCACCGGACTGGAAGCCGATCACCTGGACCGAAGAGGAGCGCAAGAAGGGGCAGGCCTGGGGCTTGAAGACGATCGAAAGCTTCCACACGCACGGCACGCCGCCGCTGCCGGGAGAAAAATGATCGCGCGCAGGTACGGCTGAGAATTGGCGGAGACTACACCGATGATCATCGACTGCCACGGCCACTACACGACGGCGCCCAAGGCGCTGGAGGACTGGCGCAGCGCGCAGATCGCGGGCATCGCCGACGCCTCCAGGAAGCTGCCGGCCTCGCAGCTCAAAATCAGCGACGATGAGCTGCGCGAGACCATCGAGGGCAACCAGCTGCGCCAGATGAAAGAGCGCGGCATCGACCTCACCATCTTCAGCCCGCGCGCCAGCTTCATGGCGCATCACATCGGCGACTATGCGGTGTCGGCGGAGTGGGCATCGATCTGCAACCAGCTCTGCTACCGCGTCAGCAAGCTGTTTCCCGATCACTTCATCGGCGCGGCCATGCTGCCGCAGAGCCCGGGCGTCGATCCCAAAACCTGCATTGCCGAGCTCGACACCTGCGTCCAGGACTACGGCTTCGTCGGCATCAATCTCAATCCCGACCCCTCAGGCGGCCATTGGACGTCACCGCCGCTCACCGACCGCACCTGGTATCCCATCTACGAGCGCATGGTGGAGCTCGACATTCCCGCCATGGTGCACGTGTCGACGAGCTGCAACCCCTGCTTCCACACCACCGGCGCCCACTACATCAACGCCGATACCACCGCGTTCATGCAGCTCATCGAGGGCGACCTGTTCAAGGATTTCCCCACGCTGCGCTTCATCATTCCCCATGGCGGGGGCGCCGCACCCTACCACTGGGGCCGTTATCGCGGGCTGGCGCAGGCCCTGAAGAAACCGCCGCTTCGCGAGCACCTGCTCAACAACGTGTTCTTCGACACCTGCGTCTACCATCAGCCCGGCATCGACCTGCTGATGAAGGTCGTTCCCACGCAGAACATTCTTTTTGCCAGCGAGATGATCGGGGCCGTGCGGGGCATCGACCCCGAGACGGGGCACAACTTCGACGACACGCGGCGCTACGTCGAGGCAACCGACAAGCTGACGGCCGAAGGGCGTCGCGACATCTTCGAAGGCAATGCACGCCGCGTCTTCCCGCGGCTGGACAAGGCGCTGAAAGCGCGAGGTCGATAGGTACCGCCATGAACGTGGTCATCACCAACCCTGCACGCGTTGCACCCGACATCGTCGCCGGCTTCGCGCCCTACGGCGTTGCCACCGTCCATGAAGCGCAGGGCCGGACCGGTCTCCTCTCCTCCTCGTTACGGCCTGTTTTCCCCGGGGCGAAGATCGCGGGTACGGCCGTCACCGTCTCGCTGCCGCCGGCGGACAACTGGATGCTGCATGTCGCCGTCGAGCAGTGCAAAGCGGGCGACATCCTGGTCGTGGCGCCAACCTCTCCTTGCGACACGGGCTACTTCGGCGAGCTGCTTGCCGTGTCGCTGGCATCGCGCGATGTGAAGGGCCTCGTCATCGAAGCCGGCGTTCGCGACGTGGCCGCGCTGACGCAGATGGGCTTTCCCGCATGGTCCGCAGCGATTTCCGCACAGGGAACTGTCAAGGAGACGCTCGGCTCCGTGAACGTGCCCGTGGTCTGCGGCCAGCAGCTCGTCCACCCCGGCGACCTCATCCTTGCCGACGATGATGGCGTGGTTGTCGTCCCGCGCCAGTCGGCGTCCGCCGTCCTGAAGCAGAGCGCCGAGCGCGAAGCCAAGGAAGCGCAGACCCGTGCACGCCTTGCTGCCGGAGAGCTGGGGCTCGACATCTACGGCATGCGCGAGAAGCTGAAGCAGAAAGGGCTCGTCTACCGCCCGGCGGATACCGCAGGCTGACCGATGCCGGAGCAATCAAGCACGCACGCCGGCGAGTCCGGCCTCGTTCTGAGCACGGCGCTGGGCCAGTACCCCCACATCGCGCCGCTCAGGGACGGGCGCGTGTCGTCGACCATCGTCGATCTGCAGTTTGCCAACCTGCCGAACATCAACCGGGCCTTCGCGCCGATGGTGCGCGAGCAGACATACGACGTGAGCGAAATCGCCATCGCCACGTTCCTGCAGGCGAAATCATACGCAAAGCCGTTGGTGCTGCTGCCCGTCATAGTTGCCGCCCGCTTCCAGGAACCCGCGCTGCTGTGCGCCGCAGACGGCGAAATCCGGGGCCCACAGGACCTCGAGGGCAAGCGGGTCGGCGTCCGGGCCTACAGCCAGACCACCGGCATGTGGATCCGCGGCATCCTGCGCGAGCGCTACGGCATCGATGCCGCGGACGTGCGTTGGACAACGTTTGAGGATGCCCATGTTGCGGAGTACAGCGATCCCCCGTGGGCCACACGCGCCGAGCCCGGCAGCGACCTGGTGTCCATGCTCAAGGCCGGCAAGCTCGACGCCATCATCGTCGGCAACGACGTGCCCGCCGACCCGGGCTTGAGGCCAGTGTTTCCCGATCCCGCCGCATCCGGCGAGGAGTTCTGGAGCCGGCATGGGATCGTTCCCATCAACCACATGGTTGCAGTGCGGCAGGACTTGGCCGACACCCACCCGCAGGCCGTACACGAGATTCTACGCATGCTCGATGCCGGCAAGACCCTCGGCGCGCGTCCGCAGGTGCGCGATCCGTTGCTTCGCGGTAAAGACGCTTTGGAGCCATGCCTCGCGCTTGCGCTCCGGTATGTCAGCGAACAGGGACTTCTTGCCCGCCCCATGACGCTCTCCGACATCTGGCAGGGCTTGCCCGAGGGTGTCGGATAGTCGTTCGGATTTAACGGAAACAAAAGCGTCGTCAGAACGCTTGGACAGAACTGAAACAGCCAACACAGGAGACATCCATGAAGGCGAAACTTTTGAGCGTGGCGGCCGCAGCGGCCGCCCTGCTCGCGACCTCTGCCAACGCCCAGCAAACCGTCAAGGTCGGGCTATCCCTGCCCATGACGGGACAGCAGCAATCGACCGGCGTGCAGATCTCGTCAGCTGTCAAACTCTACATGCAATTGCACGGCGACACGGTCGCCGGAAAGAAGATCGAGGTGATCATCAAGGACGACGGCGCCGTGCCCGATACGGCCAAGCGCCAGGTCCAGGAGATGATCGTCAACGACAAGGTCGATATCGTCGGCGGGTTCGGCGTGACCCCGGTGGCGCTGGCAATCGGCCCGTTGGCCACCCAGTCCAAGACCCCGGCCGTGATCATGGCCGCCGGCACCTCCATCATCACCGAGCGTTCGCCTTACTTCGTGCGGACCAGCTTCACCCTTCCGCAGTCCTCGGTGATCATCGCCGGCTGGGCAGTCGAGAACAACATCAAGAAGGTCGTCACTCTGGTGTCGGACTACGCTCCGGGCGCCGACGCACAAGCCAGCTTCAAGGGGCGCTTCACCGCCGGCGGCGGCCAGGTCCTCGACGAACTGAAGGTGCCGCTGGCGTCGCCCGACTTCGCACCCTTCCTGCAACGCGCCGCCGACGCCAAGCCCGATGCCATCTTCGTGTTCGTTCCCTCCGGCCAGGGCGGAACCTTCATGAAGCAGTTCACCGAGCGCGGGCTCGACAAGACCGGCATCAAGGTCATCGGCCCGGGAGACGTGACCGACGACGATCTCCTGAACGGCATGGGCGACGCGGTGATCGGCACAGTGACCGCGCATCTCTACTCCGCCGACCACCAGTCGGCGGCCAACAAGGCCTTCGTCGAGGCCTTCAAGAAAGCCAACAAGGGCCTGCGCCCCAATTTCATGGCCGTCGGCGGCTATGACGGCATGCACCTCATCTACGAAGCGCTGAAGAAAACCAACGGCGATACCGACGGCGACAAGCTGATCGCGGCGATGAAGGGCATGAAGTGGGAAAGCCCCCGTGGTCCGATCTCCATCGACCCCGAGACGCGCGACATCGTCCAGAACATCTACATCCGCCGGGTCGAGCGCAAGAACGGCGAGCTCTATAATGTCGAGTTCGCAACGTTCGAGGCCGTGAAGGACCCGGGCCGGGCGAAGAAGTAGCACTGCCACGTGGCGACGTCCGGGCCGCAGCGCCGCTGCCGGTCCGGACGTGCCGCTCCGGTCGATCCGCAAGCACTGGGAAGCCGGCAGGCGTTCTGCCGGGCTTTTGCATCATGGTGACGCTCCTCTTCGACGGCCTCGCTTACGGCATGCTGCTGTTCGTGCTCGCATGCGGGCTTTCCGTCACCCTCGGCCTCATGAACTTCATCAACCTCGCCCACGGCGCCTTCGCCATGGCCGGAGGCTACATCACCGTGGTTCTGACGAGCCGCGCCGGCGTCCCGTTTCTTGCGGCGCTCCCCATCGCCTTCCTGGCCAGCGCCGCGCTCGGACTGCTGTTCGAGCGCACGCTCTACGTTCACATGTACGACAAGAGCCACCTCGACCAGGTGCTGTTCTCCATCGGCCTCGTCTTCATGGCCGTGGCGGCGATCGACTACGTAATGGGCTCCCAGCAGCAGTTCATCACCCTTCCGGACTATCTGCAGGGACGGCTTGATATCGCCGGCGCCGGCATCGGCCGCTACCGGCTGTTCATCGTCGTTCTGTGCGGCGTGTTGGCGGCTTTGCTGCAATGGATACTCGTCAGCACCCGCTTCGGCAGCCGCCTGCGCGCGGCCGTCGACGACCAGCGCGTTGCGCGGGGTCTCGGCATCAATGTCGGTGCCATCTTCGCCCTGACGTTCGCGGCGGGCTCCGGCCTTGCAGGCCTCGGCGGCGCGCTCGGCGCGGAAATCCTGGGCCTCGACCCGAACTTCCCGCTGAAGTTCATGATCTACTTCCTGATCGTCGTCACCGTCGGCGGCACCTCCAGCATCACGGGACCTTTCCTCGCTTCCCTGCTGCTCGGCATCGCCGACGTCGCCGGCAAGTATTACATCCCCGCGCTTGAGCCCTTCATTATCTACACGCTCATGATCGTCGTTCTCATCCTTCGGCCGCAGGGCCTGTTCGCGCGCGCCCGGTGAGCCAAGCATGAGCAACGTCAACGTTCCGCACCTGCTGCTCAGCCGTCACCGCTGGCGATGGCCCGAGATCGCGTTCTGGCTGGCGGCGTTTGCGTGCCTGCTGATGCCGAGCAAGCACCTCATCCTCAACGAGATCGCAATCCTGGCGCTGTTCGCATTGTCCCTGGATCTGATCCTCGGCTATGCCGGCATCGTCTCGCTCGGTCACGCCGCGTTTCTCGGCGCGGGTGCGTATATCGCGGGCCTGTTCGCCATTCACGTCAACGGCGACCCGCTGCTGGGGCTGCTCGCCGCAGCAGCAGCGTGCGGAGTGCTCGGCTTTATCACGAGCTTTCTCGTGCTGCGCGGCAGCGATCTCACGCGCCTGATGATTACGCTCGGTGTTGCGCTGCTCCTGGGCGAGATCGCCAACAGGGCTGCGTGGCTCACGGGAGGGGCGGACGGACTGCAAGGCATCACCATGGGTCGACTGCTCGGCCTGTTCGAGTTCGATTTGTATGGGCGCACCTCCTTCACCTACAGCCTGGTCGTGCTGTTCGTCCTGTTTCTGCTGGCACGCAGGCTGATCCACTCGCCCTTCGGTCATTCCCTGACCGCGATCCGCGACAACCCGCTGCGCGCCGCTGCCGTCGGCATCCCCGTCAAGCGCCGGCTCATCGCCATCTATACGTTTGCCGCCATCTACGCCGGGATTGCCGGGGCGCTGCTGACGCAAACGACGCAGTTCGTCGGCCTCGACGTCCTGTCATTCCAGCGCTCGGCCGATGTGATGCTGGTGGTGATCATCGGCGGCGCCGGCTACCTCTACGGCGGCTTGATCGGCGCGCTCGGCTTCAAATTCCTGCAGGACTGGCTGTCGGCTCTCACGCCCCAGTATTGGCATTTCTGGATCGGCCTCATCCTGGTTGCACTCGTCCTCATCGGGCGCGACCGTCCACGGCGTCTCCTGCACAGCGTGCAGAAATACGTCACCAACCGTTGGCAATCGTTGACGGGGTCGAAGGCCGCCGGCTCCTCGACGGGCGGGGCGTAGCATGGGCGTCGCGCTGCAAACACTTGGCTTGAACAAGCGTTTCGGTGGCCTGCTGGCAACCAGTGAGGTCTCGTTCACATTGGCGGAAGGCGCACGCCACGCCCTCATCGGCCCCAACGGCGCCGGCAAGACCACCCTGGTCAATCTTCTCACCGGCGTCATCCCGCCCACCTCCGGCAAGGTCCTGCTGCACGGGACGGACATCACCCGCCTGTCGCCGGACCAGCGCGTCCGCCGCGGCCTCGCGCGCACGTTTCAGATCAACCAGCTCTTTCCCACTTTGACCCCCCTCGACACGTTGGGCCTCGCCATGACCGAGCGGCTCGGCCGCGGCAACGACTGGTTGCGCACGGCGGGTTCGCATCCCGGCATCGCCGAGGCCATCGCCGAAGTCGCCGAGCGGTTTCGCCTGACGGACGTGCTGACCGAACGGACGTCGGTCCTGCCCTACGGCAAGCAACGCCTGCTGGAAATCGCGGTGGCCTTCGCAAGCCAGCCGCAAGTTCTGCTGCTCGACGAACCGGCCGCCGGCGTGCCCGAGAGCGAGCGGCACGACATCCTCGCCGCCGTCGCCGAGCTTCCAAGGAGCGTCTCTGTGCTCCTGATTGAGCATGACATGGACCTCGTCTTCAGCTTCGCGGAGAGGATTTCCGTCCTCGTCAACGGTGCAATGTTCGCGGAAGGAAACGCCGAGGAGATCGCCAACGATCCGCGGGTTCAGGCCGTCTATCTTGGAGACGCCGGCCATGACTGAACTGCTGCGGCTGGAAGGCGTCAGTGCCGGCTACGGGGAGGGGCAGGTCCTCTCCGGTGTCTCGCTGTCCCTGGACGAAGGCCAGTCGCTGGCGCTTCTCGGCCGCAACGGCACCGGCAAGACCACCTTGATCAACACCATCGTCGGCGTCACCCGGCGCTTCGCCGGCTCGATCGCGCTCTGCGGCCGCGACATCACCCGTCTGGCGCCGCATCAGCGCGCCGGGGCCGGCATCGGCTGGGTCCCGCAGGAGCGCAACATCTTCCGCTCGCTCACCGTCGAGGAGAACCTGACCGCCGTCGCCCGGCCGGGGCCCTGGAACGTTGCGCGGGTCTGGGAGATGTTTCCCGCGCTGGAACGGCGCCGGACCAACCTCGGCAACCAGCTGTCGGGCGGCGAGCAGCAGATGCTGGCCATCGCTCGCGCGCTGGTCCTCAATCCCAAGCTGATCCTCCTGGACGAGCCGACTGAAGGGCTGGCGCCGATCATCGTGCAGGAGCTGCTCAAGATTCTGGCCCGGCTGTTCCGCGAGGAAGGCGTGACCGGCATCATCGTCGAGCAGCACGCCCAGAAGATTCTGGCCATCACCAACAAGGCGATCGTTCTCGAGCGCGGCAGCATCGTGCATGCCAGCTCCAGCGAGGCCTTGCGGGACAACCGCGCGATCCTGGAGCGCTATCTCGGCGTCAGCGACCGGAAGCCCGCGCGCTAGCGGCATCCAGCATGAAGCCGCCGAAGAAGGCCGCAAGCTCGTCGAAGGCATCGAGCGGGAAAACGCCGGCGACATACTGATCGGGGCGCACGACGACGGCGCAGCCCCGCTGCCGGTCGATGCGGCGCATGTCGAAGATGTCGGCGCCTGCCGCCTGATCCGCGCAGAAGATCTTCTCATAGTCCTGCAGCGCGTACCGTCCTTTGGCGGGCAGCAGGAGCCGCGGCATGGCCCCAAGGTCGAGCTGGCGATGGCCCTGCTGGAAGACAGCACGCACGTCGATCACGGAATCGATATCGGCGCCGGCCGGCGTATGCCGCCGCACCGGAGAGGCCGGCGACTCGCCAAGGAACTCGCACAGAGACCGCACCCGTGACGACGATGCGGACGGCACCTGCGCATCGGCGAAAATGAAGATCCGCCAGCGGCCGTCCGC
>CADEEC010000118.1 GCA_902826255.1 uncultured Hyphomicrobiales bacterium | reverse complement strand
CGACGTCAAGATCTCCTTGTCGCCGAGTGCATCCATGCATCAGGCAATGGGCAACATCAGCCACGGCAAGACGCCCGAGATGCTGGAGCTTGGATTGGCCCTGTCGCTTGGGTCTGATTCCGCCATGTCGAGCAACTATCTTGATGCCATCCGGCAAGCGTTCCTCATCGTTGGCGGGCTGCATGAGGCACGACTGCATCCAAAGGTTCTACGCCCAGAGGCCGCGGTCGAAATGCTCACGATGGGCGGCGCACGCTGCATGTTGTGGGACAAGGACCTTGGCTCACTCGAGGTCGGTAAGAAGGCCGATGTCACTCTGCTCGACATCATGCGACCCGAGTGGCAACCGGTCCATAACCCGATCGCCAATCTAGTCTACTGCGCGCATGGCGGTTGTGCTGATACGGTCATTGTCGATGGCAAGGTGCTGATGCAGGGCGGCAAGGTTCTCACCCTCAACGAGCAGGACCTCTACGAAGAGGCTGCCGATCGCGCCAAATCGCTCATCAAGCGCACAGGCCTTGAAGATGTTGTCGCATCGATCTGGCCGATGGTGTGATGGCGTAACACAATGAGCGAGCCAAGCGTGACCACCGACCAGCATCTCAACATAGCTGATCGAGAAGCAACGGTTCCGGCAGTCGAATTGCGATCGATTCGGCATGGCTTCGGGCAGGGCGCCAACTTCCTGCCTGTTGTCGAGGACGTGTCCATCAGCATACCGGACGGCCAATTCGTCTCTGTCGTCGGTCCCTCGGGATGCGGCAAGTCCACACTGCTCCGTCTGATCTCTGGTCTTTCACCGCCGGTCGGCGGTGAGGTCTTTGTGCACGGATCAAAGGTTACCGGGATCCGCACCGACGTCGGATACATGTTCCAGGTCGACGCGCTTCTGCCGTGGCGAACCGTGCTGGACAATGTCGGCCTTCCGCTGAAATTCAAGGGCAGGCCCCGCGCTGAGCGCGACAAGCACGCCAGAGAATGGATACGCATCGTAGGGCTCTCCGGCTTTGAGAACGCATTTCCACACCAGCTGTCTGGCGGAATGCGCAAGCGGGTTTCTCTGGCCTGCACCTTGGTGGCCAGTCCCCGCGTCATATTGATGGATGAGCCCTTCAGTGCGCTCGACGTGCAGACCCGCAGCCTTATGGAAGACGAGCTGATGGCCATCTGGCAACGCGAGCGCAAGACCGTCGTTTTCATTACACATGATCTCGAGGAAGCCATCGCCCTCTCGGACAACGTTGTCGTGCTGAGCGCGCGGCCAACCCGGGTGAAGGGTGTTTATCCTATCCCGCTGCCGCGTCCAAGAAACGTGCTCGACATCCGTAGCGACATTGATTTCCACGGGCTTTACACGCGCCTTTGGGAGGATATGCGTGACGAAGTGATGGCTGGCTACCAACAGGAGCGGCAGGCGGCTGGTATGAGCGTGAGTAGCCCCGAATGACCACGCTAACAGTCCGCATCTGGCAAGTGTCGGTGCTTGCCGGGTTGCTGCTCTTGTGGTGGCTCGCAACAGACCGCAGCCCGATACTGAGCGATGTGGTGGGCAGTCCCGCCCTTGTTGCCGAACGCCTTTGGTCGTTGACTATCAGTGGAGAGATTTTTCATCATTTCGGCATTACAGCGCTGGAAGCGCTTCTGGGTTTCGTCGCTGGCTCGTTGTTGGGCGCAACAACAGCATTTACGTTGGCGTTCATTCCGTTTCTGCGCCGGTTGCTGGATCCGCTGATCGGAGTCTTTGCAGTTGTTCCGCGCATCGTGCTTGCACCAATATTCATGGTGTGGTTCGGACTCGGAATCACCTCGAAGGCTGCTCTCGTCACGGTCGTCGTTTTCTTCATCGTCTACTTCAACGTGGACGCCGGGCTCCGTAACGTTTCTTCCGCGCTTATCGATCGAGCACGCGTCATGGGCGCAGGTCGGCTTGGGCTCGTACGCGAGATTTACGTGCCGGCATCGGTGGTTTGGATTCTGTCGGGTTTGCGCATTTCAGTCGGCTTCGCCTTCCTGGGAGCCATCGTCGCCGAATATCTGGGTGCCAATGTTGGCCTTGGTTCGCTGATTGCCACGGCACAGTCGCTGAACGACCCAAACGCCGTCATGGCGGGTCTCATAGTCATTCTCCTGACTGTCACTCCCCTTGATCGCTTCCTGACGCGTGTGGAGAAGCGCGCCATGGCATGGCGAGGCTGACCATGAGCAATGCCAGTGATTGGTTGGGCGGTCCCTTCGGGCGTGTATTGGTCGTTGGGTCGGCGCTGCTACTTTGGGAAGTTGCCGCGAGGCTGGGCTTCCTTTCACCCTTCTTCTTCAGCTCCCCTTCCGAGGTCGGCGGGGTCATACGCGATTGGTTCTGGGCTGGCCGAATTTTCGGAAATGTAGGGATAACGTTTCTCGAAGCAACAATCGGATTCATTATCGGTACCACGATCGGCGTGCTGCTCGGTTTTGCATTGGCGTTCCTCCCGCGCGTTGCCCAGGTCCTCGAGCCTTTCATGGCCGTGCTCAATGCCTTCCCGCGATTGACACTGGCACCTCTGTTTATCGTCTGGTTCGGCTTTGGGATCGAGCCGAAGATCCTACTCGTGGCCACCTTCATTCTCTTCCTGTGCTACCTCAACACCTACAATGGCTTGCGCCAGGTTCCACAGGAGCTCGTCGACCGTGCGAGGCTGTGGGGGGCGACATGGACGGACCTTGCTCGCAACATCTACCTGCCGTCAGCCATGGCTTGGATCCTGGCTGGCCTGCGCGCAAGTGTTGGCTTCGCCATCATCGGTGCCGTTGTCGGTGAATACATTGGCGGCGACAGCGGTATCGGCTTTCTGATTCTTCAAGGTCAGTCCCGCCTGCGCATCCGCGAGGTATTTGCAGGGCTCGCACTGTTGTTGGCCGCGGCGGTGCTGGTCGACTACGGCTTGCGCAAACTCGAGGCTCGCGTTCTGCGCTGGCGGCCCGAGACAAACACGAACGGCGCAGGGTCAGGGTAGCGTGCACGGAACGGCAACGTGCATGGGAAATGCGAGTCACATTACGAGGAGTAACTGATGAAATCTTTGAAAGTAGCCTTGTTGCTTGCAGCAGTTGTTATCGGCGCCACAACGGTCGTCGGACCTGCAGTAAGTCAGGACAAGCCTTTGCGCATGGTGATGGCGTCTACGCCATCGTTCACGTGGTTGCCGTTTCTGGTCGCCCGCAATGTCTCCTTCGAGGCGTTGCAAAAGGAGATCAAACGTCCCGTCGACGTCACCTATGCACCCACCACCACGCCGGCCATTCTTGGCCTAATTGCAGGCGACTACGACTTTGCCATCGCTTACGTGCAGCACGCCATAAAGGCCCAGGCCGAAAATAAAGACCTCGTGGTTCTGGCTGCGATGATGGACAGCCCTACCGCAGCCCTGGTCGTGCGATCGGATCTGCCGGACATCAAGTTGCCGAAGGACCTCAAAGGGAAAGCCATAGGCGTAGTTGGCCTGGGTTCAGGCCATCATATGATAGCCCTCGCGATTGCAGACACGGCGGGGCTCGGTGCGGACGACGTGACATTCCGGTCGACCAGCGGCATTTCGGGCTGGCTGCCATCGCTCCGCGCCAAGCGCGTTGACGCCCTCGTGGCAAGCGAGCCCACGTTGTCACGTATCCTGGATGAAGGGCTCGCACGCATCATGGTCGATCTTCACGACCGGAAAACCACCATAGCCACCTTCAAGGGGCCGCACCCCACGGTCGCGTTGATCGCTCGCCGTGAGTTCGTGGACGCGAATCCCGCACTGACCAAGGCGGTTGTTGCTGCCCATGTTAATGCGCTCAAGTGGATAGCGGCGCATTCACCCGCAGACGTTCTGGCAGCTCTGCCCGATGAACTGAAAAAGCAGCCGGGCGTCGAAAAGATTCTGCAGCGCGTATTGCCTGCCGTCTCGAAGGATGGGGTTGTATCTCAGGAGGCTGTCGCTGTCACAGCCAAGTGGTTGCAACGCATGGGCGAGATCCCGGCAACCGTCAATATCGATCCAGCGAAAGTAGCGGATGGCCGATTCCTGAAGTAGTCGAGCGTTCGGACCTACAATCGGCGATCACTTCAATGATCCGAGAGGGATGACCGGCGGGCGACAACGCCGGCTTCCTCTCTTTCACGGAATGAGACTGCAGGGGGAGCACGCCCAACACCCAAGGCAGGGCGTGTGGCGGCGCGCATCGCGCCAGAGCCTGCGCGTTCGAGCGGTTGCGAACATGCGCATCGAACCGCAAAAGCCGATTGAAAATCACCGGCTGAGCGCTCCGTGGTCTACACGTTCTGCCTGTGACGCAGGGCGTGTGACGAGTGAGTTGCAGTTTTTCTGACCGCTACGGATGCTGAGCTATCGTCTCTCACGGAGCACGTGAGGGAGCTGCGACCTTGAGCACCGCTTCGGCAAACCACTCGACCTGTTCTCGCATCTCTTCGATTGTGTCGGTCGGGAAGATCAGGGCACAGAAGTGGTCGACTCCAATGCCACGCAGGCGGTCCACTTTCTCGAGGATGGCTTCGGGTGAACCCACGAGGTTCATCGCAAGCTGTTGGCTGAGGTCGCGGCCGGTATAGGCAAGGGACTTGCGGTGTGCCACGAGGCCGCTGGCCATATGTTTGGCTTCGGCCTCCTCAACCGTGTTCGCGATGGTGACGGAAAACTGCGGCGCGACCTCGACTGCTCCCGGCTGCCTGCCATTTGCAATCGTGCGTTCGCGCAGCAGCGCTATGCGATCCTTCATTTCCTGCATCGGCCGCCAAGCAGGAAGCCAGCCGCTGCCCCATCGCGCGGCCCGCTCCACGGCTTCGAGATTGTGGCCGCCTACATAGATTGGGAAACGCTGAACGGGCTTGGGGAGCATCTCGATATCGCGGAATGCATAATGCTTGCCGTCAAAACTGCACTTCTGTTCGGTGAGAAGACGATGCAGCGCGTCGAGAGCCTCGTCCATCATGTCGCCGCGTCGCGCGCCCTGCTCAACGAGTCGAGGGCTCTGGGCGTTGAATTCCTCCTTGTACGCGCCGATGCCAACCCCCAGGGTAAAGCGGCCGCCGGAAAGCTGGTCGAGCGTCGATATTTGCTTTGCCAGGTAGACGGGCTCGCGCATCGGCAGGACCAACAGGGCGGTGCCGAGGCGCAGCGTCGTTGTGGCCCCCGCGATCATGCTCATGGTGATCAGAGGCTCGTAGAAGTTTGGAGGCGTATTGGGGAACAGCTCACGCACATAGTGCTGTGTGGTGATGTGATCGTTGCCCCACACGGAATCATAGCCGAGCCGTTCGCACAGTTGCGCCAGGCGGACGAAGTCATCCGGTTTTACAAATGGGATCGAATGGATGAGGCCCTCGAAACCAGTAGGCAAACAGACGCTGAATTTCATGGTGACTTCGTGTGCAAGAGCGGAGATGGAGCTTGCCGGCGCATCGCTATGCGCCGGCAGTTGCCGTGGCGCTGTTTCGTCACTTCGCCGCAGGGATTTGTAGCTGCGAGATGAGCTCTTCGGCTGTCTTCATCTGAGCACGGATGAAGCTCTCGACTGTGTTACCCGCCATATCGACCGGCATCATCTTCAGCTGGGCCATGATGTTCAGGAACGACTTGTCTTTGGACGCTTTGCGGAATGCCTCTTCGAGCTTGAGACGGACATCTTCCGACATCCCGGCAGGCCCGCCGATGATTTGGAAGGAACGCAGCGACGCAACGCCGAGCTCCTTCATGGTCGGGACTTTCTCAAGTCCTTCGGGCCGAGTCTCAGTGGTGACGGCAAGAACGCTCAACTCGCCCGACTCAACAAACGGCGCCCAGATCGACGTCTCTGTGATGAAGTCGACATGATTGCCCAGCAGCGCGGGCAATGATTCTGCCGAGCCCTTCTGCGGGATATGGATGAACTTCGCGCCTGTGGTCTTGGCGAGCGCTTCGGCGCTCATATGCTGGTAGGTCCCGACACCGCCAGTTGCGTACTTGAGAGTCCCCGGATTCTTCTTTCCTTCGGCGATCAGGTCCTGGACCGTCTTCCATCGGCTATTGGCACGGACCACGACACCGATCACGTTGTCGCCCATGTAGGTCACGTACGAGAAGCCTGCGGGCATACTGTAGGGAACCTTGCGGCCGGTGAGCGGCAGCAGATACGCGGTGCTGGTCAGCAGTCCGATCGTATAACCGTCGGGCTTGGCCGTGCTGAGTTCGCTCAAGCCGATGGTCGAGGCCGCGCCGGGCTTGTTCACCACCACGATCGGTTGGCCAAGATGTGCTTCTGCAGCCTTGCTGAAGGCCCGGACCGTCTGGTCAGACGAGCCACCAGCGGGCCACGGAATAATCATGGTGATCGGTCGCTCGGGAAATGAGGCTCTGGCCGGATTGGCCGCCGCCAGAACGACGCCCGCAATCACCAGCGCCCACACCGTTATTCGGCCCAAGGACGTCTTTGGCCCAACGCACATATCGTAGCTCTCCATTTTTGTCGGCGCGGGCAGGCCAGGGATGCGGCCAGTTCCCTCTGAAAACTCCGTGTCTTGACTCCTACAACAGGTCCGGTAGCAATGACGACATGAAAATGGAACTGTGTTCCGATAATAGGAACAAAGCAGGAGATCGGAACGTGAGCCAGTCGGCGGACCGTGCGCTAGCGGTTCTCGACCTGCTTGGCGCCGGACAAGAGCTTGGTGTGCGCGAAATCGCCCGCGAGCTCGACCTTGCTGCGAGCATCGTGCAGCGGATGATCAACACGCTGTGCGACCGCGGCTACGTCGAGCGCGGGCCGGGCGGGCAGAAGTACCGGGTTGGCTACAGAGCATTTCAGGTCGGGCGTAGCTACCTCGCGCACGGCGACCTGCATGCCGTCAGCCTGCCGGAATTGCGCACGATGGCGGAGCGCGATCAGATCAACGCTTATCTTGGTGTATTGCGCGGCGCCTCGGTTGTTTACCTTGAGGCACTGCAGAGCAAGGGCCCCATAGCGATCACGAGCACACAGGGATCGAGTGCGTCGCTTCATTCCACTGCTTTCGGAAAAGTGTTGCTGGCGGAGCTACCGGACACCGAGATCGCCGCGATACTGGGATCGGAGCCGTTCCAGCGGCTGACGCCAAAAACCAAGACGACCCTCGACGAATTCATGGAGGAAATCAGAGAGGTCCGCCGCACCGGCTACGCCGTCTCCGACGAAGAGAACATCGAAGGCGTGTTTGCCGCCGGTGCGGTCATACGTGATGCCAGTGGGCAGGCGGTTGCTTCTGTCAGCGGCGCGGTCCCGCGCCATCAGCTCCACAGCGACGGCATCGACAATCTCTGCCACATCGTGGTCGGCGCCGCGCAACGCATATCCCGCCGCCTCGGCGCGGCGCCCGCCGCCATGTTGCGCACATCCCGATCTGCACTCCAGTCAAGCTAGGAAAGACGCAGGCATCATGTTGATGAACCAGGAGCGCTTGTTTGCGCGCATGAAGAAGGATGGGCTCGACGCCATCGTGGCGACGATGCCGGAGAACGTCACTTATTCGAGCGGTTTCTGGGCGATGAGCCAGTGGATCCGGCGTGGCCCGCAGGCCTACGTGCTGACGCCGGGGCCGGGCCGGGGCGAGCCGGCTGTGATGGCCAGCACCGGTCTCATCGATCTCGTTGCGGATCCGTCAGTGTGGGTAAAGGACGTCCGCCGCTACGGTCGTTTCATCGTCGACCGCACCCCAGATGTCGCGCTCGGCGCACATGACTTGCGGATCGAGCAACTGCTGGCACAACAGGAGGACAGCGACGCGGTGTCCTGTCTCGTGCGCGCGATCAAGGATCGCGGCCTCGACAAGGCGACCATTGGCGTCGACGAAATCGGCATCCTGCCGCAGTATTGGGACAAGCTTGCCGAAGCGCTGCCGAACGCCAAACTGGTGCGTGCCGCGGACGTCTTCCGCTTTGCCCGCGCCATCAAGACTCCTGAGGAGGTCGCCTGTTTGCGCAAGTCGGCGCAGATTGCCGACAAGTCGATCCAGGCGGCGCTGGCAGTCGCGCGCGAGGGCGCGACTGAAATGGACCTCGCCCGCGCTTTCCACGGCACCACCATCAACGAAGGCGGTATGCCCGTGCTCGGTTGCATTGGTTTCGGCGCACGTAGTGCGATGACCAACGTCCAGCCTTCTGAATATGCACTAAAGCAGGGTGATATCATCCGTTTCGACGTCGGTGGTCGCTACGGCCACTATCGCGCTGATATTGCACGCAACGGCGTGCTCGGAGAGCCGACCAAGAAACTGGTCCAGTACCATCGTGCGATCTGCGTCGGCCTTGATCGCGCGATCGAGATGATCAAGCCGGGTGTGCGCGCCTGCGACGTCTTTGAAGCCTCCGTCGAGACTGTGCGTCGCGAAGGCATTCCACACTACCGTCGCAGCCATGTCGGACACGGCATTGGACTCGACGGCTATGACGCGCCCGACATCGCGCCGTCCAATACGGCGATGTTCGAAGAGGGCATGGTGATCTGCGTCGAGACTCCCTACTACGAGATGGGCTTTGGCGGATTGCAAGTCGAGGACACGCTCGTCATCACCAAGGACGGCGTGGATTCCTTCATGCTCAGCAGCACAAAGCTCCGGGTCGTCTGATGGCCCGGGCGGTCGCTCTCCAATGCACCCGATGTGCGGCCCGCTACCCTGCGGACCACTATGCGGAGGACTGTCCGGCGTGCCGAACAGTGGCGCGCAGCAATTTGACCGTCGTCTATGAGGACGGACTGAGGAGTACGCGGCCGAAGCCAGGAGTCGACGCGGGGCGTGGGCTTTGGCGCTATGGAGACCTACTCCCCGTCACCAGGGCGGAAGCTGTCAGCCTCGACGAAGGCAGCACGCCCCTACATCACCTGGGTGGCGCCGGCGGACTGCTCGGTATGCCGCGCGTGTTCGGAAAGGACGAGTCGCGCAACCCGACCTGGTCTTTCAAAGATCGACTCGCGTGCCTCGCAGTCTCGGCGGCAAAGAAAATGGGCGCCGAGGTGATTGTCTCCAGCTCATCCGGCAATGCCGGCGCAGCGGCTGCCGCATACGCCGCAAAGGCTGGCTTGCCTTGCGTGATCTTCACCTTCAAGGGCACCGCCGGCGCCATGGTCACGCAGATGCGCGCCTATGGTGCCAAGGTGGTTGCCGTCGAGAACAAGCCGGACCGTTGGACCCTGATGGAGATGGCGGTCCGCCAGTACGGCTGGTTCCCGACATCGCCGTTCTTCGGGCCGGTCGTCGGCAGCAATCCGTATGGCATCGAGGGTTACAAGACGCTCGCCTACGAGATCGTCGAGCAATTGGACTGGCAGGTGCCTGACTGGTGCGTGCTGCCGGTGTGCTACGGCGACGCCCTGGTCGGAATGTGGAAGGGGTTCGAGGACATGATGGCGTTCGGCTGGACCGACCGGATGCCCCGCATGGTCGCGGCCGAAGTCTATGGCTCCCTCGGCTCCGCGCTTGCGAGCGGCGCCGATGCGCTTCCCGATATGCCCAAGACTGTTGACACCGTTGCGGTGTCGATCGGCGCGACGCGCGGTACCTATCAAGCCGTCAACATTCTACGGCGATCAGGCGGCACCGCCGTTACGGTCGGCAACGACGACATGCTGCGCTGGCAGCAGCAGCTCGCCGCCAAGGACGGACTTTATGTGGAAGCGACGTCCGCCGCTTCCGTGGTTGCTGTCGAGCACCTGCGCGGCACCGGCACGATCGCCAAGAACGACACCGTTGCCGTGTTGCTGACCGCCGGCGGCCTCAAGGATCCGGATGTCACCGCTAGAGTGCAGCCGGAGTCTCTGGTGCTGCCGCCAGATATCGGAAAAGCCGTCAGCCTGCTGAAGGCGGAAGGTCTTTTTCCCAATCGATAAGTGACTGAAAACCGATCAACAAAGGGATCAGCTATGAGGTTATCAAAGTTCGCCCTGCAGATTGCAGCCATGGGTCTGGCGAGCGCAGCAATGCTCTCCGACCCCGCCCGCGCAGAATATCCTGAGAAACCGATCACAATGATCGTGCCGTGGGCAGCCGGCGGCAGCACCGACCAGACCGCACGTGTTCTTGCCAAAGCGGCGGAAGCGCATCTGGGACAGACGATCGTCATCATCAACCGCCCCGGCGCATCCACGACCATCGGCATGGCGGAACTCGCCAAGGCCAATCCGGACGGATACACGATCGGGACGCTATCCAGCACCGCCTATCTGGTCGCGCTGCAGGGGCGTCAACTGCCGTTCCATCCCATCAATGACTTCTCCTACATCAGCTACTACGGTGATAACGTCATCGGCGTCGCAGTGCTGGACAAGTCGCCCTACAAGACGCTGGGCGATATAGTCGCCGAAGGCAAGACGAACCCGGGCAAGCTCAAGTATGGAACCGCTGGCGTAGGTACCACCCAGCATCTGACGACTGAAGCGCTGCAACGCTTCTCGGGCGCGAAATTCGTACACGTACCCCAGCAGGGTTCGGCTGCGTCTGCTCCTGCGCTGCTCGGCGGGCATGTCGATTTCATAATGGAGACGTCGGTCTGGGCGCCGTTCGTCGAGGACAAGCAAGTGCGGTTGCTGGCGGTGACCACGCCGAAGCGCGCCAAGTCCTACCCGGACGTTCCGACCCTGAGCGAGCTTGGCTACAAGTCGCTGCGCTCGGTGCAGGCGATTATCGCGCCGGCCGGTCTGCCTGAACCCATTCGCGCCAAGCTCGAAGGAGCGTTCCGCAAAGCGCTTGCCGACAAGGCGTTCCATGAGACGATGCAGCGTCTCGCCATGGAGGTTGTCGACCTGCCAGGTGCCGAGGTGAAGAAGCTGGTCGAGGGCGAGTACGAGCTCGCCAAGCAGCTAGTCTCCGATATCAAGACCAAATAAGGGCGGGCCTTGAATGTTGGCGCGCCTCCTCTATCCGACACCGATCGCCACCCTCCTGTTGGCGGGTGTCGCGATAGGATTCGCCGTCGGTGCTCGCAGGTTGGGGTTCTGGACCGAGGACGGTCCGGGCCCCGGCCTTCTCCCGTTTGCGACCGCGTCCCTGCTGCTGCCGTTGCTTGTCGTAGTGCTGCGCGAACGCGTGCCTGAGGAGGAACCGTTCCGGGCGATGCCTTTGGCTGCGATCGTGCTGACTTGCACCTACGCGGCTGTGCTGCCTTATGTCGGCTTCCTCCTGCCTACCTTCATGCTGGTCGTCGCGTGGGTGCGCTTGTTCCATCGACAGGGCTGGCTGCGCTGCATTCTTCTCGGTGTCGGCCTGACCACTGCAGGGACCATCGTGTTCGACATCCTGCTCAATGTTCCCATGCCCCTGCTGCCCACTTGGCTATGATCGACGCATTGCAACAGATTGGATACGGGCTGAGCCTCGCGCTTCTGCCTCACAATCTGCTTTACGCCTTCATTGGTTCGGTGTTGGGCACGCTGGTGGGCGTGCTGCCCGGGCTTGGGCCGGTGACCACCATCGCGGTGCTCTTGCCGGTCACCTACCAGGTGGGAGATCCTCTCGGCGCCATCATCATGCTGGCGTCGATCTACTACGGTGCGATGTATGGCGGCTCAACCACCTCCATTCTACTGAAGGTCCCCGGCGAAGCCGCTTCCGTCATCACCTGCATCGACGGCTACGAGATGGCGCGTCAAGGCCGCGCCGGCCCCGCGCGCGCGATCGCCGCGATCGGCTCGTTCATCGCTGGTACGCTTTCGGTGTTCGCGCTGGGTCTCGTGGGGCCGGCCTTTGCCAAGGTGGCGATCTCATTTGGCCCACCCGAATACTTCGCGCTCGCGGTGTTCGGCCTTGCGCTCAGTGCGACTCTATCGGGCGGTTCGCCGGTGCGTGGCATCTGCATGGTGCTGCTGGGGTTGCTTCTGGGCATAGTCGGCATCGACACTGTCACTGGAGTGGAGCGCTTTACCTTCGGCTCGATGCAGGTTGCCGACGGCATCGAACTTGTACCCATGCTGATGGGCCTCTTCGGTCTCGGCGAGATCCTCTACAACCTCGAGCAAAAAGGCGCGTTCAAACTGCTCAGCACGAAGATCGGTCGGTTGCTCCCAAGCCGGCAGGATTGGCGGGAGGCGGCCGGCGCCATCGCGCGCGGCTCAGTTTTCGGCTTCGCCATTGGCCTGATTCCCGGGGGTGGGGCCATCCTAGGCTCGCTT